>JBBRBA010000021.1:0-41336 GCA_038206285.1 Geobacterales bacterium
CGTGGCGTTGGCAATCTGCACTTCCCGCCCCAGTCGGACGTGGCGCACCTTCATGCCGCGGGTGAACTTGCCGGAGCAGATGCGGAAAAAGGCGATCCGGTCGCGGTGCGCCGGGTCCATGTTTGCCTGGATCTTGAAGACGAAGCCGCTGAACGGCTCTTCGAAGGGGGAGACCATCCGGCTGACCGTCTCCCGGGGGAGCGGGGCGGGCGCCTCGGCAACGAAGGTGTCGAGCAGCTGCTGTACACCGAAGGTGTTGATGGCGCTGCCGAAAAATACCGGTGTCTGGCTGCCGGCAAGGTACGCCTCCCTGTCAAAAGGGTGCGCCGCCCCCTCCAGCAGTTCGACATCGTGGCGCAACTCTTCAACCTGGCTCCCCAAAAGTTCGTCGAGGCGCGGGTCGTCCAACCCCTTGACGGTGATGATCTCGCCAACGCCGCGATCTGCTTCCGGGTCGAAAAAAGTGACTTCCTTGGTGTAGAGATGATAGGTGCCGCGGAAACGCTTTCCCATGCCGATCGGCCAGGTTATCGGCGCGCACTGGATTTTCAGCAGGCTCTCGATCTCGTCGAGCAGGTCAAGCGGTTCGCGACCCTCGCGGTCGAGTTTGTTGATAAAGGTCATGATCGGTGTATGCCGCAGGCGGCAGACTTCGAGCAGTTTCTTGGTCTGTGTCTCCACCCCTTTTACCGAATCTATGACCATAAGTACCGAGTCGACCGCGGTAAGCACCCGGTAGGTATCTTCGGAAAAATCGTTGTGGCCGGGGGTGTCGAGGAGGTTGACCTCATGGTCGCCATAGGTGAACTTCATTACCGAAGAGGTGACCGAGATGCCGCGCTGCTTTTCCATCTCCATCCAGTCGGAGGTGGCGTGGCGTGCCGACTTGCGGGCACGTACCTCGCCTGCCTGCTGAATTGCGCCGCCAAAGAGGAGCAGTTTTTCGGTAATGGTCGTCTTGCCCGCATCGGGGTGGCTGATGATGGCAAAAGTGCGGCGGCGTTCTATCTCTTGCTGATTATGCATTTCCACGATAAAATCCCTCTGAACAAAATAACGGCGAAGAAAGCTCTTCGCCGTTGCTGAATAATGCCATCTATGCGAAAAAAGGGCAATAAAAAAGAGGGGAGCTAATAGCAGCGAAATTATCAGGGGTGTAAATTTTTGCTTGACAGGCAACAGCAGCCAGTCTAATATCGAATAACACTATAGGCTTTATGGATTAATTATGATTTCAATGCGGAGCAAATACGGGCTGAAAGCGCTCGCCTACATGGCAAGAACCAAAGGCAAGGATTCGTTCCTTATTGCCGATATTGCCCAGGCGGAAGGGATACCGAAGAAGTTTCTCGAAGCGATCCTTTTGACCCTGAAGAACAACGGCATCCTCTCCAGCCGCAAAGGCCCAGGCGGCGGCTATTCTCTGGCAAAGAGCCCGGCGGCACTGACAATCGGCGCCATTGTCCGCTCCTTTGAAGGGGATCTTGCCCCGGTGCAGTGTTTGAGCGAGACACAACAGTCCTCCTGTCCGGAGTGCCTTGATGAGAATACCTGCGGCATCAAGCTGGTGATGGCAGATGTCGCCTCTGCCGTAGCTGCCATCCTTGACAATGTTACCCTGGCGGATATGCTTCAGAAAAGCGAATTTGAACGGCAGAAGAGGACGCAGGTAGTGGATTTCGCCATCTGACAATATTTTTCCGGTAGAAGTCTACATGAAATATAGATAAAAATAATAACCGCCGAGAGCAAAGGAGACAAAACCATGAGCAGAATCTACGCTGACAATTCGCAATCGATCGGCAATACGCCACTGGTGAAACTTAACCGCATAGCAAAGGGGGCGAAAGCAACCATCCTTGCAAAAGTCGAGGCACGTAACCCGGCCTACTCGGTCAAATGCCGCATCGGCGCCAGCATGATCTGGGATGCCGAAGAGCGGGGGATTCTCAAACCGGGGGTGGAGATCATCGAGCCGACCAGCGGCAATACCGGCATCGCCCTGGCATACGTCGCTGCTGCCCGCGGCTACAAACTGACCCTGACCATGCCGGAAACCATGAGTATCGAGCGCCGTCGCGTCCTGGCAGCCCTGGGAGCCAACCTCATCCTCACCCCCGGCTCCGAAGGGATGAAAGGGGCGATCACTAAAGCTGAAGAGATCGCTGCTTCCGACCCGTTACGCTGGTTCCTGCCGCAGCAGTTCAAGAACCCGGCAAATCCGGCGATCCATGAAAAGACCACCGGACCGGAGATCTGGAACGATACTGATGGCGCCATCGATGTTCTGGTGTCGGGCGTCGGCACCGGCGGCACCATCAGCGGCATCTCCCGCTACATCAAGAATACCAGAGGGAAGAAGATAATCTCGGTGGCGGTCGAACCGAAAGAGAGCCCGGTAATCAGCCAGAAACTGGCCGGTGAGCCGCTTAAGCCCGGCCCGCACAAGATTCAGGGGATCGGCGCCGGCTTCATTCCCGACACACTCGACCTCTCCCTGGTCGACCGGGTTGAGCAGGTGACCGGCGATGAAGCGATCGAGTTTGCCAAAAGGCTTGCCCTGGAAGAAGGTCTGCTGGTGGGGATCTCCTGCGGGGCGGCAGTGGCCGCTGCAGTGCGCCTGGCCAATCTGGACGAGTTTGCCGGCAAGACCATCGTCGTTATCCTGCCGGACGGAGCGGAAAGATATCTGTCAACTGCGCTGTTCGAAGGGATTTAAATGGCAGCGCCTTTAGCCGAACAATGGAACAAGGATCTTGAGCGCCACATCCGCGAAACTCTGAAAGCGATCCGCTTTGGCACGCTGACACTGCTGGTACAGGACGGCATTGCCATCCAGTTAGACAAGAGCGAAAAAATCAGGCTGTCACGTCATGGGCATATCCACGCTGGGGAAAGAACTGACTCTGAAGGCGGTTGCCGGCATTACCCTTCTTTTTGCCGGACTGTACAATTCTTGCACTGACGCCCAAAAACCGTGAGCAGTTAATCTGCAAGTTCATGGCAGAGAAAGCAACCTCCTGAGCAGCAGCAAGATCGGCGTTGCCTGACTTCCGGCAGCCTCAACTGCCGGTTGCTGCCAAAGCATTCCGCATCCGCCCCAGCGCTTCCTGCAGCAGACTGCGGCTGCAGCCGAAGTTGAGCCGCACAAAACCGGGAAGACCGAAGTCAGCACCATCGGACAGGCCGACGCCGTGAGCTTCGAAAAAACGTCCCGGCTGGTCGATGCCGCTCTTGCGGCAATCGATCCAGGCCAGATAAGTCGCCTCGACCGGGGTCATGGCAAGACCGGGGAGCGCATTGATCTCTGCCATAAGCAGATCCCTGTTGCAGCGCAGATAAGCCAGCAGCTGCTGCCGCCACGACTCGCCATGACGGTAGGCCGCCTCGGCGGCGATATAGCCGAAAATGTTCACATGGGGGACGATCCGCCCGGCTGCCTTGACAAAGGCCTGGCGCAGCAGCGGATCGCTGATGACCGCAAAGGAGCAGCCGAGGCCGGGGATGTTATAGGTCTTGCTCGGTGCCAGCAGGGTGATGGTCCGGCGGGCAGCGTCTGGCGAGAGGGTGGCGATGGGAATGTGGGGGAGATGCTCATCCAGGATCAGCCCGGCATGGATGTCGTCCGAACCGATTATCAGTCCGTGGCGTTCGGCCGTCTCGCCAAACCGGAGCAGCTCCTCGCGGCTCCAGGCTCTGCCGACAGGATTGTGCGGGCTGCAAAGGAGCAGCAGCTTCGTGCGCGGTGTTATGGCGAGTTCCAGCGCATCGAAATCAACAAGCCAGCGCCCCTGCTGCAGCATAAGCGGCACCTTTATTGTCACCCGCTGCGAGAGAGTCGGCGCCGACATGAACGGCGGATAGACCGGGGTGAAGGTAATAACTTCATCGCCAACCGCCCCGATCGCCCGACTGAGCACATTGAGCCCGCACACCAGTCCCGGCAGCCAGACAAGCCATTCCGCTTCAACCTGCCAGTTGAAATCCCGCTGCAGATGTCCCAGAACCGCGGCAATGACCCCCTTTGTCGGGTGGGTATAACCGAAAACTCCATGGGCGACCCGCTGCTGCAGCGCTTCAATCACCGCCGGTGGTGAGCGGAAGTCCATATCTGCCACCCAGAGCGGAATGATATCCTGGCCGGCATAACGGTCCCACTTCTCACTGCCGCTGTTACTGCGGTCGACAACCGTGTCAAAATCAAAAATCTCTGCAGCCATGGTCTCCCCTTTCGCCAATCCGGTCCCGGCGCTGCCAGGTTCTGCTCTGGCAACAGCAGTGTAATAATTTTGCAAAAGTTGCAACGAATTTCCCGCGGCAATGTTAATTTAGCGGAAAAACTATTATAGTTGCCGGAGGGGGCTCTCACGGCCCGCAGCAGATGGTTGCTACCGGTAAATGAACCGGCCGGATGGTGACCGGACTTTCTTGCTCGACGGCTGTCTGGCAGTACATTCGCAGTGAAAGGATGGCAAATGGACATGACAGAAGGGGAATACCGTCTTAACGGGATTTACAAACAGCGCCAGCCGGGGTTCTACCTGCAGCGGATCAAGCTGCCCGCCGGGGTGATCTCTGCCGAACAGGCGGTCAAGGTGGCGGAGATTGTTGACCGTTATGCCCGCGGTCGCATTCACCTTACCAGCCGCGGCAGCATGGAGCTGCACTGGCTGAACGAGGCGGATCTCCCCGAGGTGGCGCGGCAGCTGGCCATGGTGGGTCTTACCGGTCGCGGCGCTTGCGGCGGGGCGGTGCGCGGCGTAGTCTGCGGCAGCCTCTCCGCGGCGACCAGTCCGCGCCTGGAGGCGCTGGTGCGGACGATCCATTGCTACTTCACCGCCAATCCCCGTTTCGAAACACTTCCGAAGAAATTCAAGATAGCTGTCGAGGCTGACACCTTGAGCGGTCGCCACATGATACAGGATCTCGCACTGGTCCCCGCAACTGCCGGCAGCGGTGCTGCCGCCTATGATGTCTGGACGGCCGGCGGTCTCGGCCGGGAGCCGCAGCCCGGCTTTCTGCTCGCTGCAGCAGTGGCAGAAGAGCTGATTCTGCCCCTGATCGAGGCGGTGATCGGAATATATGCCGCCAGAACCCCGGCCGGCAAGCGGCTCAAGCATCTGCTGCTGGAGATCGGCCAGGAGGAGTTTCGCTCCCTGGTAATGGGCGCTGCCGCTTTGTCCCCGCCGTCGTCATACGGGAAAAATCTTGCTGCTGTTCTGCTGCCTGAACCGGGCGGTACTCCCCGGCGGTTGCAGGCCGGGGTTTTCGCCGGCGAACTCAGCGGCAGCGAACTGCACGCCCTGGCCGCAATGGCGGCTAAATGGGCCGGGGGCGTCATGGTGGTCACCACCGAGCAGAACATCGTCTGCCATCTTCCCTCTGCAACCGATGTTAACGCGGCGCGCCAGGAGCTGGTCTATGCCGGTTTTGCCGGCATTTCCCGGCAAGAGCGGGTCGATTTCCGGGTCTGTCCCGGGAGCCACGAATGCCGGATGGGTCTGACACTGACCCGCGCTCTGGCCCTGGAGATCGTGGCGCTGTCGGGGCCTGTGGGGATGAAACTGCGCTGGGCGCTCTCCGGCTGCCCCAACAGTTGTACCCGACCGCAACTGGCCGATGTCGGTATCGTCGTCTCCCGTCTGGTGAACGAAGAGGGGGAGCGGACTGCCCGGTTCGATCTCTACCGCGGTAACGGCAGCGACTCTTTCGCCACTGCCGTCGGCCGGGGGCTCAGTCAGGAGGAACTTCTCAGGGAGGTTATTGCCATCGGTTGAGCTATACTTTATGAAATCCGTAGACAACTAAAAATAATTCTTGATTTATACGGTCAATAAAGATAATACTGAAATACAAGTAAGTCTAGCATACAAGTAGAGTATTAACGATTGTGTGCCCTGGCAGTGCTTCAAATCAGGCCGGTGCATGTGATCCCAGGAGCAGTTATGAAGCGCAAGGCAATTGCCCTTCTTTCGGGAGGACTCGATTCCACCCTCGCCATCAAGCTCATTCTTGAGCAGGGAATCGACGTCGAGGCTCTCAATTTCACCACGCTTCTTGACAGACTGCAGGTCAAGGACGCGCTTTATGTGACCGTGGAGCTCAACGGGGAGATTCTTGATCGCCCGGCTTTTGACGGTACTATGGTCAAGGGTGGTGACACGGTCGAATTCCTCTACTTCATGGGTGGGGGAAAATAATGCTCAGCGAAGAACAGATCCAGCGCTATTCGCGCCACATCATCCTCAAAGAGGTCGGGGGCAAGGGGCAGCGCAAACTTCTTGACGGCAAGGTGCTGATCATCGGCGCCGGCGGTCTCGGCGCTCCCATCGCCCTCTATCTGGCCGCCGCCGGGGTCGGCACCATCGGTATTGCCGATGCCGACGTTGTCGATGTCACCAACCTGCAGCGTCAGGTGATCCATTTCACCCCTGATGTCGGCAAGCCGAAGGTAATCTCCGCGGCCGAAAAGATGCGCGCCATCAACCCGGATGTGACGGTCAACACCTACCAGGAGTGGATCGCCGCTGCCAATATTGCCGCTATCATTGCCGATTATGATTTCATCATCGACGGCACCGACAATTTTGCTGCCAAGTTCCTCATCAACGACGCCTGTGTGCTGGGAAGCAAGCCCTATTCCCACGGCGGTATCCTCCAGTTCGACGGCCAGACCATCACCGTCGTGCCGCGTCAGTCGGCCTGCTACCGCTGCATCTTCCCGACGCCCCCCCCCAGGGATGCCATCCTCACCTGCTCCCAGGCCGGGGTGATCGGTGTGCTCCCCGGAGTGCTCGGCACAATCCAGGCAACCGAAGCGATCAAGTTTCTGCTCGGCAAAGGCGACCTGCTCACCGGCCGGCTTTTGACCTACAACGCCCTGCGGATGCGCTTTCGCGAGATAGCGATCAAGCGCAACGAGAGCTGCCCGGTCTGCGGTAATGCACCGACCATCACCGATCTGCGCGACGAACTGGATGCCATGACCGTCTGTGATCTAATCCAGGCTAAGGGCTAATGGCGAAAGGCCAAAGGATTCAGGCCTTTTTGCCCTTAGCCTTTCGCCCTTGGCCAGTTTCAAAAACCATGCAATCTACCGGAGTGTAACATTCTGAACATACCGAAGAATATACTTGATGAGATGATCGCCCATGCCCGGCAGGACTTTCCTCTGGAGGTCTGCGGCATCCTCGGGGGGGTCGACGGTGTGGTGAGTGCGCACTATCAGCTGACCAACACAGACAAAAGTAATGAGCACTTTACCATGGAGCCGAAGGAGCAGTTTGCCGTGGTCAAGGATCTGCGGGGGAAGGGGCTGGTCATGCTGGCCATCTACCACTCCCATCCGGAAACCCCGGCGCGGCCGTCGGAGGAGGATATCCGGCTGGCGCTGACACCGGATGTCTCCTACGTGATCGTCTCCCTGGCCGCTGCTACGGCAGATGTCAGGTCGTACCGGATCGAGGGTGGCGCGGTAACACAGGAAGTCATAACGATAAGCTAAAATCTAGTCCTTTAGTCCCTAAGGGTCTATTGATCTGATTTTTATGAATGTATTTAAGCGATTACCGGACGATAAAGGAGAATATGCATGTCTGAAGAAAAAGCAACTACCGCCATCGACCTGAACAACCTCAAGGCGGGCGGCTTCATCAAGGAGCGGGGCAAGGATCTCTTTACGGTACGGTTGCGGGTGCCGGGCGGGCGGATGACGGTCGAACGGCTGAAAAAGATCGCCGCCGTTGCCGACAAGTACTGCAAGGAGGCGATGGTGCATCTCTCCGTGCGCCAGTCAATCGAGCTGATCAACGTCAATTTCAAGGATTTTGACGCTCTGGTCGCCGAACTGGGGGAGGGTGACCAGAAGGTCGCTTCCTGCGGCGCCCGCGTCCGCGTGCCGACCGCCTGCGGCGGCTGCGAGTATAACCCGAACGGCCTGGTTGATACGCAGAAGTCGGCGCTGGAAGTCGATCAAAAACTCTTCGGTACGCCGACCGGTCACCACAAGTTCAAGGTCGGCTTTGCCGGCTGTCCCTTCGACTGCCCGAAATCCGCCACCAACGACGTCGGTTTCCAGGGGGCAATCTGGCCGGAACTGGCAAAGGACGAATGCATCAGCTGCGGTCTCTGCGCCAAGAGCTGCGCCGACGGCGCCATAGCAATGGGGGAAGACAAGCTCCCCGCCTTTACCGCCCAGCGCTGTACCTGGTGCGGCGACTGCGTCAAGGTCTGCCCGACCGGTGCCTGGAGCGCTGCCAGTCGCGGCTACAGCGTCAGGCTCGGCGGCAAATGGGGCCGCAACCCCCTGGTCGGCACCCTCTTTGCCACGTTTTTGCCGGAAGAGCAGGTCGTCGCCTTTATCGCCGCCGTGCTGGAGTGGTACGTAGCCAAGGCCGAAAACCGCGGCCGGGTGAGACTCGGTGACATCATTATTCAGGAAGGGGCGGATTCAATTCTGGAACATCTGCGCGCCAACTTTCCGGAATCAGTCGTAAAAACAGCCATCCCGCCGCAGATCATCAATACCCAGGTGGGAGCAAGGAGCACCCGGCCATGAAAACCATTGATCTGCGAGGCGTCACCTGCCCGACGAATTTTGTGAAGGCCAAGCTGGCGCTGGAGCTGCTGGAAACAGGCGACCAGGTACTTTTCCTGCTGGATGACGGCGAGCCCGTCAAGAATGTGCCCCGCAGTCTCAAGGCGGAAGGGCACAAGCTGTTAGCTTTGCAGGAGAATGACGGTCACTACGAGCTTACCCTGGAAAAGGGTGAGGAGTAGAGTGGCCCAAGCCGCTACCGCTAAAAAGGTGCTGATCGCCATGAGCGGCGGCGTCGACTCATCCGTTGCCGCGGTGCTTCTCCAGCAGCAGGGTTATGAGGTGATCGGCGCGACCATGCAGCTCTGGGACAAGTCGCGGGAAGCCGCTGCCGCTACCGGCTCATTCCGCCCCTGCTGCACGCTGGAAGATGTCATGGATGCGGCGCGGGTGGCGGCAAAGCTCGGCATCGACTTCCATGTAATCAACCTGGAAAACGAATTCCGCGCGGCGGTGGTGGAGCCGTTCATTGACGCCTATCTTTCCGGCAAGACCCCCAATCCCTGTATCCTCTGTAATGAGATCATCAAGTTCCAGCTGCTGCTGGCCAAGGCGCGAGAGCTGGGCGCGGATTATCTGGCCACCGGCCATTATGTCCTCGCCCAGCCTGCTTCTTCCGGGCTGGTGCAGCTCAAGAAGGGGGTTGACCCGGCTAAAGACCAGTCTTATTTTCTCTTTACCCTCACCCAGGAGCAGCTGAGAGCCACCCTCTTCCCTCTCGGCGGGCTGACGAAAAGCGAGGTGCGCCGTATTGCGGCAGAACAGCGGCTGAATGTTGCCGAAAAAAAGGAGAGTCAGGAGATCTGTTTCGTCGCCGATAATGACTACGCCGCTTTTATCGCCAGGCAGCGGGGAGAAGTTGATCTGTCGGGAGAGATAGTTGATCAAACGGGAAAGATCATCGGTCAGCACCGGGGGGTTTATCGCCATACCGTCGGCCAGCGGCGCGGACTTGGCATTGCCGCCCCGGAGCCGCTCTTTGTGACCTCGATCGATGTCGCCTCCAGGCGGCTTGTTGTCGGGCCGGAAAAGGAGCTGTACAGCCCTGTTCTCTTTGCCGAACGGGTGAACTGGATCATACCGCCTTCGCAAAACAGTTTTAGCGCAACGTGCAAGGTCCGTTATCGCCAGGAGCCGGTGGCCTGTGCTGTTGAACTGCTTGCAGAGGGTCGCATACGGGTAACGTTCCCCTCGCCGGTGCGGGCAGTCACGCCGGGTCAGGCAGTTGTCATTTATGGGGGCGATACGGTTCTTGGCGGCGGCTGGATCGAGAACTCCAGCCAACTGCTGACTGTAGCCGGGAAGCAGGACTAACCCTCGGTCAATGCCTTTACTTTTTCGACGATATGCTTGCTGATCGGGATGGCTGCTGTTGCTGCCGGTGAGGGGGCGTTGCAGACTGCCAGCGCCCGGCGGGTGGTGACGAAGAGGAAGTCGTTGATCAGCTCCCCCCTTTTGCTGACAGCCTGGGCGCGGATGCCGGCGGGATAGTTGTGCAGATCTTTCAGGGTGAGTGACGGGCAGTATTTCCTCACAAGATCAAGATAACCGCTTTTGAAAAGGCTGTTCTTCAGTTCGGCCAGACTGACCGTGAAATTCTTCAGCAGGACCAGCAGCAGCCCGGGATAGGTGAAGGTCTCGACAGTGTCGCGCAAGCTGAAATCGGTCTTGTAGTACCCTTCGCGCTTGAAAGCGAGGACTGCATTGGGGCCGACAGTGACCGTGCCGTCGATCATCCGCGTCAGATGCACGCCGAGAAACGGGAGTTCCGGGTCAGGGACCGGATAGACCAGGTGGTTGACGATCCGGTTGTGTTCTGCTCCCAGCAGGTAGTATTCGCCACGGAAGGGGATGATTTTGAACTCCGGCTTGATCCCCAGCATCTCCACTACCCGGTCCGCCATCAACCCGGCGCAGGCCACCAGATAACGGCCGGTAAAACTCTCCCTGCCTGCCCGTACGGTGATCCGCCCGGGCTCTTCTTTTATCGCCATGACTTCACAGTTATAGCGGACCACACCGTCCCCCTGCAACACCAGTTCGGCCATTTTCACTGTGATCTCGCTGTAGCTGACAATGCCTGTCGACGGCACCAGAATGGCGCCGAGACCGGAGATGTTCGGTTCACTTTGCCGCAGCTGCTCTGCCGACAGCACCTCTATCGGGATGCCGTTGTCGGCACAGCGTGTCACCAGCCCCCTCAACCGTTCCAGCTCTTTGGCATCGGTCGCCACCAGCAGTTTGCCGCACTCCTCGAACCTGATGCCGTGCTCGCGGCAGAACTCCTTGGTGGCGATGTTCCCTTCCTTGCAGAAGCGCGCCTTCAGGCTGCCGGGCGTGTAGTAGACGCCGGCATGGATGACGCCGGAGTTGCGCCCGGTCTGGTGGCGAGCCGGACCGGCCTCCTTCTCCAGAACGATGAGCGAGCTGCCGGGGAACGCCTGCTGCAGCTGCCGCGCCGTTGCCATGCCGATGATCCCGGCGCCGATTACAATAAAATCGTACTCCATCAGTTTGCTCCTTACTCGCGGAAATCAGCAGCTCTTGATTTAACATTGAAGTCGAGCAGCCGGGTGGCGGGAGCGGCCGGCTGGCGCACCTTGACAAAGGCGAAGCCCATCTCGAAGTGGCAGCTGTTGCATTTGTCGATGGCCGCAATAAACTCCTTCTCGAACGCTTTGGCGTCATTGGCAGCGATGGCTGCTGTCACCGGCTTGAAATAATTGCCGTAGAAATTCTCCCAGAAGGGGTAGAGGTACTCCTGGCTTACCTTGACGGGGCTCATGGCCGCGTTCATGCTTTTGGCCATGTAGCTGGCCAGCGCCCAGTTTTCGGCCCGGGCGGCAAAGTACATGTTCTGGAAACGTTCCCCTACCTCGCGCATCGGGATGCCGAACCTGGGCATGACCGCCTTGATCTCCCGGATCTGTTGCTGCAGCGGTTCCCCGGCTGCCGGCAGCGGTGCCGTTGCTATTGAGATGAGCAGCAGTGCTGCCAGCATGGTTGGTGCTGTTTTCATGGTCTTCTCCTTTTTGCCGCCTGCGGCAGGTGACGGGCAAAGTTGCCGGTAGCGATTCGCTGCCTGAAAAAGATAGCGGCTGCTGTGCGGCTGTCAAGGAAGCAACTGCTTCAGGGTCGCAGCAGACGAACATACAGGTTTTTCATCTTGACTTGATGGGAGGTCTGGCGGTGGTTAATTATGCGGAGGCCTGGACCCGGTTCTTTCTTGAGAGGATAATTGAGGTATACTTTCACTGTGTAACAGACAAATTCCTGTCACCGAGGACAACATGACCGAATCCAGTAAGCAGAGTCCGGCTGAATTGAAGCAGCAGCCCACCCCCACGGAGTCCGGAGAGGAGATTGCCACCCTCGCCGGCGGCTGTTTCTGGGGAATGGAGGATCTCATCCGCAGGCAGCCCGGCGTCATCAGGACCGAAGTGGGCTACACGGGCGGCACGGTGGCGAACGCCACCTACCACAACCACGAAGGGCACGCCGAAGCGGTCCGGATATGGTTCGATCCAGGCAAAACGACTTTCAGAGACCTGCTGCGGTTCTTCTTCCGCATGCACGATCCCACCACCCTGAACCGCCAGGGAAATGACATCGGCACCTCGTACCGCAGTGCCATCTTCGTCCACTCCGAAACACAGCGCGCCGTTGCCGAGCGAGTGAAAATCGAAGTGAACGCCAGCGGCAAGTGGAAAAATCCCATTGTTACGGAAATCACTGCGGCCGGGCCCTGGTGGCCCGCAGAGGAATACCACAAGGATTACCTGATCAAGAACCCCGGAGGCTACACCTGCCATTATGTGCGGGACTGAGCAGATCGCTGAAATGCCCGCACAAACCAAAAGGACAGGCTGCTTTGTAATAAAGTAGCCTGTCCCTTTTCAACTCGGAATCTTGCCAAGATACAACAAAGGCGGCCGAATGGCCGCCTTGTGAATTATGAATGGTATCCAGGGACCTCCTGCCCACTGCTAATCAGCCGTCCAGACCTCGGGCACCGGCTCTCCCGCCTTCGCCAGCTCTATCCTGTACGGAGTAACGATCACCACGCCGTAGTTCGGGTCGTCGGGACCGCTGAAATAATTGGCGAGCATCTCGCTCCAGAACCCGTGACGCTCCTCCGCCGCGGTGGAAAAGCGTGCCCGTCCCTGGATCTGCAGGTACGGCTTCATCACGGCGGGCTCGTTCACTCCCAGCGTCACGTGCACCTCGGGATTGGCGGCGATCTGCGCCACTTTGCGGGACCGGGCGTAGGTGGCAAAGCGCACGCTCAAGTCGTCCCTGCCCACCGTCATCATGTAGCGCACCCACGGTTTTCCCTCTTCGTCAATGGTGGCTAGCGACGCTAGTTGCAGCGGCGTGAGGATGGCTGCTATCTGCTCTTTCAATGTTGACATACTGGTCTCCTTTTACTGCTGCCTCCGGCGGTGCGGAAACTGGTGGACGCTTGGTCAGTCCGGCTACTGGGGAAAGATATGGCTTCGGATGATTTTTCTGAGTCAATCATACCACCCCTGCGGCAGGTAGCAACAAGCGAACAAGACGACCGATTGGACGACTCCTCGGACTTTCTTAAATGCTATGAAATAAGTTTACGGATTGCGAGATATAGTATGAATTATTGTCCTCATATGTAACAAAACGTGATATATCTCTTTCCAATCAAGCCATAACTCGGATTATACACACAGGAGGCACCATGTCGCGCAGCGGTGTTTTCAAAACAACTCTCACCGGCTACACGGCGTTTTTCCCGGCACCGCTGCCGCCGGAGCCCCAAATCCGCCTCGAAGGAGAACTGCAACTGCTGCTTTCCGCAGCTGACCGGGCACTTGGCGCTCTGAACGTTGGTGGCCTTGCAAATTAAGTATACTGTCCCCATAATTCCATAATTCAAGTATTAATTTGCCATTGCTGCTTGCATTTACTGGTGACGCATCCCACGTCCGTCCCTGCAACAACCGCCCATTCAGCTTCTTCGCCCGCTTCTTCCCATCAACACCCCAGCCGCCCCACTGCTTGAAGACGAACGCTGGAACATTACCAAAACCTTCTTATTTTAACTGGACCCATTGGGTCTAAAGGTCTAAAGGATACACTGGATAAAACCGAAAACTTGTTAAACCTGATTTTGAAGTTAATCCGTATTTTCCGCCTTGATCTGCGGCTAAATAAAGGTTTTAAGGCTTTAATGGTACGCAGAAAAAACGGAAACTGAGGATAAAGGCCGATCTAAAACCATAAAGCTTTATTTGAAGTTAATCCGCCTTTTCCGTCTTGATCTGCGGCTAAATGCTAACAGGTTTAAGCCTTTATTGGGACGCGGAGATTAAGAACAGTTCCGGGATGACAGGCGGCGTCATAGTTGGGAGACTTACGCGCACCTCATGGCTGGTCGCGGATCATCTCGATAAACTTGCCGATCTCGCTGTGCACCTTGTCGGCGCCTTCCCCCATGAGGATGCCGTGCCGCTTGAAATCGAACAGCCGGTACTCCTTCGACTTCGAACCGAGCCGGTCGAACAGCCGCCTGGTCCCGTCCGGGTCAACGACCGGATCGCGCTCTGACTGGATGAGCAACGCCGGCGTCATGATGGCCGGCACCAGCTCTTCCAGCTCTTTCATAAACACTTCCATCGCGGTCAGACCGGCTATGGGCAGGCGGTGGTAGTTGATGCCGGGATGCTCGGGTTCGATCTTCACGAACTCCCGCCTGCCTTTTTGCAAGTGCACCGCCGCCATCATTCTGTTCCAGACGTTGAGTGACGGTGCCATCCGGGCAATAAAATCCTGCAGCTTCAGCGGCGGGCTGACTGCTACCACGCCGGCGACATCCCTGTTGCGGGCGGCAGCGTCGAGCGCCAGCCCGCCGCCGAGCGAAAAGCCGACCAGAACCACTCGTTTGCAGACCAGCTTCAAGGTAGCATAGCCGCTGTCAACCGATTCGCGCCAGTCATCGGCTGTGCGCAGGGCAAGGTCGTCCGGCGACGTGCCGTGCCCCTTGAGCCGGACGACAGAGATCCAGAGCCCCTGCATTGCCAGGTAGTAGGCAAGCGCGGAAAGTTCCTGCGGTGCAGCCAGAAAGCCATGTACAAGCACTACCCCCACCTTCCGGGACCTCCCCTTGATCAGGTACGGTCTGCCAATGTCGCGCTCCTTGCTTTCACCGGTACGGAAAAAGGTGCTGTAATCCGCCTCGAACGCCTCCTCTGTCCGGTCCAGGAGGCGTTTGAAGACCATGTTGCCGATGAACATGGACGGTATCCATGCCGTCAGCAGGACCTCCCGTTGCAGCGCTTTCAAAGGGAGCACTTCGTTCGCTATTACGCCGATCGGGTTGTCGATCCTGGCGCGGTTGATATCGAGTGGCGAGGAGAACTTGCCCGTATCCTTGATGAGGTGTGTCCCTTCGCGGCGGACAACACCGGTCTCCAGCGCCAGGGAGAGAAACTCTTTGAATTTATGGTGCCGGTCGTCCGTCAGCAGTGCCACCTGTCCCGACTCCAGGCTCTGGTGCCGATAGAGCCCGATCAGTGCCGTGCTGGTAGCGAGCAGAAACGCCCGCCGGCGGAAATCCTCCTCGGTGAACCGCTTGAAGGGGAGACTCCTTAGCAGCGAGGCGAAGAGATGGTCATGATTGACTGTAGTATGGTCGTAGATGGCGGTCATGTAGCGCTGCATCAGCTGGTAGGCCTCATGCCGCATCGCCTGGCGCGACGGCAGCCGGTCGTCGAAACCGAACTGCTGCGGCGAGATGATGTCCTTTTCGATGGGGCCGCAGGTCAGGCAGTCACCAGGTTCGATGGGGCGGCCGAAGCGGATGTCGATATCCACCCCGTCCAGCACCATGGCACCTTCGGTCAGGAGCTCTTCGTGGTACCTTGACGCTATCTTGCCAAGGAAGATCTCGGCCAGACGGCTGAGGGCGTTTTCCTTGGCCCGGAGCGGGTAGTAGGTGATGTTGACGGGAATAATCGCGGTCTTGCCTGACAGGACCGGCGTCAGGTCATCGATGCCGAACATCTGCTGCAAACGCTGCGCTTCAACGGGATTCTCAATTACCATGCGGCTGAGCCGCTGGCGGTAAAACTCGGTCCGCAGCGCCAGGGTGGCAGCGCCGGTATGCGGCGGACGGCGGCCGCCGGCACAGGAGACAGCATAGCGGGCATGCTCGACCAGGAGCTTGTCCTTGACCATGCACCCTTCGGGGAAGATGATCCAGTTGGCTTCGCCGGTCAGGAGGCTCTTGACAATGACCGTGTCGCGATGCGGCGATCTGGTCGAGACGGCGCCGACCGCTTCCAGCAGCTGGCCGAAGGCGCCGCTGAACATATTGGGGTTTGCCAGTGACCAGACCGGTCGGTGCGTCAGGTGATAGATATGGTACGGCAGCAGGAAAGTCTCGATGCGGGTGAAGTGGTTGACCACGAAGATCAGCGAGCCGGCTGGGATGTTCTCGCGGCCGTGGATGTTGACGTTGACTTTCGACAGTGCTTCCATCAGGGCGATGACGTGCCCGGAGGCCAGATAGGCGTGGCGGTTCACATGAAGCTCCTTATGATGGTGTTGTCCGGCAGCGGTTTGACCCTCATGGTACCTGTGGCGGCAGCCTGCTCCGCAGCCAGCCCGGGCGGTTGGTCATGACCGAATCGACCCCGAGGTGACGATAATGGTCAGCCCTGCGGACGGTATCGACGGTCCAGACATGTATTTCCTTGCCACTGCTGCGCAGTGCGGCGATGAACGGGGCGTCGAGCAGTGGGTGAGCCTGGCTGGAAAGTCCGTCTGCGCCACTGTTGCCGAGGATTGTCAGGAGCTCTTCTTTGGAAGGACTCCAGGCAAGCCGGTGCAGGCTGCGGTGATACTCGACGTTCAGGCAGACGCGGTAGCCGGGCAGCTCTTTCTTCAGGCGGGCGACCAGCTGCCTGTCGAAGGCGAGCAACCGCAGCTGATCGGGTGGAACGCTGTCCATGGCCAGAATCTGCCGTAGCGGGGGAATTATTTCCGGGCCGCTTTTCAGTTCGATGAAGATCATTTTACCGGGAGGTTGCTGCTCCAGCACCTCCTCCAGGGAGGGGATGCGCTCCCCCTGCCAGCTGCTCCCCTTTCTGGCGCCGATATCGAGCCGGCACAGTTCGTCGAATGTCGAATCTGCCGCAACAAGATCGACTGTTGCGGTGCGGCCGGTGGTGGCGTCATGCAGGCAGACAATCCGGCCGTCCCGTGTCAGACGGAAGTCCGCTTCAATGCCGTCGGCCCCCTGCTGCCAGGCCAGAGCGAAGGCTGCCAGACTGTTTTCGGGTGCATCCTTTGATGCGCCGCGGTGGGCTATCAGCATCGGTTTCGTGAGAGTGGACATGGTCTTTTAGCCTTATAAAGATTGAAAATGCATATTCACGCAACGACGCGACGAACGCGACGTAAAAAAAAGTAATTATCCAAGAGTTACCACTTGCCGGATTGGGTACAAGTTCAATCTTTTCATATGCTTTTGAATTTCGTTGCGTCGACGCGTGAGTATTTTAGTAGAAGTGTCGCTTTAAAATCAGTGGCCGGCATACATCTTCTCCACCTCCACGGCATAGCGTTCCAGCAGCTGCCTGCGGCGCAGTTTGAGGGTTGCGGTCAGCAAGCCGTCCTGCACCCGCCAGGGGGTAAGCCCGGCGTGCACCGCGTGGATGCGGGTATATCCGGGGAAATGCGCCAGCAGTGGCGCGATCCGCGCCAGCAGTGCTTCTTCGACGCGGCTGCCCGCAAGAATCCCTTCCTGCGAAGCATCGACGCCGAGCTGTGTCGCCAGCCGGGCCCATTCGCTGTCATTAAGCACCAGCAGAGCGGTCAGATAAGCTCTTCCGTCACCCACCACCATGATCTGTTTGAACAGCCGGTCACTGCCAAGTGCCGTTTCAATCTGCGCCGGCGACACTTTTTCGCCGTTGGCAAGAACGATGATCTCTTTGAGGCGGCCGGTGATGACGATATGGCCGCTGGCCAGGATCCGGGCCTGATCGCCGCTATGCAGCCACCCCTCTTTGTCGAGCGCCGCAGCAGTGGCATGGGGATTGCGCCAGTAGCCGGACATGACATTTTGCCCCCGGATCAGCAGTTCGCTCTCTTTGCCGAGCGCCACTTCGATTCCGGGCAGCGGCAGGCCGACACTTTCTGGCCGGTTGTCAGCGGGCGTGTTGACCGCGACCACCGGACTTGTCTCTGTCAGGCCATACCCCTGCAGCAGGTTAAGCCCGAGGGAAAGGAAGAAGCGGGCAGTTTCCGGCGCCAGCGGCGCACCGCCGCTGATGGTCAGGCGCACCCGGCCTCCCAGCGCTGCCAGGACCTTTGCTGCTGCCAGCCGCTGCAGCAGCGGCCAGAGCAGGAGCCGAAGAGACCATTCGCCCCGCTTCTGGCCGAGCTGGAAGCGGCGCCAGCCGACTTCGAGCGTCAGGTCGAAGAGAGCCCGTTTCCAGCGCGGGGCTGTTGCCAGGGAGGCGGTAATCTTCCGCTGCAGCCGCTCGAAAATCAGCGGCACCGAGATGATGATCGTCGGCCGGATAGCGGCCAGGTCGTTTGGCAGCTCGTCGAGAGAGCGGACGTGAGCCACGCTTGCTCCGGTCATGATCGGGATGTAGTAGCCGACCGTCCGCTCCAGGGTATGGGACAGGGGGAGAAAGGAGAGGAACAGGTCGTCGCTATAGACCGGTACCCGGCAGCTGCCGGCGTAGGCATTGGCGAGGATGTTGCCATGGGAAAGCATGACCCCCTTGGGCGCGCCGGTGGTGCCGGAGGTGTAGACGACTGTGGCCGGCGCTGTTGGCGGCCAGCTCCCGGCAGCGTAGGCAACAACAGGCTCCGCCAGCCAGTCGGACAACAGTTTCAGGCGGGGATCGCAATCCTGACTGCAGGCCGAAGTCAGCGTCACGATCCGCACCAGACTGTCAAGCTCGCCGTGCAGCGCGCGAATCTGCTCCCACTGCTCCACCCCTTCGATCAGCAGCAGCTTCGATTCCGTATCCCTGATGATCATGGCGAAATTATCCGTCCGGTCGTTGACAAAAAGCGGCACCGTCACCAGTCCCAGCCCCAGGGCGGCCAGATCGAACAGGACCCACTCCAGGCAGTTTCTGAGCATGACAGCCACCCGGTCACCCGGCTGCAGCCCCTCCCGGCGGAAGGCCTCCTGCCAGCGGGCCGCAAGGAGAGCAGTTTCGGCCCAGCTGCTGCATTCGCAGCAGCGCCCCTCAAGGTCGTAACGGCGATAGGCGCAACTGTCCGGACTGCGCTTGACCCGCTCCAGGAAAAGGCCGGCCAGACTGCCGGCAATTTCCGGGGTGATGCTGTCGCTGTGACGGTTCATGGTTTTTCCTGTTGCCTGATCAGCTCCTGCCAGCCGGGGTCGGGGGTGAAGCGGCTGCCGTGCTTTTGCTCCAGTTCCGCCAGCCTGGCAACGCAGGTTGTTGCCCCGACTGCGGCGATATGCTGCAGCGGACCCCCGCGGAAGGGGGCGAAACCGCTGCCGAAGATCACCCCGGCATCGAGCAGGTCGCTATCTGCCACCACCCGCTCGCGCCGGCAGGCGACGGCCTCGTTCAGCAGCCGGAGCATGATCCGGTCGCCGATTTCGGCAGGGATGCTGTTGCCCGGAGACGCTTTACTCTCCTTGCCCCGGTAATCATAGAAGCCAAGTCCGCTTTTGCGCCCCAGCCGGCCGGCCGCCACCAGCTCCTGCAGCCTTGCCGGTACCTTTGTGGCGAAATGGCGGGCAAAGATTCCGGCCACTGACAAACAGATGTCGAGACCGACCGCATCGGCCAGGCGGACCGGGCCGAGCGGCATGCCGAAACCGGTTGCTGCCCGGTCGATAACAACGGGTGACACCCCCTCTTCTACCAGGGTAACGGCTTCGAGCAGATAGGGCATCAGCACCCGGTTGACCAGAAAGCCGGGTGAACTGCGTACCGGCAGCGGCAGCCGCTTGATGGCCAGCACAAAAGCTGCGGCCCGGGCGAGCACCTCCGGATCGGAGGAAGCCATCCCTACCACTTCGACCAGCTGCATCCTGTCTACCGGGTTGAAAAAGTGCAGCCCGACCAGCCGCTCGGGCCGTTGCAGACATTCGGCCAGCTCTTCCAACGGGATGCTGGAGGTGTTGCTCGCGAGGATGGCGCCCGGCCGCAGCTGCGGTTCCAGCTTTGTGAAAAGAGCCTGTTTGGCAGAGGCGTTTTCGAAGATTGCCTCGATGACCAGGTCGGCCCGGGCGACCCCGTGACCGGCCGGATCGGGCAGCAATCGGTCCAGAGCCGCTTCGATGGCGCGGCGTTCCTTGAGAACCCGGATGAACAGGGCCTGACCCCGTTTTACCACCTGACCGAGGCGCGCTTTGTCCAGATCCTGGATCGTTACCGTTAGCCCCTGCAGGGCGCACCAGATAGCGATGTCACCCCCCATGACGCCGCCGCCGACGACATGAACAGCCTGCGGCCGGCCTGAGTCGATCTTGCCCAGACTCTTGAGCCGCTCCTGCAGCTGAAAAACCCGTACCAGGTTGCGGGAGCTGTCAGTGGTGATCAGCCGGGCAACCGACCCGGCCTCGGCAGTAAAATTGGCGGCTGCGTCGCCCCTGAAACCGCGCCAGAGGTCGATCAGGGCATAAGGGGCAGGGTAGTGCCGCGGATCGGCTTTTTTGGCGACGTTGCGCCGCAGGAAAAGCGCCACGGGTGTGCGGAAGAGCGCCAGCCCGGCCATTCGCTCGGCTGGCGGGAGCTGCCTGATTGCAGGTGGTTTGGCCAGCAGCCCTTGCAGGGCGTTTTCCAGCTGCCGTTCGGGGACGGCGAAGTCCACCAGGCCGATCTTGCGCGCCTGAGCTGCCCCGAGGGTGCGGCCGGTCAGCATCATCTCCAGGGCAGTCAGCGGGCCGACCTGGCGGATGGAGCGGAGCGTGCCGCCGAAGCCGGGATGGATGCCGAGCTGGATTTCGGGGAAGCCGAGGCGGGTAGACGGATCAATGCTAACGATGCGGTAGCGGCAGGCCAGCGCCAGTTCCAGTCCCCCGCCGAGGCAGAAGCCGTGGATCAGGGCTATTGTCGGCAACGGCAGCGCCTCGATCCGTGTCATGATCTCCTGGCCGCGGCGGATCAGCTGCAGCGCCGCCGCCGGACTGCTGATGGCGGAAAACTCGTTGACGTCGGCGCCGGCGATGAAGCCGCTGCGTTTGCCGGAGCAGATGACCAGCGCCCGCGGCGGTGTCGCTTCCACCACTGTCAGCAGCTGCTCAAGTTCGCCCAGCACCTCTTGTGAGAGGCTGTTGGTGCCGCTGTCGGCGCGGTCGAGAGTCAGGCGGACGACGCCGGACTCATCCCGTTCAGAGCGCCAGTGGCGATAGCTGTAGTTGTCACTGCTCATGGCCGTTCTCCCCGCCGCTTTCCAGCAGCATCGCTCCCCCCTGGCCGCCGCCGATGCAGAGGCTGGCCAGGCCACGGCGCGCCCCGTTCCGCTGCAGGATCTGCAGCAGATGCAGGACGATGCGGGCACCGCTGCTCCCTACCGGATGACCGAGGGCAACGGCACCGCCGTCCACATTGAGTCGCTCCGGGGGTATGGCGCTGAATCCCTGTTCGAGTCCCAGCTCTTCCCGGGCGTAGGCATCGCTCTGCCAGGCAGCCTGACAGGCCAGTACCTGGGCGGCAAAGGCTTCGTTGATTTCCCAGTAATCGATCTCCGCCGGCGTCAGCCGCTGGCGCAGCAGCAGGGGTGCCATGGCGTGCACCGGTCCCAGCCCCATCTGCGCCGGTTCCAGACCGGCCCAGGTGCAGTCGATAATCCGGCCGAGCACCGGCAGCTTATACTGCCGGACCGCCCTGGCGCTGGCGAGGAGCAGCAGGGCGGCGCCATCGCTGACCTGGGCGCTGTTGCCGGCAGTCACCAGGCCGAAGGGGGGGTCGAAAGCCGGTTTGAGCCGGGCCAGACGTTCCAAGCTGCTGTCGCGCCGCACGCCGTCGTCATGGTCAAAGACTCTGCCGTCCGGAGCATAGAGCGG
The DNA here is from genome assembly GCA_038206285.1 of Geobacterales bacterium. Lineage (GTDB taxonomy): Bacteria > Desulfobacterota > Desulfuromonadia > Geobacterales > DSM-12255 > VEOV01. The sequence goes on from JBBRBA010000021.1 coordinate 21,642, forward strand.
TTCGATCTCCCCCAGCCACCCCTGATCCTCGGCATGGGCCAGGCGGCGGTGACTCTCGACGCTGAAAGCGTCCATCTCCTGCCGGCTGATGGCGAAGCGCCGGGCCAGCTCTTCAGCGGTCTGCCCCATGGAGAGGTTGACGACCGGGTCGATCAGCCCCTGCAGCAGGCCGAAGACCGGCCGGAAATGGGCCGGACGTAGCCGGGCCAGAAGCCGCAGCTTTTCTGCACTACTGCGTGCCTGGCGCCAGTCGCCGAGCAGGGCCACTGCCTGTGGGGGGAGCAGCACCGGCGCATGACTCATGGCTTCGGTGCCGCCTGCCAGCACCAGATCGGCGCGATCATAGGCGATAGACATGGCAGCACTGTCGATGGCCTGCATGCCTGAGCCGCAGTTGCGCTGCACGGTCCAGGCCGGCATCTGTTTGCCGCAGCCGAGCCGCAAGGCCACCAGCCGGGCGATGTTGACCTCGTCCGGACCGGGGATGACGCAACCGATGATCAGTTCGTCCAGCGCCTGCGGTCCGAAGGGCTGCCGCGCCAGCAGCGCCTTGCCGACGCTGACGGCCAGATCCGAAGCGCGGAAAGGTCCCGGCTTCCCCTGTGCCTTGAGAAAGGGGGTGCGGCCGGTGTCGATGATATAGACCCTGCGTCCATCTATATAAGCGGGTCGCGAGTTATTCACGGGATCCTCCTCTTTGCCAGTAGTCCGGGGGGAAGTCGTCCACCCGGATTACCTCCCGGCGGGCGGCCTGGGCGACGACGACACTGCCTGCCTCTGAGGCGCTGATGATGCCGGCCTGCAGAGCCCTTTGCAGCAGCTGTTCGTCGCTTCCAGAGGCGATCAGGTTTGCTTTGATTGCGTCACGTATTTTCTTTTCGACCGGCTCGGCAGCGATCACTTTCTGCAGGGCATCATCGAGCCGTCCCAGCGGTTCGTCGCGGCCGGTCGGGGTGAAGATTCCGTGCGTCAGCCGGTCGCGTACCCCGGACGGCGCCAGCAGCAGGGCGGCAACCCGGTGGCCGAGGCGGTCGCTCGGAGCGTAGTCCGCCATGCCGAGCGGGAAAGCCGCGAGTCGCAGCAGCAGTGCCGCGCTGCGACTCGGGAAGTTGGCGATGATCCCTTCAAAGGCAGCCTTGATATTGCTGAAGCTGTTGGCGCAGGCCCATTGGAGCAGCGGCAGTTCATCTTCCGGTCGGCCGTGATCTTCGTACTGTTTGATGACCGCTGAGAGCAGATAAAGGTTGATGAGGATATCGGCCAGGCGTCCGGAGAGTTTTTCCTTCCGTTTGAGGCCGCTACCGATGATGATCATCGACAGGTCGGCCGCCAGGACGAAGGCGTCGCTCAGGCGGGAGGTGATCTGCAGCAGCCGCCGGCACGGCCCGCCGGGAACCGGCAGCAGTCGTCCGCTGCTCAGTCCGAGCCAGAGAGTTCTGGCAAAGGTGCTGACGGTAAAGCCGACATGGCCGAAAAAGGCCCGGTCGAATTCGATCAGCCCGCTGACCGGGTCGGGATCGGCTACTGCCTGTATCTCCCTGAGAACGTAAGGATGGCAGCGGACCGCTCCCTGGCCGAAGATGATCATGCTGCGGGTCAGGATGTTGGCCCCCTCCACCGTAATGCCGATCGGTATCGACTGGTAGGCGCGCCCCAGCAGGTTGCGCGGCCCAAGGACGATGCCGCTCCCCCCCTGCACGTCCATGGCGTCGTTCACTACCCGGCGCATCCCTTCGGTCAGGCTGAATTTGACGATGGCTGACAGGACCGACGGCTTTTCGCCCCGGTCAACGGCAGCGCAGGTCATGATCCGGGCAGCATCCATCTGGTAGGTCAGCCCGGCCATGCGCGCCAGCGGCTCCTCGACCCCTTCCAGCTGGCCGATGGGGAGCTTGAACTGGCGCCGGATCCGGGCGTAGGCTCCGGTCGCCCGGCAGGCCAGCTTACCGGCCCCGGTGCTCAGCGCCGGCAGGGAGATGGAGCGCCCGACACCGAGGCATTCCATCAGCATGCGCCATCCCTGACCGGCCCGCTCCGGCCCGCCGATGAGCCAGTCAAGAGGAATAAAGACATCTTTCCCCCAGTTGGGACCGTTCTGGAAGGGGATGTCGAGCGGCAGGTGACGGCTGCCGATGGTGATGCCGGGGGTAGTGACCGGGATCAGCGCCAGGGTGATGCCGACCTCCTCACGCTCGCTCAGCAAATGCTCAGGATCATGGAGTTTGAACGCCAGTCCCAGCAGGGTTGCTACCGGGCCGAGGGTAATGTAGCGCTTTTCCCAGTTGAGGCGGATGCCGACGATCTCCTCTCCTTCGAAGCTTCCGCGGCAGACGACCCCCCGGTCGGGAATTGCGGCGGCATCGCTCCCTGCTTCCGGCCCGGTCAGGGCAAAGCAGGGGATCTCCTCGCCCCTGGCCAGGAGCGGCAGATAACGGTCCTTCTGCGCCGTTGTGCCGTAATGGAGCAGCAGTTCAGCCGGGCCGAGCGAGTTGGGCACCATTGCCGTGACGGCAGCGGTAACGCTGCGGCTGGCAAGCTTCATGATCACCTGCGAGTGGGCCAGGACCGAAAAGCCGAGGCCGCCGTAGGCGGTCGGAATGATCATGCCGAAGAAACGCTGCTCTTTGAGAAATTGCCAGACTTCAGGGGAAAGATCCCGGTCCTTTTCGACGATCCGCCAGTCATCCAGCATCCGGCAAAGCTCTTCGACCGGGCCATCGAGAAATTGCTGTTCTGCAGGGGTAATCCGCGGGGGAGGGATGGCCAGCAGTTTATCCCAATCAGGATCGCCGCTGAACAGCTCGCCGTCCCAGCCGACGGTGCCGGCTTCAAGCGCTTCGCGCTCGGTTGGCGACAGCGGCGGCAGCAGCCGTTTGAAAAGTACCAGCAGCGGCCGGGAGAGGACGGCCCGCCGCAGGGGGGGCAGATTGAGGATCAGCGCCAATGCTGCTGCAAACGCCCAGACAAGCGCGCTGCCGACTGATCCGGCAAGGGGGATAATGCTCCAGAGCAGCACCAGCGCCGCGACTGTCCATAACCAGAGAGCGGCGCGAAAACAGGCCATAAACCAGATGATTATCACTACCGTCAGCAGAGCCATGGCATTCTTCCTTTTCCAATGAGCTGCTTTCCTTACAACTTAATTTTACCACAATTCCTGGAACTTGTTCGGGGAGACCGCTGCGGGTTCAAGGTGGGCAGCTTGAGTTTGTCGCAGGCTTTGCTATTGTTACAGAAGGAAATATCAAGCGGGAAGAAAGGAGTCAGTCATGTACGGTAAGGAGAGAACCTACAAGAAGGTGGAAATAATCGGGGTCTCGGGCAAAAGCAGGTTAATATCGGGACGCTGCGGCAGCGAAAATAAAAGGTATATTTTGAAAAAATATTAACAAGAAGGACAGCAACAAGCGGCGAGCCCTTTAACAGACAGGCAGCCATGATTTAGAAAGGCATATCCGGACAGGAGGGGAAGGACATCCCCTTTTGGAACATTCGCTGAGGAACATCATGCAAAAATCTGACCGCCTGGTATTGCTGGTAATATTTTCAACAATTCTCGTGTCTTGCAGCCTGCAAAAAAACAGTTTTCTGCAGAACATTGCTGCTGACTATAAAAACCCGCACACCGACTGCGCCCATTGTCACGGAATTCAGGATCCGAAAGGGGGAAAGGTTCTTTTCCCGCCGGAAGTCGAGCCTTCAGAGTTATGTCTTGACTGTCACAGCTATGCCGAAAACCATCACCCGGTAGATTATGTGCCGCTCACACCCGTTAAACCGTTATTTCCGCTTTACGGCAGGAAGGTCCGGTGTCTTTCCTGCCATGGAATTCATGGTGGTGACCAGCATTATGGTACTCCAAAACTGTTGCGTGGAGGTCCGTATGCCGACCGCAGGACGATCTGCTTTTACTGTCATTCCAAGGAAAAGTATACGGAGATCAACCCCCACAGAATGCTGGACAGCAAAGGCAACATCAAGGTCGTGAACGGCAAGCCGGTGTGCCTGTTCTGTCATGAAGTCACGCCAGATCCGTCTCAGGACAGAGCCAGTAATGTGTATTTCAGGGCGGATATCGGCTTTCTCTGCTGGCGTTGTCATCCGCCGATGCCTGGTGCCTTTGATCACGAACACTTCCTTGTAAGGCCATCCATGGAAACCATGGCATATATAAACAGACCGGAAGTTCAAGAGAAGTTCACCCTGCCGATGGTCCCCTGGGGGCGCATAAACTGTTCAACCTGTCATAATCCGCATCAGGCAGGAGTCATTTTAACTCCGCCGGCGGCAGCCGGCGCCGGCGCTGCCAAGAGACTTCGCGACAATAATATTTGTGCGGCGTGCCACATTTATTAAGGGCATTTCCCGACTGTTCCGGGTACACAATCAGGTGCAGAGAGGCTTTCCTTTAAGGAGTCGGGGGCGATCAATTTTCATGGCCGGTCGACATTATCGGGGGGGGGGGGCATGTTGTCTCGTGTAAAAGGCCGATTCATCCCTGCGTTCTGCTGCTAAAGCCCGTCATCCTGCTGAGATCCGATGCCAGCTGCCATCGAGCCATCTATATGATAATGCCGGTAAAATGCTCCATTGATGCGACGATTGCAGAAAAGAAAATTGCAAAGAATACTGCCGTAACAATACAAATTATAAGTCCCAGGGTAATTACCCATTTATTGACGCCTCCAAGCTCTTGTAGCACCGGAGCATAATCCTGCCGGGATTGAGTTGCCCGTATTTCGAGGATCTTGTCTTTAACATGCCTGTAATAAAGGTAGTTTCCGGCAATACCGGCGACTATGTGCAGAATGATATTGATTCCAGGCAGCAGGAAGACGATAAAAGTGATTATCGCCAGGACATACATCTTCCGGTACAACATCCAGAGAAACGTAAAGCCGAAACAGGACCAGTTCCATGTAGCCGAGAACTTTTCTCTCCCGGTGATCAGGAACTTTGCAAAGTTCTTGCAGTAGTAGTATGAGTTTGTACCTACAAAAGCGTTTATTTCGCCAGTTGTTATGCTGTCAATATTGATGGTGTCGGCAGCTTCGGGATTCAGCATTGATCCGCAATGCTTACACTTGATCGCACCGTCAAGAATAGTTTCCTTGCAAAAAGGGCATATCATCTGAAATATCTCCTCTCAAATTCAGTGAACAGCGGAAATCTGCCGGTTGCTCCGGTTATGGGTAAAGACCTTTAACCGAGAAGTTTCGAGCGAAGAATCAGTATTTCCAGTGCGTATGAGGCTTTTCGGCACAACTCGGCCGCCTCGACGGGATTCAGCTGCTCAGATTCGGCACATAAGAGAACAGCGGCAACCCGTTGCTGGATGAAGATAGGGAAGTAGGCGACAACCCCTCCGGCGTAGCGTAGTGTATGCCAGAGAAGCTCCGTATCCGGAGTCAGGCAGCGTCCAAAATAAGGCTTTTTCATGGCAACGCATTGCTGGAGATCCGGTAACGTTGCCAATAGTACGGCGAATGCATCGAAATTCGGAATATTCTTTTTATTTAAAGCGGCTTTCCAGCCATGGACCACACCATCTTTGATAATAACCAGAGCCGAACTGCCGGTGGAGTTGGAGGCAAAATCAAGGACGGTTTTTGCCACGTCATCTCTTGATTTGGCGCGGCTTAAATGCTCTGCGGCTTCTGACAGGGTATGAGGGAAATTATCACGGTTCAGATTCTCGTAGAAAATCTCATCGTCACTCCGGGCCGACTCCTCGTCCTGGCTCTCCTCGCCGAGAAGTTTCCACTCAACTCCATCGATAACGATTGAGGTTGCCTCCTCTTTAACTGTCCTGACGCCAGGGGAGGGTTCAACAACGGTTTTTGTCTTTGAAAATCTGGAAAGGAACCTGCCGGGACGTGGTATCCCGAAAATCTGCTCAAGAAAACAATCTACCGCATAGCCTGAAACTGCCACCGGCTCTATCCTCCTGCCGATAAACTTTTCCAGCCCGGCTTGTTTTTTTGCCGAGAGATGGTCATCAGTCGCAATACGAAGTGCGGCACCATTTATGCCTACAGGAATAAGCCGATATTTCTTGGTGGCAGCCGGAGAGATGATCGACAAGTTCTGCGCCCCGTCCGCAACCAGCTGGTCTTTTGTAAGAAATGCATACCCCGTCTGCTTGCCAAGGCATCTGGCAAGAATGTCATCGCTGACAAGGCCCATCTCCACAAGGCAGGTTCCCAGTTTGACCCCATGCAGAACGTGATTTTCCAGCGCAGACTCTAATTCATTTTCTGTAAGAACGTTTGCTGCCAGAAGGATTTCACCGAGTCTGGGCATGCGATAACCTCAAAATGTAGTCTCACTATCATAGCAGCTGCCGGCCATAAAGCTACCTGTTGCCGGAATGCTCCGGGATTAGTCTACGGGAGGAGGTCGGCAGGGTGAAGGGTCGCTGTCTTGTCCGGCGTGAACTCGATGCTGAACCCCTGTCGCGGGAATCACTTCCCTGCCGGCAACCGCAAATACTCTTTCTCCGTCACCAGCTCAAGCGTGCTCTCCACGCGGTCCACGAACACCACCCCCTGCAGATGGTCGAACTCGTGCTGGAAGACCCGGGCGAGGAAGTCAACGAACTCCTCCTCCCGCACTTCTCCCGCGCGGGTCAGGTAGCGGACGCCGATGCGCCGGTGCCGGGGGACCCGGCCGCGCAGGCCGGGGATGCTGAGGCACCCTTCCCACCCCTTTTCCTTCTCCTCGGACAGCCAGAGAAGTTCCGGGTTGATCATCGCCAGCGGCTCCATGAACGGCGCCTGGGGATAGCGCGGATTCGGCCGCGAGGCGATGATAAAGAGGGCGAGCGGCTCATACAGCTGCGGTGCGGCGATGCCAACGCCATCGGCATCGGCCACTGTCAGCAGCATATCGTCGATGAGCGACTGCACGCCAGGGTCAGACGGGTTAACGACCTTTGTTGCCACCTGCCGCAGGACCGGCTGCCCGAGTTGTGCTATCTGGCGCAGAATCGGCATGTTTGCCTCCGTAACGAAATCAGTAGCCCACATCATTCTACCCCCATAGACACGAGATTGCAAAAGGAGCACGTCACTCGCAGTCAGACAGGCTCCCCGGCGCTCCTTTCCGCTTTTACCACACTCCTTCAGTTAATCCCTATTAAGACTATAGACAATATTAAAAAATATCTTGACAGCTTTAGTCGGCTTATTATAAGGTCGAAACATCCCGGCACTCGATAGCCTCAACTGACTTTACAATTCAGCATTGGCATGCAGTAAATGCCTATAAAAACCATAGAACAAAGGGAGATGAACCATGAAAACAGGAAAGCTTCTGACACTGCTGACAGGCCTGCTTCTCACCGCTGCTGCGGCAACAGCATCATTTGCCGCGGACATTACACTGCTGAACGTCTCCTACGACCCGACCCGTGAGCTCTACGTCGATTTCAACAACGCCTTTTCCCGGTACTGGCAGAAAAAAACCGGTGACAAGGTTACCATCAAGCAGTCACACGGTGGTGCCGGCAAGCAGGCCCGTGCGGTCATCGACGGGCTGGAGGCCGATGTGGTAACGCTTGCCCTGGCCTATGATATCGACGCTATTGCGGCAACGGGTCTGATCAAGCCGGGCTGGCAGAAGGAGCTCCCCCGCAACAGCTCCCCCTACACTTCGACCATCGTCTTCCTGGTACGTAAAGGGAATCCCAAGAACATCAAAAACTGGGATGATCTGGTCAAACCGGGCGTTGCCGTCATAACTCCCAACCCGAAAACTTCCGGCGGCGCCCGCTGGAACTATCTGGCGGCCTGGGCCTTTGCCAAGAATCAGAAAGGGGGCAACGATGCCAAGGCAAAAGAGTTCGTGACCAGGCTGTTCAAAAATGTGCCGGTGCTTGACTCCGGCGCCCGCGGTTCCACCAACACCTTTGTGCAGCGCGGTCTTGGTGATGTGCTGCTCGCCTGGGAAAATGAAGCATTTCTTGCCATCAAAGAACTGGGCCCGGACAAATTTGATGTAGTCACCCCGCCGGAGAGCATTCTGGCCGAGCCGCCGGTAACAGTAATAGACAAGACAGTTGACAAGCGTGGCAGCAGAAAAGTGGCGGAAGAGTACCTTAAATACCTGTACAGCGACGAGGGGCAGAAGATCGCCGCCAAGCACTACTACCGGCCGATTAATCCCAGGATTCCGACCAAACTGGCAAAAGTGAAAAAATTGTATGCCATTGACAAGGATTTCGGCGGCTGGCAGAAGGCGCAGAAAACACATTTTTCCGATTATGGAGTATTCGACCAGATCACCGGAGCAGCGGCAAAGAAGTAGCAGCACCTTACCTTCCCCTGACCCCCTCCTGAATCAGGAGGGGGTAGCAGAAAACGTTTAAGCATGATCCCGAGAGAGTGGAAGCGCGAGAAACTGACAAACCCGCCACCCCCGTCTGCACTGTCAGCGTAACTCACTTCCCTATTCCGGCACACTTTAGAGGCGAAAACCATGAAGCTCTTCAGAAGCCACAACAATGTACTGCCCGGTTTCGGTCCGACCCTGGGTTACACCGTCTTCTACCTGAGTCTGGTGGTGCTGATCCCGCTTTCGGCGCTGGTTTTCAAGACAGCCGGACTCTCCTGGCAGGATTTCATGGCAGCGGTTGCTGCCCCCCGGGTGCTGGCGTCCTACAAGGTAACCTTCGGCGCGGCGCTGGCAGCGGCTGCCATCAATGCCGTCTTTGGCGTGCTGGTGGCCTGGGTGCTGGTGCGTTACCGTTTTCCGGGCAAGCGGCTGGTGGACGCTCTGGTTGATCTCCCCTTTGCCCTGCCGACAGCGGTCGCCGGCATTACCCTGGCCACGGTCTACTCGGCCAACGGCTGGATCGGCCGCTATCTGGAGCCGCACGGCATCAAGGTGGCCTTTACCCCGCTCGGCATCATCATCGCCATGACCTTTATCGGCCTGCCATTCGTGGTGCGCACCGTCCAGCCGGTAATAGAGGAACTGGACGCCGAGATTGAAGAGGCGGCCGCCTGCCTTGGCGCCAACCGCTGGCAGACCTTTTGCCGGGTGCTGCTACCGCTGTTGACCCCGTCGGTGTTGACCGGCTTTGCCCTGGCGTTTGCCAGAGGGGTTGGCGAGTACGGCTCGATCATCTTCATCGCCGGCAACATGCCGATGGTGTCGGAGATTACGCCGCTGATCATCATCACCAAGCTGGAGCAGTACGACTACCAGGGGGCAACCGCCGTGGCGTCGGTCATGCTGGTGGCATCGTTCGCCATCCTGCTGTTTATCAACCTGCTGCAGAAGTGGAGCAGAAGGTATGCGGAGTAGAAGCGCTAAAGCAGAAAAAGAATTTGTCTGAGGTTCCCATGGCCGTAACGAGAAAAAAGAATACCGGTTCCAGCCAGCATGGCAATCAGCGCATCTCCGAACCGGCGATTATCCGCTGGGGCTTGACCGCTATCGCCCTGGCGTTTCTGGCGCTGTTTCTGGTTCTGCCGTTGGCGGCCGTCTTCAGTCAGGCCTTCGAGAAAGGGCTTGCGGTCTATCTGGCAGCCATCCGGGAGCCGGACACCATCTCTTCGGTCAAGCTGACGCTGATTACTGCCGCGGTGGCGGTGCCGCTCAATCTGGTTTTCGGGGTCATGGCCTCCTGGGCCATCGCCAAGTTCAGTTTTACCGGCAAGAATCTGCTGATTACCCTGATTGATCTCCCCTTCTCGGTTTCGCCGGTGATCTCCGGTCTGATCTATGTGCTGATTTTCGGCCGCCAGGGATGGCTCGGCCCTTTCCTTGAGGCCCATGACATCAGGATCGTCTTTGCCGTGCCGGGTATCATCCTGGCAACAATCTTCGTCACCTTCCCGTTCATCGCCCGCGAGCTGATTCCGCTGATGGAGGCGCAGGGGAGAGACGAGGAGGAGGCGGCCATGGTACTTGGCGCTACCGGTTTGCAGACCTTCTTCCGCGTGACCCTCCCCAACATCAAGTGGGGGATCATCTATGGCGTGATCCTCTGCAATGCCAGGGCCATGGGTGAGTTCGGCGCCGTCTCGGTTGTATCCGGCCATATCCGCGGCAGCACAAACACGGTGCCGTTGCAGGTGGAGATCCTCTACAACGAGTACAATTACACCGCCGCTTTTGCCGTGGCCTCGCTGCTCGCTTTTCTGGCGCTGATCACCCTGGTGGTCAAGACCGTGGCGGAGTGGAAGGTGCAGCAGCAGATGGAAGAGTAAAAAACAGCATCCGACGGATTGGACCGATCGGTCAGATCCGTCGGCATAAGAGGCCTTTATGAGCATCGAAATAGAACATATCAGCAAGCAGTTCGGCAGTTTCACCGCCTTAAGCGACGTCAGCCTGACCATCCCCTCTGGAGAACTGGTGGCGCTTCTCGGGCCTTCCGGCTCAGGAAAAACCACCCTGCTGCGGATCATCGCCGGCCTGGAGACTGCCGATAGCGGCCGTATCCTCTTCAACGGCCAGGACACAACGCAGAGTCATGTGCGTGAGCGCAAGGTCGGTTTCGTCTTTCAGCATTATGCGCTGTTCAAGCATATGACCGTGTTCGACAACGTCGCCTTCGGCCTCAATGTCCGCCCCAAAGAGACCCGCCCTTCCAAGGGGGAGATCAGGGGCAAGGTGCATGAACTGCTGCGCCTGGTGCAGCTCGATGCCATGGCCAGCCGCTATCCGTCCCAGCTCTCCGGCGGCCAGCGCCAGCGTATCGCCCTGGCCCGCGCCCTGGCGGTCGAGCCGCAGGTGCTGCTGCTCGATGAGCCGTTCGGCGCTCTTGATGCCCAGGTACGTGCCGAGCTGCGTCGCTGGCTGCGCAAGCTGCATGACGAAATCCACGTAACAAGTGTGTTCGTAACTCATGACCAGGAAGAGGCGTTGGAAGTCGCCGACCGCATCGTTGTCATGAACAAGGGACAGATCGAGCAGGCCGGTACGCCTGATCAGGTCTACGAAAACCCGGCGAACCCGTTTGTCCTCAATTTCCTCGGTAACGTCAACCTGTTCCACGGCCGCCTGCAGCATGATGGCGAAGGGGGGAAGGCAGGGCAGGGCCAGGCGGTTTCCTATGTCCGTTCCCATGATCTGGAGATCGACCGGAGTCAACTGGATGCCACTGCTATCGGTGCTGTCGTCAGGCATATCCAGAAACTTGGGCCGGCGGTGCGCATTACCCTGGCGCTGGAGAACAGCGGCGAACTGTTGGAAGCAGAGCTTACCCGGGATGTTTTCCAGGGTCTCGGGCTGCAGCAGGGGGAGGAGGTTTTCGTCAGGCCTAGACAGGTAAGAGTGTTTGTCGATGATTATCAGATTTAGAAATGGAGTTTGTCCCACCGGGCCAGTTACGGGAGAGCCTGCAGCGGCATAAAGGATAACGCAGATAAAACCACTATTCCTATAGACTACTATACTTTTAACTTGCTTTTCTCCTGCCAGCGGGTTATATGTTAATTATGGCTGGATGACGTCGATAAATTGCGGCAGAGATACCCCTGCCGTTCTTTTTCAGCCTATAGCCTATAATGACTATAGAATTTGACGAATTAAGTGGCAGCAAGGAGTTCAGATGCAGCACCGGCTCAAATACCATACGGCAGATACCACAGGACCGGCTGACATTCTCCGCAGCGGCATCGCCGCTGCCAACGGATCGGTTTGCCTGGCTTGCTCCTTCTCGCTGGAGGATCTGGTTATAATTGATATCGCTCATGAGGCCGGAATCAGCCTGGGGGTATTTGCCATTGACACCGGCCGGCTGCCTGAAGAGACCTATGAAGTGGCAGAGGCTTTAATTGAGCGTTACCGGTTGAAGATCGACTGGTATTTTCCCCGGCATGAAGAGGTGGAAAAGCTGGAGCGGGAGAACGGGCTGTTCTCATTTCGGGAGTCGCTGGAGAACCGCCATGAGTGCTGCCGCATCCGCAAGGTCGAACCGCTGGCACGGGCTCTTGACGGGCTTGCCGGTTGGGTAACCGGTATCCGCCGGGAACAGAGCCCGACCCGCAGTGATCTCGCGGCAATCGAGAGAGATGATCTGAATGGCGGCATTATCAAAATCAATCCGCTGATCGACTGGAGCGAAGAAATCCTCAACGCCTATGTTGCTGAACAACGGCTGCCGCAGAACCGTCTCTACAGCCTGGGCTACTGCTCCATAGGCTGCGCTCCCTGTACCAGGGCGCTGCAGGAAGGCGAAGATTGCCGGGCGGGCAGGTGGTGGTGGGAGAACCCGGAAAATAAGGAATGCGGGTTACACAAGAGGTGAGCAAAATAATCTGAAAGCTGAAAACATTACTCATGCGACGACGCAACGGCGCGACGTAAAAAACAGAAGCCAAAAGATTTATTTAGAAGATTCTCTTTGCGTCGTTGCGTGAAACAAGTTTTGGTTCCGGCTTGTCCGGCTTAGGAGAACAGAACAATGAGCAAAAATCTTACTCATTTAGAGCAGCTTGAAGCCGAAAGTATCCACATCATCCGTGAAGTCGTTGCCGAATTCGGCAATCCGGTGATGCTCTATTCCATCGGCAAGGACTCGGCGGTCATGCTGCATCTGGCCCGCAAGGCCTTTTACCCGGCGCCCCCCCCGTTCCCGCTGCTGCACGTGGACACCACCTGGAAATTTCGCGAGATGATTCAGTTCCGTGACCGGATGGTTGCGGAATGCGGCCTCAACCTGATCGTGCATGTGAACGCGGAGGGGGTGAATCAGGGGATTTCCCCCTTCACCCATGGTTCGGCGCTCTATACTGATGTCATGAAAACCGAGGGGCTGAAGCAGGCGCTTGACCGGTACAAGTTCGACGCCGCTTTTGGCGGCGCCCGCCGCGATGAAGAAAAATCAAGGGCCAAGGAGCGGATCTTCTCCTTCCGCAGCGCCAATCACCGCTGGGACCCGAAGCGCCAGCGCCCGGAGCTCTGGAACCTTTACAACACCAGGGTGAAGCCGGGAGAGAGCATTCGCGTCTTCCCCATCTCCAACTGGACCGAGCTGGATGTCTGGCAGTATATCCACCTGGAGAACATCCCGATCGTACCGCTCTACTATGCTGCGGTCCGGCCGGTGGTGGAACGGGACGGCATGCTCATCATGGTGGATGATGAGCGCCTGGAGCTGAAAGCAGGGGAGAAGGTGCAGTGCAAATCGGTCCGCTTCCGCACCCTCGGCTGCTACCCTCTGACCGCCGCGGTTGAATCAGAGGCGGATACTCTCCCGGAAATCATCCAGGAGATGCTGCTGACCCGCACCTCGGAGCGGCAGGGACGCCTGATCGACCATGACCAGGCGGGGAGCATGGAAAAGAAGAAACAGGAAGGATACTTTTAAAACCGGTTGAGTGATTTAGTCGTTGAGTGGTTAGCTGGTCAACTCAACGACTCACCTGATTAACAACTCAACCACTTAACTACTCTACCTTTTGAGGTTTACCATGTCACACCAATCGGAATTGATCGAACAGGATATTCTCGCCTATCTCAAAAGCCAGGAAGAAAAATCGCTGCTCCGCTTCATTACCTGCGGCAGCGTCGATGACGGCAAGAGCACCCTGATCGGCCGCCTGCTCTGGGATTCGAAGATGGTGTTCGAGGACCAGCTGGCGGCGCTGGCGGTGGACAGCCGGAAGGTCGGCACCCAGGGCGGTGCCATCGACTATGCCCTGTTGCTCGACGGTCTGCAGGCGGAGCGGGAGCAGGGGATCACCATCGATGTGGCCTACCGCTACTTTTCCACCGACCGGCGCAAGTTTATCGTCGCCGATACTCCCGGCCACGAGCAGTATACCCGCAACATGATTACCGGCGCCTCTACCGCCCAGGTGGCGGTGATTCTGGTGGATGCCCGCAAGGGACTCCTGACCCAGACCAGACGCCACAGCTATCTGGTTTCCCTGGTCGGCATCCGTCATATCGTGCTGGCGATCAACAAGATGGACCTGGTCGATTTCGATGCGCAAAAGTTCGCTGCGATACGGCGCGACTATGAGCAGTTCGCAGTCCCTCTCGGCTTTTCCTCGATTACAGCCATCCCGCTCTCTGCCCTGAGCGGCGACAACCTCATTGAAGCGAGCGCTAATACGCCGTGGTACACGGGGCCGACACTGATGAACTATCTGGAAACCGTTCATGTCGAGGATGACAGCAGGGAGCAGCCGCTCCGGCTGCCGATCCAGTGGGTGAACCGCCCCCATCTCGATTTTCGCGGCTTTTGCGGCACCATTGCCGCGGGCACTATCCGCCCGGGAGACGAGGTGCGGGTTGCCTCTTCGGGTCGCTCCAGCCGTGTGGCGCGGATTGTCACCATGAAGGGTGATCTGGCGGAGGCGGTTGCCGGACAGGCAGTGACCCTTACCCTGGCGGATGAGATTGATATCAGTCGCGGCGATATGCTCACCGCTCCGGATTTGCCGCCGCTCCATGCCCGGCACCTTGAGGCGCACCTGGTCTGGTTTCAGGACGAACCGCTAAAGCCGGGACAGAGCTACCTCATCAAGACCGCTACTGCACTGACCCCCGGGAAAGTGACCAGCGTACAGTACGCGGTGGATATCAACACCCTGAAACAGAAACCGGCGCATACGCTCGGCCTCAACGAAATCGGCGTCACACTCCTGGAACTGGACCGCCCGATCCCTTTCGACTCATACCGGCAGAACCGCCATACCGGCAGTTTTATTGTCATCGACCGGTTGACCAACGCCACCGTGGCGGCAGGCATGGTTATCGCGGCGGCGCCGGAGACAGTGCAGCAGGAACAGAATGCGGAGCCTGTCCCAAAGGCGGACGGCGACAGCGCAGCGAGACGGATCAACCTGGGGCACGCTCTCATCAGTGGCGATGAGGGGAACCTGATCGATCTTACTGACGCGCGCGGACAGATCGAATTCGACGTCACGCCGTCTTTCCTCGATGCTATTTCCCGGGGAAACCGGGTGCTGGTCCGCCTGCGTGAGCCGGGGCAACTCCCGCCGCTGGCTCTGCTGGCCTTCGAACACCATCTGCAGTTTACCGTCAGTCGTGCAGGAGACAGGATAAACCTGATTCTTTACAAAGATCAGCCTTTACCGGCTGGTGACGAGCCGTTTTCACCCGGTTTGTAAAAAGTTCAGGAGGATCGACAGCTGAAACAGATTGTGATTTACGGTAAAGGTGGCGTCGGCGGTGTTTCGCTGGAACTGGCAAAACTTAAAGAGTGGGCTCATGACTGGGGTAAACGGCTTGGTGCGTTGGAGTTTGGCATCATGTCTGATGGTGGCGGTATATAGGTCACTGCTGTCAACCAGCATACTATACGCCAAGAAAAATATATTAAACAGCCTGTATTTCTATTTTTATAATGCTAGAGTTTAATCAGCAGCAAGGAAGCAAATCTGCACAAAAGGAGGGTAACAGTATCGAGGACACTCCACCATGCAGGCTGAATAGGTATATTGTTGTATAGCTCCGGGGGCAGACAGCGCCGGTACAGACCTTGAAAAGGCATAAACATATGTTAACGATAAAGAAGCCCACCGAACGTTTTGGTGGGCTTTTCATATTTGATCAACAGTAACCGGTGCCTGAATCAAAGTCAGGATTACCGGCGCTAACCGAGGGTTAAAGATCTATTTCCGGAATAAACCGGGTACTCCGGATAACTGTTACCCGTTCACCGCACATGCAATTAAAGCAATAGGGAGTATACTTATAAAGTAATCAAGCCAATATCTTTACCCGGGAGCAATATATGGTACAAGATAAGGTGTGCCGTTGCGAGGGAAAGCCCCGGGATCATATTTGCGCGTTACGCTCCAAAGGGCTGACCCTGAAGATTAAACAGTTGACCAACAATCCTAATTTTGCATGCTCGATCTGCGGTGAAGTTTCCAATTCAGAGGCTAACATCTGTTCGCCAGTGCCGCTTTTTATATGAAACCGTAATAAGGAGTTCCTGATGAAACATCGCTATGTCCCGATCATTTCTTTAACTCTTGCCATTGTACTTGTGGGCAGCATTGCTTATTCAGCAGAAAAGAGAAAGAAAGCCAGGCTGATTGTTCATGAACCAAGCGAGATGTCTGAAGAGACTCTGCGAGATGAACTGCTGGCCGCAACTGAGGCGGAGCACAAAAAAACACCGGTCACTAAGGCGGCAAGCTCGAAAACGAGTGCCGCTGTTCATACCGCCAACATAAAAGTAAAATAAACAGATGCCCTTAAGAAGCAAGATGCTGAGGTAATCAATATGAGCGCTGCCAGACTCTCGTTGCAAGAGTATGAAGCTCTGGTTGAACAATCACCCCTCCTGATATGGCGAGCCAATACCGAGGCGCTCTGCGATTATTTTAACGAGCGGTGGCTGTCATTCAGAGGCCGTTCGATGGAGCAGGAGTATGGTAATGGGTGGGCTGAAGGCGTTCATCCCGATGACTTTGACCGTTGTTTGCGGATTTATCTGGACAATTTTGACAAACGCAGGATATTCGAGATGGAGTATCAGCTCATGCGCCATGACGGGGTCTATCGGTGGATATTCGACAGAGGAGTACCTTTTTATAATAATAATGGTGATTTTGCCGGTTTTATCGGTAGTTGTATAGATATAACCGAGCGGGTTGATGCGGAAGTATCATTACGTCTTAATATGGAAAAAGAAATCAGGATGCTTAAAGGGGTTATTCCCATTTGTGCATATTGCCATAAAATACGAAATGACAAGGAAATATGGCAGCAGTTGGAAACCTATATTTCTGCGCATACAGAAGCATTGTTCACCCATGGGATGTGTCCGGACTGTCTGGAAAAACAAAAAATAGAATTGTCTAAAATGAAGTCAGAATACTGAAAGAGGTAGTTGATGCTTAAGAAGGTAATCTCGGGCGGGCAGACTGGAGTTGACAGGGCAGGTCTTGATGCAGCCATGAAGGCAGGGATACCTGTAGGAGGGTGCTGCCCGAGAGGGAGATTGGCAGAAGATGGCGTTACTCCTGATATCTATTCGCTCACTGAATTTGCATCTTCAGAATTGCGCGCCATAGTCGAACAGAATGTAATTAACTCTGACGGCACATTAATACTCAACGAAGGTGATCTGACCCATGGAACCAAGCTGACTGAATTGTTTGCAGTCATGAAAGGACGGCCCAGGCTGGTGGTTCAACTTGATGCAGAACCGGTAATAGAGGCTTACAAAGTAATAAGATGGGTAAAAGCGCAATTTATTTCCACGCTCAATATAGCAGGGCCAAGAGAATCAAAATGTCCCGGCATATATCATGATGCCTATTCCTATCTTGAGGAGTTATTCAAGCTTTTAAAGGAAGAACCCAGGTCATGACAATGGCTGACAAATGTCGAACGTCTTCATGCAGTTGCCAGGGGTTCAGGAAGAATTTCCGTCGAAATGGTGGCGACCTCTGCCGGGTACTTTTGCGGATGAACCTGCAGCGGCTGGACATAGCTTAAAATGCAGTTATGATAGTGTACAGATATTGTATGGTGTCACTGAAAGGGCAAGATTTCCAGGCGTTGCGGGTTAACTCTATGAGAGAGCAGAAAAAATCGATTTCAGGTTTTACCTTGATCGAACTTCTTATTGTTGTGGCAATTATCGGAATTCTTGCTGCCGTAGCGATTCCTCAATTTTCTCAGTATCGAGCTAAAGCTTACAACAGTGCAGCCCTATCGGATCTAAGAAATCTTAAAGCTACCCTTGAGTCTTATCATTATGATTACAGCTCCTATCCGATTTATTGATCAATCTGAATCCATCCGCAGGGCTTCTCCCCTGTCCCTCAAGCTACACCTCAATCAGCCCGGAAAAATCCGCCCCAATTCCGGGCGAGATACCTGCGCAAAGTTATTTACTGACAAGTTATAAGTCTGATATATTGCTCGCAAGGTGATGCTATGAAAAAGTTTATCCTGGCGAGTGTCTCCAAGGCTTTCCTGCGGCGGAATACAAGTCTGCTGCAAAGGCGAGGAATACAACTCTTCACTACAACGAGTGGTGAGGAGGCTCTGGACCTTCATAAAGAGTGTCATTTTGATCTGATCCTTACAGATTCGGACCTGGAAGACATGGATGGATTCACGCTTTGTTCTCGGGTTCGCAAAATAGAAAGTTCAAAGACTGTTCCTGTAATTCTCACCCATCACAAGTTCCCGGGTAACCTGAATAAAGTTGAGCAGAGTGGCGTAAGTGCAATGCTCATAAAACCAATCGACCCGTTAGAGCTCATGCAGGCAATCGGAAAATTTACCGACTTGAAGATGGTGCGGCACAAACGGGTCGAAATCGATGTCAAAGTCTTAATCAAAACGAGTGGTATGGAGTTGAGCTGCTATTCCCATGACATCAGCAATACAGGCATTCTCCTTGAGACTGGAACTCAACTTGCTTTAGGCAGCCGGATTACTTGCCAGTTTACCCTGCCTGATTCAAGTCTGGTTGAAGTGGCAGGGGATGTTATTCGCTCCATGAGTATCTTGCAACGCAAAAGCCTTTATGGAATAAAGTTTATTGATCTTTCCTTGTCTTGCCTCAGAGCAATCGATGCTTATGTTAACTTGATTGCGAATCAGGGGCTTGTGAATAAAGACTGAAACAGTAAAATGGCAATAGCGCTGATTACGCCTGAACAGAAATAACAAATCCTGACTATCCGCCACCAGGATCACTCTCCCCTGATGGAAATCCCGCTGTCGAATTTAGATCCGGATACCCCCCGGCTACAGTAAAACCCTGTCAATATTTAGAGACGTATAATGAAAAATGAGTTCTCTACAGATGGGTGTTGATAACTACGTCGTACCTGTGGATAAGGCACAAGAATGTAACGTATCTATAGGGCCTTTTCCGTTTTGCATTGAAATTAAGCACAGCAGTTAACCAGCTGTAATTGCGTGTCAATAAGAAAAGCAGGTGTATGCGGTATTTGTTTTTCAGGTGTATATGCAACTATGGCCCAATAAGATTGTAACAAGTGGATAACTTTACAAAATAACGAGGTAATCCTGCATTAATCAACTGCTGAATTGGAAAAATAGACGTTAAAAGTCTGTTGGTGTTCATTTGAAAAAGGGGTATATGATCTGCTCGCCAGGGATAAACCGGCAGCATTTTACAAGCCGTTATAAGCCGGCATTAATTTATTTGAAAAATACGAGCGGAGGTAGAAAGTTTAGACCGTATAACGCATGCTACATCGACTGTGCCGCAAACATAACAGCTGCTATCATTATGCAGGTACTGGTTAATGCCGTTTTGCTGCTAAAAGAAGAGCCCATCCTGGATTCAGGCTATCTTGTTTTGGGACAACTGATTTTCCTGCTGTTTGACCCGGGATAGTTGGCAGTTTTTCAACGCTGCTGAAGCTAACTGACTGATGTTTGTAATAATTGATAATTCCTGCTTGAATAATTGCGAATTAACTGCTATAAAAACTATTCTTTTTGGGGTGTCGCCAAGCAGTAAGGCAACGGCCTCTGACGGAACTAAGTACTTGATACATAAACAAAGGTCTAGCTTGATAAGAGCTAGGCCTTTTTATTTATCTGACGCAGGTAATGACGCAGGGAGTATATGTACATAGCTTTCTTTACGCAGGTTAGCAGCCATGCAAAGTACTCTTTCTACACACAAGACATCTTGATAAAAGCAGTACCACTGATATGATCCCCACATAAGTACCACAACCATCTGATCTTAAAGCATGAATG
>JBBRBA010000022.1:0-41326 GCA_038206285.1 Geobacterales bacterium
TTTGCGAATCCGGATGGAACAACAATTGTGGTGACACGAAACCCTTCCAATGAACAACGTATTTGTTCAATAAAACTCGCTACCGGGGAAGTAACATGCCAACTCGCAGCGAATTCATTGAACTCGATGGTTTTCGCATAATGCAACCAGTAACTATTACCATTTGCGCAACGAGTGCGCACCAGATACGTCGTCAGTTATTGCGACGAAGTAGCAACATTAATGTTTGGCTATTCGATTATTACACAAAATCCAGGTATCGCGGATAGGAGGTTCGGAGTGAAGAGCATTCATCCCGGCACAAAATTACATATCTATAGTCATCAATTGATTATGACATGCCTGCTTATATTATTAACCAGCATGTTAACGTCTGCATTCGCGGCTACCCTACCCGCCGCAACATCCTGGCTTGGAAATTCGTTAGGTGGCGCCAATAATAAGTGGGTGCAAAACTCCATTACCAGCATGTATGTGTCGCCTGATGGTACTTATTATACCGCGAGTCCAAGTGACAGCGGTGGACGTCAGGGCGGTATTTATCAGGAACAGGGAACACTGATCAAAGAAGGTGGCGCCGCAAATTTCTTCTTTTCCTTTGATCGGACATCCACCGGCATTATTCCTGGACCAGGAGTGGCTGGCAATACAAATTATCTCTATCTCATCGTGAAACAAGAAGCGCTAGCTACCGTAATAACCAATATTAATAACTTGCCTTCAAATCCTTTTTTAAGCATTCAGACTCCAACACAAGAAAATTGGTTTGGTCGCCGGACTGCTCGCCGCCGGCAACAAACTTTCCGGAGAGGGTCCTGGCCAGCATCGGCAGGCTGCTTCTGATCTCCCGCTGCCGGTCGGTACATGGCAGCAGATAGCTTTCGGAAAGGCGCAGCAGTGTTAATAAAGCACACGGTTTGCCTGCAGCGTCAAGCAGTGGCAGTACCCGGACATTGCTAGCCTGGAAGCTTTCCAGCGCTTCATAGGATGACGATTCTATGCCGAGAGTAATCGGGCGGCGATTGACTACATCCTGCACTTTCGGATGTACATCCGCCAGGAAAAGAGGTGGAGCAATACCGAGCCTGTCAAGTATGTAGCGGGTTTGGGGATTAGGTTCACCTGCCATCGCGGCAATTACGTTTGCTGCACCGAGCCTCTTTTTGAGTTCGGCATAAGCGATGGCGGAAGCAATGGAATCTGTGTCAGGATTCCTGTGGCCGATCACGTACAGGGTTTTTTTCACTCGGGTCCTTTTTGCTGTCGAGATGGCGGAGATGCACTGTCAGTCAGGAATATCGCTAATGACAGTGATC
Source organism: Geobacterales bacterium (assembly GCA_038206285.1). Taxonomy (GTDB): domain Bacteria; phylum Desulfobacterota; class Desulfuromonadia; order Geobacterales; family DSM-12255; genus VEOV01. The sequence goes on from JBBRBA010000022.1 coordinate 1,317, forward strand.
AAGTCAATAGAGTTTGATAATGGTACAGACTTGATACAGTTTTGCAAGTTCTGTTAACGTACCATTTGGTTGCGGTAGCCGGTCGGCCGCTGCGCAAAGGGTGAATCCGGATTTAAGGCTTACCCCCTTCATCCCCGGCTTGCAGGTTTGTATTGACTTGCCGCCGATGCTGCCTAAAATGCTCGCCAGGAGAATATTCATGGGATACAGGAATCTGCAGGAGTGTGTGGCTGATCTTGAGCGGCATGGCCGGTTGAAGCGGATCGAGGTCGAGATCGATCCCGCGCTGGAGATGGGGTGCATTCAACGGCGGGTCTATGAAAAGGGTGGTCCGGCGCTCCTCTTTACCAATCCCAAAGGGTGCCGCTTCCCGATGCTCGGGAACCTGTTCGGTACGTTAGAGCGTACCCGTTTCCTCTTCCGCGATACCCTGCAGATAATCGAGAAACTGGTGACCCTGAAGGTTAACCCGGCGGCGCTGCTGAAAAATCCTGTTGCTTATGCCGGGGCGCTGCCGGCGGCCCTCAACCTGCTGCCGGCAAAGGTCGCCCACGGGGCAGTCATGGCAAACCGGATAACGGTCGCCGCGCTGCCGCAGCTTAAATCCTGGCCCCTGGATGGCGGCGCCTTCGTAACGCTGCCGCAGGTCTATTCGGAAGACGTCGCCGCACCCGGTTTCAGGGGCTCCAACCTCGGCATGTACCGGGTGCAGCTCTCCGGAAACCGCTATGAGCCGAACCGGGAGGTGGGGGTTCATTACCAGCTCCATCGCGGTATCGGCGTGCACCATGCCGCGGCCATTGCCAAAGGGGTGCCGTTTCGCGTCAGCGTCTTTGTCGGCGGGGCGCCGTCCATGGCGGTTGCGGCAGTGATGCCGCTGCCGGAGGGGATGGCGGAGCTCTCCTTCGCCGGCCTTTTAGGCGGACACCGGATCAAAATGGTCTGCCGTCCGGGGGCGTTGCCGCTGCCGGCTGAGGCTGATTTCTGCATCACCGGCACGATCGATCCGCAAAAACTGCTGCCGGAGGGGCCGTTCGGCGACCATCTCGGCTACTACAGCCTTGCCCATGATTTCCCGGTTCTCCGGGTGGAGGAGGTGTTCCATCGTAACGGCGCCATCTGGCCGTTTACCACTGTCGGCAGGCCGCCGCAGGAGGATACCTCGTTCGGCGCCTTTATCCACGAACTTGCCGGCGAGCTGATCCCGACCGTGCTGCCGGGCATCAAGGGGGTGCATGCGGTCGATGCCGCCGGCGTGCATCCGCTGCTTCTGGCGATCGGCAGTGAGCGCTACCTCCCCTATGCCGCTGCCCGCGAGCCGATGGAGCTGCTCACCCAGGCAAACGCCATTCTCGGCCAGGGGCAGCTCTCGCTGGCCAAGTATCTCTTCATCGCTGCGACAGAGGATAACCCGCCCGATATCGACGACAGCGGCGCCTTCCTTGAATTCATGCTGGAGCGGGTCGACTGGCAGCGTGATCTCCATTTCCAGACAAGTACCACCATCGATACGCTCGACTATTCGGGGAGCGGGCTGAACAAGGGGTCGAAGGTGGTGATAGCGGCTGCCGGAGCAAAGCGGCGGACGCTTTTGGCCGAAGTTCCCGCCGGCCTGAAGCTGCCGGAGGGGTTCACTCTCCCCAAAATCTGCCTTCCCGGCGTGCTGGCGGTCTCGGCGCCTCCATGTCGCACGGCACGCAATGTCGTCGATCCGCTTCTGGAGGAGTTCTGCCGCTATATGGAGCGTAGCGGCGGTCTGCCGGAGGGGCTGCCCCTGCTGGTGGTGGTGGATGACAGCGACTTTACCGCCCGGACGCTCGATAATTTCCTCTGGAGTGTCTTCACCCGCTCCAGTCCCGCTGCCGATATCTATGGTCTCGGCGCCTTCACTCTTTGCAAGCATTGGGGGTGCAGCGACGCACTGGTGATCGATGCCCGCTGCAAACCGCATCATGCACCACCCTTGGAAGAGGAGCCGTCGGTAGTCAGGAGGGTGGAGGCTCTGGCCGCCACCGGCAAGCCGCTGCACGGCCTTTACTGACCTTCTGTCCCCGCAATACCTCTTGCGCTGCTGGTCTCACCAGCGGTAATTTTCATGAAAACTCTTGACTTGATCCTGCCGGTAACGTTATAACTGTTTGCGTTAATTAATGCTCGTTTGTTAACTCATCTTGTCGCTGACGGGGAGGAATATGAATTTTCTGGCGTGGTTTGTCCGGAGATTTCTGCAGACTGCTATCCTGGCAGGGGCACTGCTCCTTCCGGGGGTGGTACTGGCAGCAGGGTACGTCGTGATCGTCAACAAGGATGTTGAGGTGGACTCTGTCAGCAGAGCGGAGCTTCAGGCGATTTTTCTCGGTGAGAAGGTCAAGTGGAACCGGGCAAAGTACATCAAGCTTGCTTTTCCGGATAATGGGGCGGTCATGAAGGAGTTCCTCCAGAACGTATGCGGTAAAACGCCTCTCCAGTTCGATAATCACTGGAGCAGGCTCGTTTTCACCGGCAAGGCGTCTGTACCGCCGATGTTTGCTGACAGCGCCCAAATGGCAAATTTTGTTGCCAACAAGGCGGGCGCCATTGGCATAGTCGCTGCCGGTCAAGCCGGCAACTCGGTCAAGATCATCAAGGTTCAATAGGGGGTATTGATGAAAACACTGACTATGATAGTTGCCACTGCCCTGTTGACCGTTGCCGCCACGACTCTTTACGCAGCTGAAATTGAGGGGGTTGAGATCCACGGCTTTATCTCCCAAGGCTATATCAAGACCACCAGACAGAATAATTTCCCGGTCAGCGACAGTGGCGAAGGCTCTTTCAAATTTAATGATTTCGGCATCAACTTCTCGAAACAGATCACTCCGGCTCTGCGGGTGGGGTTGCAGCTGACCGCATTCGACCGTGGTAACTACGGTAAAGACAAGGTCTCGCTGGACTGGGCGTACGGTGACTACCGCTATCTGGACTGGCTCGGTTTCCGCGCCGGCAAGATAAAGATGCCATTGGGTCTGTACAACGAGTCTCGCGACAACGATGCTCTCAGGACGTTCATTTTTCAGCCGCAGAACGAATATTATGAGTACGAGCGGGACTCGATTACGGCGATAGCCGGTGGAAGCATATATGGCTCCATCCCTCTCGGCAAGGTTGGTGCGGTCAACTACCAGGTACAGGTCGGGACGATACCTATCACCGCAGACAGCGGCACGGCCCTCAACTATGGAGCATACATTTCAACTCCTGACGCTCCCCTTGCGGTAACCGACATCAGCTCGGACATTACAGTAGTCCACCATCTCGAATGGCGGACTCCGCTAGAAGGTTTACGGGCAACTTTCAGCGGATTGCATACGTCATTCAGCGGCAAGGCCGCAGGTTCCGATAGTACGGGCGCCAGTGTCACTGCTGACTGGAAATATGATTCGCTCAGACGTTTCTTGTATGGCTTGGAGTATACGTACAATGATCTGGTTCTTGCTGCCGAATACCAGACGGATGATTACACGATCATGTCCAAGTATAACGACCCGGCGAATGATTGGGAATCAAAGCAGAAAGCCGACGGCTGGTACATAAGTGCGACATACCGTTTCACCGACTGGTTCGAGCTTGGCGGCTACTACCACGAGACGTATGGTGATAGACACAGCCGCGATGGTTCGTCATTGGTACAATCTGGCTATGTAGCCAATAAATGGAATGCCTGGCAGAATGATACGGCCCTCGTCCTGAAATTCGATCCGATGCCAAACCTGACTCTCAAGGTGGAAGGCCACCTCGATGAAGGAACCTGGCTTCTTTCGGAGACTTCTGGCAATGAAAAAAAGAGGTGGTACATACTTGCCACCAAGGCAACCTTCAGCTTTTAACATAATGAACGGGGGCGCTGACGTCAACTGCGTCCCGCCCCCTGTCCGCTTTTCCGCACTGTTACACGGGTGACTATCATTGTTCCCCCGTCGCCTGCCTCAAAATGCTGCCGACGTTGACAACCCTTTCTTTTTCGTGTCATAATCGATCAAATAATTTAGCCAGACTAAAAACAAATGACAGTCTGAGTAACCTTTTTTTGTCAATCCGGCAGGAGTCGCCGCACATTATGTCCTTTGTTCATCTGCACCTGCATTCCCAGTATTCCCTTCTCGACGGCGCCATAAGGATTGATGACCTGGTTAAAAAGGCCAAGGATTTCAAGATGCCGTCCGTGGCGCTTACTGATCACGGCTCCATGTTCGGTGCCATCGAGTTTTACACAAAATGTAAAGCCGAAGGTGTCAAACCGATCATCGGCGCGGAGCTATACATTGCGCCCGGTAGCCGCAGCCAGAAAGAGGGGTTTGGCGCTGACGGCGTTTCCAATTTCCATATTCTTCTGCTCTGCATGAATCTGCAGGGGTACAAAAACCTCTCCCGCCTTACCTCGGCCGGATTCAAGGAGGGGTTTTACTACAAGCCGCGCATAGACAAGGATATCCTTGCCCGGCACTCCGAGGGTCTGATTGTCATGTCTGCCTGCCTTAAGGGAGAAGTGGCCTGGCTCTGCGGGCGCAACCGGATGGAGGAGGCGGCTGCTGTTGCCAAATGGTATGCCGATATCTTCCCTGACCGCTACTATCTGGAGATACAGGAAAATACCCTTCCGGAGCAGGATGTAGTCAACAAGAGGCTAGTCCAGCTCAGCACCGAGCTGAATCTGCCGCTGGTGGCCACCAATGATTGCCACTACCTGAACCGCGAGGATGCCAAGGCGCATGAGGTGCTGCTCTGCATCCAGACCGGCAAGACGATGAACGATCCCAACCGGATGCAGTTCTCTGCCAGCGAATTCTACCTGAAGTCGCCGCAGGAGATGCACGCCGCCTTCCACTACGCGCCGCAGGCGCTGGCAAATACCCTGGCAATTGCCGAACGGTGCAATCTCGAACTGGATTTCAATACTTATCACTTTCCGAAGATCGAACAGACTTCCGGGCAAACTCTTGACGAGCAGCTTGCGGATGATTCGATCAAGGGTCTTGAGGAGCGCTTTGTTGCCATCAGGAAGAAAAAGCCGGGCTTTACCAAGGAGGATGAGCGGCTTTATCACAACCGGCTCTCCCTGGAGCTCGACTGTATCAAGCAGATGGGCTTTCCCGGCTACTTTCTGATAGTTGCCGACTTTATCAACTGGGCGAAGAACCAGGGGATACCGGTAGGCCCGGGCAGGGGTTCCGCCGCCGGGTCGCTCGTTGCCTATGCGGTCAGGATCACCGATATCGACCCGATTCCATACAACCTGCTGTTTGAACGTTTCCTCAACCCGGAACGGATTTCGATGCCTGATATCGACGTCGACTTCTGTACGGACAGGCGTGACGAAGTCATCCAGTACGTAACCGAGAAGTACGGGCGGGACAAGGTCTGTCAGATCATCACCTTTGGCACGATGGCGGCCAGAGGGGTCATCCGCGACGTCGGCCGGGCGCTCGACTTGAGCTACGGCGATGTTGACCGGATAGCCAAGCTGATACCCGAAGTTCTCGGGATTACCCTCAAGAAGGCGCTGGAGCAGGAGCCGAAGCTAAAGGAGCTGGTGGCAGCGGATCAGAAGGTTAAGGATCTGGTCGAAATCGCTCTCTGCCTGGAAGGTCTGGCGCGGCACGCCTCCACCCACGCCGCCGGGGTGGTGGTGGCGCCGGATGTGCTGGAGGAGTTCTGTCCGGTTTACAAGGATCAGAAGACCGGGCTGATAAATACCCAGTATTCGATGAAATATGTCGAAAAGATCGGTCTGGTAAAGTTCGACTTCCTTGGGCTCAAAAACCTGACGGTCATCGATAATGCCGTCAAGCTGATCCGTGTCGGCAAGGATCCTGATTTCGACATAGCGTTGCTTGCTGACGACGATGCCTTAAGCTATCAGCTCATCTCCGAGGGTAATACCACCGGCGTGTTCCAGCTGGAGAGCAGCGGCATGCGGGAGATGCTCCGCGATCTGAAACCGTCCTGTTTCGAGGATGTCATCGCCGCTGTTGCCCTCTACCGTCCCGGCCCGCTCAACTCCGGCATGGTCAAGGACTTTATCGAGCGCAAGCATGGCCGGAAACAGGTGGTCTACGACCTCCCCGAACTGGAGCCGATACTCAAGGATACCTACGGGGTAATCGTCTACCAGGAGCAGGTCATGCAGATTGCCCGTACCCTGGCAGGCTACTCCCTTGGCGGCGCCGACCTGCTGCGCCGGGCTATGGGGAAAAAAGACTCTGCGGTCATGGCCAAGGAGAAGATTCCGTTCCTCGACGGGGCCAAAAAGCAGGGGATCGATCTGAAGAAGGCCGAAGCTATCTTCGACCTGATGGCGATGTTCGCCGAATACGGCTTCAACAAGTCGCATTCGGCGGCGTACGCGCTGATCGCCTACCAGACCGCTTTTTTAAAGGCGCATTATCCGGTCGAGTTCATGGCGGCTCTTTTGACCGAGGATATGGGGAATACCGACAAGGTCGTCAAGAATATCAACGACTGCCGGGAGATGGGGATTGAACTGCTGCCCCCCGACATCAACGAATCCGCGCTCTCTTTCCGGGTCATCGGCACTTCGATCCGCTTCGGCTTCGGCGCGATCAAGAACGTGGGCGAATCGGCCATCCTGGCGATTCTGGAGGCAAAAGAAGCGGGACATTTCACCGACATCTTCAACTTCTGCGAAAGGGTCGACCTGCGCAAGGTGAACAAGCGGGTCATGGAGGCGCTGGTGAAAAGCGGCGCCTTTGACTCTACCGGGGCGAAGCGCTCGGCGCTCTTTGCCGTGCTGGAGGATGCGGCCAATATCGGCCAGCGGATCCAGGAAGAACGTGACAGCGCCCAGGTTTCCCTGTTCGGCACTGCCGAGATCGTCAAGGGTAACGGTAATGGCTGCGGTCAACTACCGGATATCAGGGAATGGGATGAAAAGCTGCGCCTCAATTTCGAGAAGGAGGCGCTCGGTTTCTATATCACCGGGCACCCGCTCGATCGCTTTGTGGCGGAGATGAAGCGGTTTTCCCCTCTCAACACCGCAGCTCTTGCCGAGCTGAGTGACAAGGCTGATGTCCGCCTCTGCGGCGTTGTTGTTGCGCTGAAGGAGCATATCACCAAAAAGGGGGAGCGGATGGGGTTTGCGACCATTGAGGACCTGGTCGGCAGCGTCGAGGTTGTCGTGCTCCCGAACATCTATCAGGATGTTGCCGAGTTTCTAAAAGGGGACGAACCGCTGCTGGTTGCCGGCTGTTTCGAGAAGGGGGAGAAGTCGAACAAGATAATCGCCTCTTCAGTGCAGCTGCTGCGGGCTGTCAGCGAAAAGGAGACCAGGGCGGTCAGCTTCAGCATCGACTGCAATGTAGTGGACAGCTCCAGGCTCGAATCTTTGAAAGGGATCATGCTGCGCCATCAGGGGAGGTGCCATACCGCCTTGCATATGGTTCTCCCTGATCTATGCACGGCAGTAATGAATCTGCCGACGCAGTATTATGTGAGCCCGACCGAGGGATTATCTCTGGAAGTGGAAGGGTTGTTAGGGTATAATGCCGTCACTTTTGAGTAGCGACGCAAGATATTCGAAATATCAAGGAGAAATCATACATGGCTGCACAAGTCTATATGGAGTTTGAAAAGCCGCTGATGGAGCTGGAGAAGAAGATTAACGAGCTGGCCGCTCTCTCCGGCGGGATGGATCTGACCAATGAGATTGCCAAGCTGGAGAAGAAGGCTGATGAGATGCGCGCGGATATTTTCAGCAATCTTTCCCGCTGGCAGACTGCCCAGATCGCCAGGCACATCAACCGTCCGTTCACCATGGATTATCTGAACCTGATTTTTACCGGCTTCACCGAGCTGCACGGCGACAGGCTTTTCGGCGACGATCATGCCATAGTCGGCGGTCTGGCGCGGCTTGACGATGAGCCGGTCATGGTGATCGGCCACCAGAAAGGGCGGGACACCAAGGAAAAGGTCTTTCGCAACTTCGGCATGCCGAACCCGGAAGGTTACCGCAAGGCGCTGCGGCTGATGCAGATGGCGGAGCAGTTCAAACTGCCGATAATTACGCTGGTCGACACCCCCGGCGCCTTCCCCGGCATCGGTGCTGAAGAGCGCGGCCAGGCTGAGGCGATTGCCAGAAACCTGCGGGAGATGGCCAGTCTGACGGTACCGATCATCGTCGTCATCACCGGCGAGGGTGGTTCAGGCGGGGCGCTCGCCATTGCCGTGGGCGACCGGGTGCTGATGCTTGAATACTCGGTCTATGCGGTCATCTCTCCGGAAGGGTGCGCTGCCATCCTCTGGTCTGACGGCACCAAAGGGGCGCAGGCTGCCGAGGCCCTGAAGATTACGGCGCAGGATATCAAGGAGTTGAATGTCATTGACGAGATCGTCAAGGAACCGCTCGGCGGCGCTCACCGCGATCACGAGGCAATGGCAAAGTCTCTGCATGAGGCGCTGGCGCGCAATCTTGCCGAACTGAAGAAGATCCCGGCGGAGGATCTGGTGGAGCAGCGTTACCAGAAGTTCCGCAAGATGACCCGGTGCATTGAGTAGGGCAGGGTAGGGTTACATAGATAACAAAAAGGCGGCCGATACGGTCGCCTTTTTTTGTGGTCTTTGCGCTCATTCAGGTTGAATTTGTCAGTGCGGTCAAACAGCAGCTGTATGTCGTCCCATCTGCTGAATTCATTGACTATAAGCAAAGGGGGTAGTAATCCCTTCGCAAAGTACGTCACTTCTCACTCAGACGCGAGAAACAATGTCTCCATCAACGTTCGGTTCCGGGCCGCACTGGTGATTGTCGTTCCTGCGCCGGAAACAACAAAGGCCGGCTGTTCTGGCCGCCTTTGTTATGTCTTTCATCACTTTGCCGGGTGCATCCGGCGCAGCGCCTGCACCCTTTCCACCACCGGCGGATGCGAGTAGTAGAAGGCGGCATAGAGCGGATGCGGGTGGAGATTGGCGAGATTCTCTGCCGACAGCTTGATGAGGGCTGTTGCCAGAGACTCGGGGTCGCCGGTGATATCAGTGGCGAAACGATCCGCTTCATACTCATCGCGGCGGGAGAGCCAGGCTGAGAGAGGTGTCAGCGGAAACATTGCTATCGAGGCGACAAAGCCGAGAATTACCAGCCTCGCTGCCAAAGATAGGCTGTCATAGCCGAGCAGACCCGGCAAACCTTTCCAGGCAAGCGCCCGGAAGGTGATCCAGGAGCCGATAAGGGCGCCGGCTTCGGCCAGCAGCAGCCGCTTCCAGATATGCCCCTTCTTCCAGTGGCCGATCTCGTGGGCCAGCACGGCGACAATTTCGCCGTGGGTCATCTGTTTGATGAGAGTATCGTAAAGGACGATCCGCTTAACCTTGCCGATGCCGGTGAAATAGGCGTTGGAGTGTTTGCTCCGCTTCGACGCATCCATCTGCATCACCTTGCCTACCTGCAGCCCGGCTTTTGCCATCATTTTTCTGATATCCTCCTCCAACCCTTCCGCAGTAACCGGCTCGAATTTGTTGAACAGCGGTTCGATGACGTAGGGGGAGATGAACATCAGGAAGAGGGTAAAGAGCGCCAGGAAGCCCCAGACCCAAAGCCACCAGTGACTGCTGCTCCAGCCGATCAGGGCAAAGACCACCCACAGGAGCAGACCGGTGATAACCGTACCGATCGCCTGGGACTTGAGCAGATCTGCCAGCCAGAGTTTCGGCGTCATGGTGTTGAAGCCGTGGCGGGCTTCCACCACAAAGGTGCCGTAGAGTGAGAACGGCATCTCCAGAATCGTCTGCAGCCAGGAGAGGACGATGAAAAAGAGCACTCCCTGCAGCACCGGCGAGGCGGTAAGGCCGGTAACAAAGCGGTCGTAAACCGTCAGCAGCCCGGCAAAGAGGAAGAGGATCAGCAGCAGGTTGTCGAACAGCGATTCCCACAGGCCGAGCCGGCTGTTCTCGAAGGTGTAGGCAACCGTTTTCGCCAGGGTCCCTTCGCTGATGACCGCGCCGAAGCCGTCGGTAACGGTAGCGCCATGCTTTTTCAGGTGATTGAGGTTGATCTGGCGCAGCCAGTAGGTGAGGCCGGTTGTCAGGGCAAAGAGGGAGAAAAGGAAAATTGTCATTGCGGTTACGGTCCTTGTGTAGTTGCACGGCTGCTGCCGGCGCACTTCCTACAGCCTGATCAGATCCTCATGGTCTTCTTCATGCGGATTGATATGAATCATAACGTCACCGACGTTTTGATATCTGGCAAAGATCAGCCTTTTCACTTCCGTGGCAATGGCGTGCGACTCTTTTACCGTCATCCCCGGATCCATATCCAGTTTGAGATCTATAATCAGATACTGCCCGGAGCGACGTCCGCGGATCTCATGGACATGGTCGACACCTGCTACCCCGGCGGCAAGTCCCTTGATGGTCACCAGCAGCTCTTCTTCAGGTTGACCGTCCATCAGGTCGTGCGCCGCAGAGCGGAATGTCTGCCAGCCGATATGGAAGATGAAAAATGCGGTCAGACCGGCAGCCAGCGGATCCATTATTGACAGCCCGAAATAGGCGCCGCCGACGCCGATCAGGGTGGCAACCGAGGTGACGGCATCCTTGCGGTGATCCTTGGCAACCGACAGGAGCGCCGGACTTTCGAGGTGGCTCCCCGTATTCATCGAAAAACGATAGAGCCACTCCTTGATAATGATGGTCAAGAATGCGGCGATTACGGCAATCAGCTGCGGTGATGAATACTCCAGATTGATGATGTGCATTACGGCATTATAGAGGATCCAGCAGCCGGTGCCGAAGATGACCAGCGAGACGATGATCGCCGAGAGACTTTCCGCGCGGCCATGGCCGTAAGGGTGGTCTTCATCGTACGGCTTGCGCCCTATCTTCAGCGCAATCATCGTTGAGAGGATGGCGATAAAGTCGCAGGCGCTCTCCATGCCGTCGGCAAAGACCGCTTCAGATTTGCCGAAATAGCCGGCACTGAGTTTCATTACCATCAGCACAGCGTTAACCCAGAAGCCGACATTGATGATGAAGTCGGCTTTTTCAAAGCGAGCTTTACGTTCCACTGCTACCTCCCGATTGGCGGATATCCTTCAACCGTAACTGTATGTTCTCACGTCCGTTCCAGATGTTGAGCTCCGGCACGCAGGCAATGTCAACCGTATCGTTTTCCTCTGCCCTGCCGGCCATTTTAAAACCGATAGCGTCAAGCGTGATCTCTCCTGCCTGGAGCCTGAGTTTGAGGTGAGTCTCTTTGATTATCCGGCAGCTTGAAACCTGCAGGTTCCTGATGAGGAAAACGGGCTCGGGGTTGCCCATGCCGAACGGTTTCAGCAGCTCAAGAAAGCCGAGCAGCTCGCGGTTCAGTTCTGCAGGGGCTAATTCGGCATCCAGCAGCAGCTCCGGTAACAGGTCTTCCTGACGGAGGTTTTCAACAGCATAACGGTCAAATAAATCATAAAACTGCTCGAAATTTTCCATTGCCATGGTGAGTCCGGCTGCCTGTTGATGGCCGCCGAATTTTATCAGCTTTGCAGCTGAAGCGGCAAGCGCATTGTACAGGTGAAATGCCGGGATGCTTCTGCCTGAACCCCGACCCTCATTATCCTGAACTGCCAGCAGAATGACCGGCCGGTGGCACTGCTCCACGACCCTTGAGGCAACAATGCCGATAACCCCTGGATGCCAGTTTTCAGATGCCATCACAACTGTTGTCCGTCCACGCAGCGATGCATCATTGTTTAATCGTTGCAGCGCTTCGGCAAGAATCTCTTTCTCGATCTCCTGCCGCTCCTTGTTGGCACTGTCCAGCTCTGCGGCAAGGATATCGGCAGCACTCCTGTCTTTAGTGAGAAGAAGTTCCACCCCTCTTCTGGCGTCATCAAGGCGACCGGCTGCATTAATTCTTGGCGCCAGCCTGAAACTGACATCGCTTGTCGTGACCGCGGCAGAGACGGCTGCCACCCGTTTGAGCGCCTGGATGCCGATCCGTCCCGAGCCGGTGAGTTCTTTCAGCCCAAAGGCGGCAATTATCCGGTTTTCGCCGGTAAGCGGCACCAGGTCGGCGATGGTGCCGAGCGTTACCAGATCAAGATACGCGCGCAGATTCGGTTCCTGCGCCTGCTCGAAATAACCGAGGGCACGCATTCTGCTGCGCAGGGCAATTGCCAGGTTGAAGGCGAGACCGACGCCGGCAAATTTCTTGAAAGCGGCGTTGCATCCGGGTTGCAGGGGGTTTATGACCGCGAGGGCTTCGGGAATGATTTCGCCCGGAGTGTGATGGTCGGTGATTATGAGATCAATGCCGCGCTCTTTGCAGTAAAGGGCTTCGCCGACCGAGGTGATGCCGCAGTCAACAGTGATCATCAGGGAGGCGCCCAGGCTGAGGGCCTCATCAATCCCTTCGCTGGAGAGGCCGTAACCTGTTTCCAGTCGTCTCGGGATAACATGGCAGACCGGTATGCCGACCTCCCGGAAAAAAGAGACAAGCAGGACCACTGCGGTCACACCGTCTACATCGTAATCGCCATGTACGCAGACAGTTTCTCCGCATTCTCTCGCAGCTATGAGACGGGATACCGCTTCTGTCACCCCTTTTATCTGCAGCGGATCACCCAGTTGTGCCAGAGAAGGGCGCAGAAACCCGTCTGCCTGCTGCTTTGTTGCAATTCCTCTTGCCGCCAGCAGCCGGACATGAAGCAGCGGCAGGTCAAGCTCGGCTGCCAGGGTGCCGACAGTCAGATCACTTATCTCTTTCATCCGCCAGCGTCGTTTGGTTAGTAACTGCATGCATTTCCCGGCCCCGGTGAACAGGGCAACTGCTAAAAAAAATCCCCGCTTGTCGCAGGGATTTTAACTTCTATTTCCAGCCACCGCTTTTGGGTGGACCGCCACCGGCCTTCAGTTCATCAACCATTGCCTTGACCTGCTGCCCTTGCGGGCTCATACCGTCAAGCACCAGATAGCGTTGCCAGGCGTCAATGGCCTTGTCCTTCTGTTTCAGGTCATTGGCATAGACAATGCCGAGATTGAAGAGGCTCTGGGAATGTTTCGGATCAATCCTGTTCGCGTTTTCGAAGTTGGTTATCGCCTTATCGAAAAGCCCCATCTTCCGATACATTACACCCTGGTCGGTAAGGAGATTCGGGGTGTTCTGATTCTTCGGGTCGATTTCAAGAGACCTGGCGTAGGCATTGACAGCCTTTTGCGGCTGTTCGGTGTCGAAATAATCGTTACCGAGCTGTACCCATGCCTGATAATTATTCGGTTCCTGGGCGACTATTTTTTCTGCTTCTACAATCCTCTGGCTGTAGTCGGCAGGTGACCCGCTCCCCATGGGGATTGCCGGCTGGCCGCCACCACCCTTGTTCTTGTTGGAAACGCTGAAGATCAGAAAGCCACCGAGAAGCCCTACCAGAAGCGCGACAACAATATAGACAAGACTTTCCTGTTTCAAAGATACCCTCCTTTATGCTTTGGCTTTAATGCCCCTCTCTTCCCAGAGAGAGACAATCGGGCTGGCTACAAAGATTGATGAATAGACACCAACCACTACCCCGATTACCAGGGCAAAGGCGAAATCGTGGATTACCTCTCCGCCGAACAGAAAAAGAGAACAGGACGCCAGAAAAGTTGTCAGCGATGTAATTATGGAACGGGAAAGAACTTCATTGATGCTCCGGTTGAAAATGCTGGGCATCGACTCCTTGAGGTTCTTGTGCAGATTCTCCCTGATCCGGTCGAAGACGACAACCGTGTCAGTCAGGGAATAACCGGCAATGGTCAGCACGGCGGTAATGAAAAGAAGGTTCATCTCCTTGTTCAGCAGATAGAAGACCGCAAACATCGCCAGAATGTCATGCATGGTGGCGATGATGGCGCCGACACCGAATTTGAAGTCGAAGCGCCAGGCTATGTAGATGATTATGCCGATCATGGAGATGATGATCGCCGTAAGAGTATCTTTTCTCAGTTTGTCGCCGACAGACGGGCCGATCTCCGTCGAACTCTCGACGACGAACTTATTGCCGGGGAACTCCTTCGTGAAGACGTCCTCGATGGTATCAGCGACCTTGCCGGTTGCCAGGGTTGTCTTGCCGATCTTTACCAGCAGCTTGCTCCCTTCTTTGATGTCCTGCAGGGAGGCGTCTTTCAGCCCATGTCTTGCCAGTGCTTCGCGTGCCTTGTCTATACCGACCGGTTGCGTGAATTTGAGCTGCAAAGCGGTGCCGCCGGAGAAGTCGATCCCCATGTTGGCGGCGCCTCTGGCCATCTGGATGATGCCGACGAGACCGAGAATGGCAATTATGCCGGAAATGACGAAGGTTACCTTCTTCATGCCGATGAAATCTATTTTTGTTTTGCCGATAATTTCCATGAAAAATCCCCTAGCCCTGATAAACAGGATAAGTGCGTTAACGGAATTATTTTCTGCAAGAAAAGGGCAGAAAACAATTTCCAGCTTGCTAAATGCTCAGTCTCTTCACGTTCATGCGGCTGAGCGCGAAGTCAAAGACCACTTTGGTGGCCACAAGAGAGGTAAACAGGTTGATAATGATACCGAGACTGAGCGAAACGGCAAAACCCTTTACCGGACCGGTGCCGAACTGGAAAAGCACGGCTGCGGTTATCAGTGTTGTCACATGTGAGTCCATGATGGTAAGGAATGCCTTGTCATAACCGGCGTCGACCGCGGCTATCGCCGGTTTGCCGAGCCGCAGCTCTTCACGGATACGCTCGAAAATCAGGACGTTCGAGTCTACCGACATACCGATCAAAAGGACGATAGCTGCTATGCCCGGCAGTGTCAGTGTGGCGCCGAGAGCTGCCAGCGCTCCCATCAGGAAGATGATGTTCAGCAGCATGCCGTAATTTGCCACCAGACCGCACAGCTTGTAGTAGATCGCCATGAATACCACCACCAGCAGCACGCCGATGAGTCCTGCCATCAGCCCCTTGTTGATGGAGTCCTGCCCAAGGGACGGCCCGACGGTAACATTCTGGACTATCTTTACCGGCGCAGGGAGAGAGCCGGCACGCAGCACAATGGAGAGGTCGGCGGCATCCTTGTCGGTAAACGAACCTGATATCTGCGCGCTGCCGCCGGAGATCCGTTCACGGATGACCGGTGCCGAGTAAATGGTGTTGTCCAGGACAATGGCAAAGCGTTTGCCGACGTTGGCGGCTGTAATCTGGTCAAAGAGCCTTGCCCCGGTCGAGTTGAAATCGATGGCGACATATGGCTGGTTGAACTGGGAATCGATCCTTACCTGGGCATCGGTCAGCAGATCACCGGTGATGATCGCCTTTTTCTTCACCACAAGCGGTATTTCGGTAACAGCCCCGGTTGTCGGGTCAGTCCGTTTTTCCATCAGCAGTTCGTCTTCTTCGGGGATTGAACCCGGGGTCGCCAGCGTCGGGTTGATGTTTTCATCGACCAGCTTGAACTCAAGACGGGCGGTCTTGCCGATAAGTTCGATAGCCCGTTTCGGATCCTTGATGCCGGGGAGCTGCACAACGATATTTGTCAGACCTTCACGGGCAATTATCGGCTCGGAAACGCCGAACTGGTCGATCCTGTTGCGAATGGTCTCCAGCGCCTGCGAGACAGACTTGTCCTTTCTGTCGGTAGCGACCTTCTCGTTCATCCGTATCTGCAGTACGTTGAAGCCCCCTTCTTCGAAGGGAGGAAGAAGCTCCATCTCGGGATACTTCTTCTTGATCATTGCCTGCACATTTTCGACTGTCCCCTTGTCATAAAGGGTCAGTTTCACCTTGTCGCCACCCTCACGGGCGATATGTTTGTATCTGAGGGTCTGGGAGGTTAGCGAATCTTCGATGTCGGTGGCGATAAGATCCAGCGCCCCTTCAACAGCTTTGGGGGTATCTACTTCCAGTACCAGGTGCGAACCGCCCTGCAGGTCAAGGCCGAGATGAATCTTGTCTTTGGGAAGAATGCCGCTCCACCAGGTCGGGAGCTTTGATACAAGGGTCGGTGTCATGTAGACAGCCGACAGAAGCAGGAAGGCGATAATAAGCAGAAGTCGCCAGTTTAATCCTTTCGACATGCCGGGTACTCCTTTTCGCATAAGGTGTTTAGGCTGAAGGTTGAAGGCTGAAGGAGCAGACAGATTCAAAATACCTACGACAGCCTTTGGTCTTCAGCCTGAAGCCCTGAATTATTTATCAACTATCGCCGCTATGTGCCCTTTGTTGAATTTGATGTTGACCCCGCTGGCAACTTCAAGGGTTACTGCTGTCTCTTCAACCGCCGTAACCTTGCCATGCATGCCGCCGGCAGTCACGACCCTGTCCCCTTTTTTCAGAGCTTCCAGCAGTGCTTTGTGTTCTTTTGCTTTTTTCTGCTGCGGACGGATCAACAGAAAATAAAAAATACCGAACATGATTATCAGCGGGACAAGGCTTGTAAGTGCCGATTGCCCTCCACCGCCAGCCCCACCAGGAGGGGTTCCCATCGCAAACGCCAGACCGATCATCAAAAAGACCTCCAGTTAAATATATTCTGATTTTGAATCATGAATACTGCCTTAAAAATGGCTGAATATCAACCCAAATAAGTTCGCTGTTCTCTTTTTGCGTAGAACTCTTTTCTGAACAGGGAAAAGCGCCCGGCAGAAATTGCCATTCTGGCTTCCGCCATGAGATTCAGGTAGTAATGCAGATTGTGATGGGTGTTCAGTCGCGCCGACAGGATCTCGCCGCAACGGAACAGATGCCGCAGATAGGCACGGCTGAAGGTACGGCAGACATAACAGCTGCATTCGGGGTCGAGCGGTGCAGAATCGTCAAGATATTCGCCCCGTTTTATATTTACCCGGCCAAAAGAGGTGAAGAGCATGCCGTTGCGGGCGTTGCGCGTCGGCATGACACAGTCGAACATGTCGTAACCGGCATGGATCCCTTCGATCAGATCCTCCGGGGTGCCGATCCCCATGATGTAGCGCGGCTTGTCTTCAGGGAAGAGCGGCGCCGAAAACTGCATCACTTCCAGCATCCGCGATTTTTCCTCGCCGACCGAAACCCCGCCGAGGGCGTAGCCGTCAAAACCGATTTCCTGCAGATCATGCATGCTCTGTGTCCGCAGTTCCGGGAAGATCCCCCCCTGAACGATGCCGAAAAGCGCCTGATCGCTACGGGTCTGCGCATCCTTGCACCGTCTGGCCCAGCGTGAAGTCCTCTCCAGGGATTGTTTGACATAAGCGAAATCGGCAGGGGAGGGGGGGCACTCGTCAAAGCACATGATGATGTCGGCGCCGAGCGCCTCCTGTATGGCGATGGATGTTTCCGGGGAGATAAAGTGCCTGGAACCGTCGATATGGGACTGGAACTTGACCCCTTCTTCGCTGATCTTGCGCAGTTCGCCCAGGCTGAAGACCTGAAAGCCGCCGCTATCGGTCAGGATCGGTTCATGCCACTGCATGAATCGGTGCAGCCCCCCCATTTTTTTCACCAGTTCGTGACCGGGTCGCAGGTAAAGATGGTAGGTGTTGCCGAGAATGATCCGGGCACCGACCTGTTTGAGGTCGTCAGGTGTCATCGCCTTTACGGTCGCCTGCGTCCCTACCGGCATGAAGATCGGGGTCGGGATGTCGCCGTGCGGGGTGGTAATAGTCCCGGCGCGGGCCGCCGAATCAGGGTCTTTGGCAGTCAGACTGAATTTGATGGCAGTTTCCACAGGAACTCCATGTTGTGAGACCCAAAGAAAAAGCACTTGCATCGGAACGCAAGTGCTTTTGATTTTTTGGAGGCGACGGGCGGATTTGAACCGCCGAATAAAGCTTTTGCAGAGCTTTGCCTTACCACTTGGCGACGTCGCCGTTTTACAAACGGGATTTTTTTATACCTTGTTTGTCCTGGCGTGTCAATGATGAAAAACTGCAATCATTGACCCAGGGCTGCTCTCGCTATTTTTGCGCCTGCTTCTATTGCGCTGATATTGGCAGGGATGAATTTGTGATTGCGCTCCGGCAGGGCCTTTTGCAAAGCCTCGTGAAGCGACGGCAGTGCCAGGGCGCTGCTGACGGCAGTATAAGCGCCGCAGGCCACCATGTTGACCATACGGGCGTCACCAAGTTCGATGGCGATCTGGTTCATCGGTATGCGTATCAGCGTGCACTCCGGCAGGGCGTCGTCTCCGGCCGCCACCAGGTTGGAATTGACGATGCAGAAGCCGTCCGGCCTGACTTTGGCAGCATACTTGTCGAAGGACAACTGGTTGAGCATGATCGCCACTGAGGGGTGTCCCACCACCGGCGAACCGGTGTCGCCGTCAGCAATTATTACTGTGCACATGGCCGCGCCGCCACGTTTTTCAACACCGTAGGCCGGAAAGAAGGAGACGTTCTTCCCCTCAAATATGGCCGCATAGGCAAGCAGGTTGCCGGCCAGGAGAACCCCCTGTCCGCCGTATCCGGCGATAAAGACGTCATTACGCATCGGTTTACTCCTTCAAAATCAGTGAAATACGAAGAGTGAAACGTGAACAAAAGCCGCCCACATCCTATTCACTATTCACCATTCACCATTCACAGGTTATCCGTGTTCTTGCAGACACCGAGGGGGTAATAGGGGATCATCTCGCTGCCGATCCGCTCGTTTGCCGTTAACGGCTGCATTCCCCAGTTAGTCGGGCAGGCCGCCAGCGCTTCGATGAACGAAAAACCTCTCCCCTCCACCTGGTAGCGGAAAGCGGTTTTGATCAGTTTTTTGGCAGCAAGAACATTCTTCGGGCTGTTGACCGCTACTCTGGCGGAGAAGGCCACGCCGTCGAGGTTTGAGAGCAGTTCGGCCATTTTGAACGGCGCCCCGTCGTTATTGATGTCGCGGCCATAGGGTGAGGTGGAGGTCTTCTGCCCCGGCAGGGTGGTAGGGGCCATCTGGCCGCCGGTCATGCCGTAAGTGGTATTGTTGACGAAGATCACGGTGATGTCCTCACCGCGGTTGGCAGCGTGAATAATCTCCGAGGTGCCGATAGCTGCCAGATCGCCGTCTCCCTGGTAGGTGAAGACGATGTTGCCGGGGAGGGCACGCTTCACCCCGGTAGCAACCGCCGGGGCTCTGCCGTGGGGGGATTCGACTACGTCGATGTTAAAATAGCCGTAAAGGAATACGGAACAGCCGACCGAAGCGCAGCCGATAGTCTTGTCGCGGATGGCAAACTCATCCAGCGCCTCGGCCACCAGGCGATGGATC
Source organism: Geobacterales bacterium (assembly GCA_038206285.1). GTDB lineage: Bacteria > Desulfobacterota > Desulfuromonadia > Geobacterales > DSM-12255 > VEOV01. The sequence continues at coordinate 20,514 of JBBRBA010000022.1, forward strand.
GCGCCGTGGTGGCAGCCGGGACAGAAATGGGTCTGCACGTCCTTCAAGCTGGGCGATCTGCCAAATACCTGCTTCATGGATACACCTTCCTGATCTGCGCGAAAATCTCTTCCGGAGTCGGCAGGGAACCGGCTCCGGGGGGGCGGCCGTAGAAAGCGACCTCGGCGTCACGCGCTACTGACAGCCGTACATCGTCGATCATCTGGCCGGTGCTGAGTTCTATGTCGAGGAACAACTTGCAGCGCCTGGACAGGTCGGCATAAGCCTTTTTGGGGAACGGCAGCAGGGTTATCGGTCTGAGCAGGCCGACCTGCATACCCGCTTCCCGCGCCATCTCGACGGCGGTGCGCGAAATGCGCGCCGTAGAGCCGAAGGCGGTCACGAGCAGACGGGCATCATCCGTTTGGTACTCCTCCCAGCGGCTTTCCTTGTCCTCAATGAGCTGGTAGCGGGCGTGCATCTCCCAGTGGAACTTCTCCATCTCGCCATCGCCGAGCTTGAGTGATTTCACCACGTTCTGCCCGGTGCCATCGGCCCAGCCGCGCACGGCCCAATCCTTCGGCGGGAGCGCACACGCCGGGCGGGGGTTGGGGGTGATGGATTCCTTCATCTGCCCGATGACCGAATCGGCCAGCACCATGGCGGGTATACGATAGAGATCTGACAGGTCGAAGGCAAGCATGGTCAGGTCATACATCTCCTGCACCGAGCCGGGTGCCAGGACGATGATGCGATAGCCGCCGTGACCGCCGCCGCGGGTCGCCTGAAAGTAGTCGGCCTGGGAAGCGTCGATACCACCGAGTCCGGGCCCCTGGCGCATGATATCAACGATGACCCCTGGCAGCTCCGAGCCGGCCATGTAGGAGATACCCTCCTGCTTGAGTGAGATTCCCGGTCCGGAGGAGGAGGTCATTGCCCGCACCCCGGCAGCCGAAGCGCCAAGCACCATGTTTATGGCGCCTATCTCGCTCTCCGCCTGGATGAAGGTGCCACCGGTCTTCGGCAGTTCGCGGGAAAGATATTCCGGAATGTCACTCTGCGGGGTAATGGGGTAACCGAAATAGCAACGCACGCCCGCCTCGATGGCAGCCATGGCAACCGCTTCATTCCCCTTGACGAAAAGTTTCCCGCTCATGGCTGCTGCTCCTTGAACACCATGATGGCGACATCCGGACACATCTCGGCGCAGAGGGCACAACCGCTGCACTTTTCCTCTCCGGCAAACAGGGCCACGGTGTAGCCAAGGCTGTTGGGTGTATCGCTCAGCGTGACCAGTTTGCGGGGGCAGGCAATGGTGCAGAGCCCGCACCCTTTGCAGCGCGCTTCATCTATTACTATTCTTGGCATCATTTACATCCTGATTACAGCTAGTTATAACTTCGCCTTTACTTGATTAAATTAGCAGACTGTTCACCTGAACGTCAATGAATATATAAAAAATGCCCGGGCATACCGGGCAAAGAGTTGCATCGGCTATTTTCTGCTTCAGCGGAAATCTGCCGGCAGTTCCGCCTTGTCAGCGGCTTCATTCATGGCGTCGAGCTTCTTTTTTGCTTTTGCTATCCGTACGTCGAGATCGCGCTGGGTATTCTGCAGGGTCAGATATTCACCGCGGGAGATTTTGCTCCCGTCAGTCATCCGCTCTTTTATTTCAACGGCATGTTGTTCAAGTGATTTGATCTCATATTTCTGACCGGCAAAATCCTGCTTCCAGGCCGCACCTTCCTTGCCTTCAAAGAGGGCTTTCCCCTTGTTTTTCTCCTTGTCTGCAGGAGTTTTGTCCTTTTTTTCGCCCTCTTTACGGGCCGGGTTTTCAGGCACGCTCTTTTCAATTACTTCGACAGCCTGTTCCTGTTTTTCTGTCATGAACGCTTTGTCGCGGTATTTTTTCGGCACTTTCCCCAGATCATCGGCATAACCGACCTGCCCCTTTTCATCAACCCATTTGTAGATGTCGGTAGTAGCGCATATTGCAGGGACTGCATGCAGCAGCAGTGAAACCATAATCAGCCGTATAATCATTTTTTCCTCCTTGTGAAATTATCCCGGTGGCCACGCCATGTTTCTTCCGGCAAGAAGATGAAAGTGGATATGCAAAACCGACTGTCCGGCATCTGCATTGGTGTTGGTGACTATGCGGAAACCGTTCTCCGCTACGCCCCGCTGGCGGGCGAGGTCTGCGGCAACCCGGAAAATATGGCCGACCAGCAGGTCATCTTCGGCCAGCAGATCGAGAACCCCGGCAATATGCTTGCGCGGAATCAACAGCAGGTGAAGCGGCGCAGCCGGATTGATGTCCTCGATAACCAGCAGCTGTTCATCCTGGTAAACCAGCTTCGCCGGGATCTCTCCGGCGGCGATCCTGCAGAAAAGACAAGACATGCTTTAACCCCCACAAATCCATCCTGTAAAAGCATTTGAAACGCAGAGACGCAAAATAATAACATGTATGTTATGAGTTTAGCCACATCAGCTTTTTTGTTTGCTCGAAAAACCGCCTAAGGTTCTGATTTTCTTTGCGCCGTTGCGGCTTTGCGTTAATTAACTACTGTTTTTAGGTTCATTCAATTTTCTTCAAGTATACCAGAAATTCCCTGTTCCCTTTAGGCCCGGTGATCGGCGACTCGGTAACGCCGACAACTTCAAGCTGAAGTTTCTCTGCCAGAGAGCAGACCGCTTCGATCACTGCGGCATGTTTCTCCGGCTCCCTGACAACTCCCCCCTTGCCGACCTCACCCCGACCGACCTCGAACTGGGGCTTGATGAGGGCAACGATTGCGCCGCAACGTCTGACAAGGCGCAGCGTGTTGGGAAGAACCTTGTCCAGCGAGATGAAAGATGCGTCAATGACCGCCATATCCGCCGGTGTTGGCAGTGCGTCCGGTTCGAGATAGCGGATGTTGGTCTTTTCAAGCGACAGCACCCGCTCATCCTGCCGGAGCTTCCAGGCAAGCTGGCCGTAACCGACATCAACCGCATAAACCTTTGCCGCTCCCCGCTGCAGGAGGCAGTCGGTAAAGCCACCGGTTGACGCCCCGACATCAAGCACAACCAGGCCGGTGACATCAATGGCAAAATATTCGAGGGCTTTCTGCAACTTGAGCCCACCCCTGCTGACAAAGGGGATGTCATTCTTTATCCGGATTGCAAGCGCGGTGTCGACCAACTGTCCCGGCTTGTCGACCTTGTGGTCGCCGATGATGACATCACCAGCCATTATCAGTGCTCTTGCCCTCTCCCGGGAGCTGACCAGGCCCCTGTCGACAAGCAGCCTGTCTGCCCGCTCCTTCACGACTGCTACTCCCACCCCATCGACACGCGCTTCATGCCGGGAATTGCCGCCAGAACCTCCACCGGATCCTGAGACAGATCTTTTGAACTGTATTTGACCTGATACACAACATGGAGTTCTGCCGTGGCGATGTTCTTTTCGATGCTGGCGTGCAGCGGTTGAATAGAACATGACTCAAGACCCGACGCTATCAGCGTTGTTACTCCCGGGCGATCGTCGCACCAGAGACGCAGATAAACATAGGTGTCTCTGACCAGCATTTCTTCGATCTTTTTGAGCAGCAGAAGACTGCCCAGAGAGAGTATGGTGACAACTATCGATATGCCGAACAGCCCGACACCGCAGGCAATGCCTATGGCAGCTGCAATCCAGAGGCAGGCGGCTGTCGTCAGTCCACGTACCGAGAACCTTTCCCTGATGATGGCGCCGGCGCCGAGAAACCCTATCCCCGTTACTACCTGGGCGGCAACTCTGCCGGGGTCGACGCCGACCGGCTGATTACCGCTGAAATTACCGAAAAGGGTGTAGAAATGTATGGAAGTGATTACAAAAAGGCATGAGCCGAGTGATACCAATAGATGGGTACGGAAGCCGGCCGGCCGGCCGTGGATTTCGCGTTCAAGGCCGATAATGGCGCCAAGCAGGGCTGCCAGCAGGAGTTTGGCGAGCGTTAGCAGATCAAAAGAAAGGCTCATGTCAGAGGCCTACCGACACTGTTACCTTGAAATCAACGCTTTTGCCGCACTCGCCCCCCTTCAGTCTTAAAGGGATGATAATGGTGTTGCTGTCGACAGCCAGCGGCGCGCCGGCTACCTCTACTTCAAAACCGCTGCTCACAGTAGGGCAGTGCACAAAAGATGAGTCGCTTGCTGTCCCGGTCCCTTCCCCGCCCGGAGCAGCAGGTGCGCCGGCATCCGCCTCACTGGCAGCGTCCCCCTCGGCGCCGAGTTTTTGCAGGATATCCTTGATGGTGCGGTCCAATCCCTCCAGCAGACCGTCCCCGCTGGTAGCGGTTACCGGGAAAGGCTCGGCGCCGAATCCCGGCAGAAGTTCATTTTTCATTCCGGCCAGGGGGGCTGCCCCTTTGAGGTCCCGCTTGTTGCACTGTAGAGACAGGCTGATATCGTCCAGTTTAAGGCCGTAGTGGACAAGCGAGTCAAGCAGCAGGGCACAGCATTCCAGGTTTGCGTACATCCTCCCCTTGGCAGAGTCTGCAAGGAGTATCACGCCGTCTGCCCCTTTCAAAAGCATCTTCCAGGGAGGGGTGGATTCGCTGCCGGGGATAAGGGTATAGATGTGAAAACGGACAGCATAACCGTCGCTGAGCCGCGGCAGGGGGTACGAAAAGTCAAAAAAGAGCATCTGGTGATCGCCTGATGCCATAGATTTCAGTTCGCTGCGGCAGTCCGGTTTAAGGCTGTTGTAGATGAAGTGCAGTGCCGTTGACTTGCCGGCTCCCTTGGGCCCCAGGTAGACGATTTTTGCATTTATCTCTTTTTTTACATCATTAACCAGCGCCATCAAGGTTCTCCTAGGTTTTCTTCTTCGTTGACAGCAATCTCCGCGCCTGATTGGCAATGATACTCGAAATGTTCTTGCTTTTTGCCATAGTGGCGAGATCTTTCACTGTTATGAAGCTCATGAAGCGCAAGGCAACCGGCAGCGGGGTTTTGTTGTTCAGAACCAGCGCCTTCCTGATCTCGTAATTCTTGATCCATTCCTTGTTAGCGCAGATGACGCGGAGTATCTCTTCATTCTGGATTACGGACTTGGAGATGGACAGTATCTCCGGTTCGGTGATCCTTGGGTTTTTAACGACAGCGCCGTTTATAAGCTTGTTTGAATCCCTGATCAGGATCGAACGCCACTCCTTGTCGCCGGTCATCGCCATCTTGATCTTTTCGCCGACCCCCATTGTCTGCGCCAGTTGATACTTGCTCCGGTACTCCTCTTCCTCTGCTGCTTTTTCTTCTTCTTCCTCGGCAGGCGCAGCTTCTTGCGGCTCTGCCGCTGCCGCTGCATTTTGCGGTGCTTCTTCCGGCAACGGAATGTCCGGATTAACCTTGTGCAGTTTTGCGAGCAGCTCTACCAGTTTCGGGTGAGTCTCTGGCGCATGCGCCAGAGCTTTTGCCAGCGCGGCCGGCAATTCTTTCATTGCCGCAAGGGCTGCTGCTCTTACTTCCGGATTCTTGTCGTAACAGAGGAAGAAGAGCAGCGTAACTCTTTCGGCAGGGAGCAGCCTGACTTCGCCGTTTATGGCGGAAATCTTTTCAAAGGCAGCAGTCTCTGTTTTAACATAAACCGCCAGGTGCGACGGTATTTTTATGCTGACTTTTTCTGCCACCGGCTACTTCCCTTTGGGGATCACCCTTACTGCAAGACCATCTTTTGCCAGAGTCGCCGCAGCCTTGCTGGCCGCGGCTTTTGTGGCAAATGATCCGGCTGTGACTTTTAAGGTCGTCCCCGGAAGAACTGTTTTCTGGATGTTGACTTTCAGCCCTTTGCCCTGGAGAAGTACTTTCTCTTTTTGTGCCAGTGCTGCCGAGCTGAATGAGCCGGCGTAAATATAGTATTTCCCGTCTTTTTCGATCCCGAAAGCCGCGCTCGAACTCTTTTTGGCTGTTTCCAGTCCGGTCGAGTAGGCGTCGTAATCGCTGTATGCGTTGACGAAGAGCCGGTTCATCACTCTCCCTTTTTTCGCAACCTGTTTCAGTACCGGCTTGATACCATGTTTTTTCAGTTTTGCCTCTGCTGCATCGACGTCAGCCCCTGCCGGCAACTCACCGGTGCTAATGGTATATGCGACGCTCTTTTTGACCGGTTTTGGCGGCGCGGCAGTTTTTGACGGGTCTGTTTTCGCAGCTGCTTTGGCGGGTTTTGCCGCTTCCTTCTTTGTCGTAGCCGCTGCGGGTGCTGCCGGCGCTGGCGCCTTCCTGGTTGCCGGCTGCGGGGCCGGAACCGGTTTTGCCGCCGCAGGAGCCGGAGCCGGAACTGCCGGCTTTGCTGCTGCCGGAGTCGCCGGAACTGCCGGAACTGCCGGCTTTGCTGCTGCCGGAGCTGCCGGAACCGCAGCCGGAGCAGGTTTCACCGCTTCAGTTTTTTTGGCATCGGCTACTGCTGCTGTCGTTGACCCGCTCTCCGCCGGTCGCGGCGGCATGCTCTGCTTGACCTCGGGTTTCGCCTCCGGAGGCTTGGGTGCGGCAGCTTCATGAGGGACAATAAGGCTGGTGAAGAAGTAGAGATAGGCAAAAACGCCGGCGAGAACCAGCAGAATCAGCAGCGACAGCTTGTTCTTGCCGGCATTGCCGCTGTGCTGATTATCAAGATCGGAAGATGATTTTTTGTTAAACAGACTCATCTATAGTGCTCCTTTTTCGTGGATCGTTTGGTGTCAACCTTTTGCCGCGGTTACCTCGGCGATGATTTTCTGCATAAGGTGTGACGGCACCTCTTCGTAATGGGAAAACTCCATACTGAAGAGACCACGGTCGCTGGTCATGGAGCGGAGGTCGTTCGAGTAGGCCAGCACCTCCGTCATCGGCACGACGGTGCGGATGATCTGTGAATTGGCTTTCGGCTCGACGCCGACAACCTTGCCGCGGCGCGAGTTTATATCGCCGATGACATCACCCATGTTTTCGTCGGGCACGGTGATCTTCATGTTCACGATCGGTTCGAGCAGCACCGGTTTGCACGACTCCATCGCTTTTTTGAAAGCCATCGAACCGGCAATTTTGAATGCCATCTCCGAGGAGTCGACGGTGTGAAACGAACCGTCATAAAGGGCGACCTTGAAATCAACGACCGGGTAGCCTGCCAGGAATCCTTCCACTGACGCCTCCTGGATCCCTTTGTCTACCGCCGGAATGTACTGGCGCGGGATGACGCCGCCGACAATCTTGTCCTCAAAGAGATAACCTTCGCCGCGAGGCATCGGCGCCATCTCTATCCAGCAGTCGCCGTACTGCCCCCGGCCCCCCGACTGTTTCTTGTACTTGCCCTGAACCTTGATACTGCCACGGATGGTCTCAAGATAAGGCACCTTGGGTGTCTTCAGCAGCACTTCCACATTGAACTTCCGCTTCATCTTCTCGACGATGACATCAAGGTGGACCTGCCCCATGCCGGAGATGATGAACTCCTTGGTCTGCTCGTCACGGTGAGACTCCAGAGTCGGCTCCTCCTCGATCATCTTGTGCAGCGCACTATGGATCTTGTCCTCGTCGTTCTTCGTTTTAGGCTCGATCGCATAGGAAATTACCGGTTTGAGCAGAGGCGCCGGCTCAAACACAATCGGTTTGAGCGGGTCGCAGAGCGTATCGCCGCTTACTGTCTCTTTCAGCTTGGCAACGGCTACTATATCCCCGGCCACCGCCTGCTTGATCGGCTTCTGTTTTTTCCCTTCCAGTTCGTAGATCTGGCCGATACGCTCATCAACCCCTTTTGTCGAGTTGAAGATCGTCGAATCCGAGTTGAGTACGCCGGAATAGACCCTGAAGATCGATATTTTGCCGGTATAAGGATCAGAGGTGGTCTTGAAAACCAGGGCAGAGAAGGGTTCTGTTTCCAGAGGAGCCCGCTCCGCCAGATCCCTGGTTTTTGGATTGGCGCCGACCGCCTTGGTGCGGTCAAGAGGCGAGGGGAGATAGGCGCAGATAGCGTCCAGAAGCTGTTTCACGCCGATATTGGCAGTAGCCGAGCCGCAAAGCACGGCGGTAAAGGTGTTTCTGATGGTACCGACCCTGAGACCGTCAATAATGTCTTCCTCGGAGAGATCTCCCTCCTCCAGATACTTCTCTGTCAGGGCATCATAGGCCTCGGCAACTGTCTCCACCATCTGCTCGCGCAGCCGCTTTGCCTCGTCAAGATACTCTGCCGGAATCTCGATCTCGGTGAAGTTGCCGGACATGTCTTTGGTATAGCGATAGGCCTTCATTTTGATCAGGTCGATGACCCCTTCAAAACCATCCTCCAGTCCGAGCGGCAGCTGGATGGCAACGCCTCTGGCCTTCAGAGCCTTCTCCATATCGTCAATAGCGCGGAAAAAGCTCGCCCTTTCACGGTCAAGTTTGTTTACAAAAGCGATCCGCGGAATCTCGAATTCGTTTGCCCATGCCCAGACCTCTTCAGTCTGCACCTTTACCCCCGAGATGGCGGAGAGGATGATAACGGCGCAGTCAAGCGTGCGCATACAGGCACGGGTGTCGGCAATGAAATCGCCGTAACCGGGGGTGTCTACCAGGTGGATTGAATGTCCCTGCCATTCGCAGTGATCAAGTGAAGAGGTTATGGATATCTTGCGCTTTATCTCTTCAGGCTCGAAGTCCATAGTCGAAGAGCCGTCATCAACCCTTCCCAGCCGATCGATCATTCCGGAATTAAAGAGGATTGCTTCAGAGAGAGAGGTTTTGCCGGCGCCTCCGTGAGCAATGATACCGAGATTGCGGATTTTTGCAGTGTCGAACTTTCCCATTATACCCCCCTTGGATTTGGAAACAGTCTGCACCCTTGGCGCTTCTTTCGGGCGCTATCTGCTACTGGTTTTCACAGTTGCGGTTGTAAAGGATCCTGAGACCATCAAGCGTAAGATACTCTTCGATTTTTTCAATGGTACGCGACTCGGGCGCGATAAGCCCGGCAAGCCCGCCGGTGGCGATTACCAGCGCATTATCGCGGCACTCGGCCTTCATCCGGGTGACAATTTCATCGACCAGGCCGATATAGCCGTAATAGATGCCGGCCTGCATCGAATTTACCGTATTTTTTGCCACCAGCATCGGGGGCTTGACCAGCTCTACCCGCGGCAGCTTGCTCGCTTTCTGGAAAAGTGCCTCCATCGATATCATCAGGCCAGGGGCGATCGCTCCGCCGCAGTACTCTCCCTTTTTGTTGACGTAATCAAAGGTGGTGGCGGTGCCGAAATCCACTATTATCAGCGGCGAGCGGTATTTCTCGAAGCCGGCGACAGCATTGACGATCCGGTCGGCGCCGACTTCGCGCGGATTGTCGTAATGGATCGGCATACCTGTTTTTATCCCCGGGCCGACAACGTAAGGCTTGAAGCCGAAATATTGCAGGGAGAGTTTTTCCAGGACACCGGTAAGCGTAGGCACAACCGATGAGATGATTATCCCGGTTACGCTTTCAAAGGGGATTTCTGAGAGTCTGAAGAGATCGTGCACCAGAATGCCGTACTCATCGGTGGTTTTCGACTTGTCGGTCGATATCCGCCAGTTCTTCAGCAGGCTGTCGCCTTCATATATTCCCAGCACAATATTGCTGTTACCGACATCAATTACCAGCAGCAAGATTTCCTCCCAAAGATACATCTCCGGACAGTATCTGTTCTCCGGAATCGAGCAGCAGCGCGCCGTACTCGTTTATGCCGCTAACCCTGCCGGTTCTGACCGAGCCGTTGTCAGTCACGGTAACCATTTCCCCCATGAGTCTGCTTCGCTCCAGCCACTCTTTTCTTGCCGGGGTGTAACCTGCCTCCAGAAAAACCGTGTAAAGGCCATCAAGTTCCTGCAGCAAAACTCTGGCAAATTCGGTACGATCAACCTTTGTTCCGCTTTCCAGAAAAAGAGAGGTGGCCGGGTGCCGCAGCTCTGCAGGAAACTGCTCGCTCCTCATGTTCAGATTGACGCCTATGCCGAGGATAACGAAGTTAACCTTGTCAGTCTCCGCACTCATCTCGTTGAGCAGTCCGGCAACTTTCCTGTTGTTGATCAGGAGGTCATTCGGCCACTTGATCCGCGTTTGCAGAGACGTAAGCTTTTCTACCGCTCTGGCGACAGCTATTACGGAAAGAAAGGTCAGCTGGGGCGCGGCAACCGGTCGAATCGGCGGCCGCAGGATGATGGAGCAGTAGAGGTTTACCCCTGCCGGGGAAGCCCATACCCGCCCCATTCGCCCTTTTCCTGTGGTCTGGTGTTCCGCTATTATTACGGCGCCCTCGGCCTCGCCTTCTTCAGCCATTTTGAAAGCAACGGCATTGGTAGAGGCGGTTTCCTGCAAAGAGATGATCTTTTTCCCTATCAGTGTGCTGCTGACAAGATGGCTGAGGGCTGCGGCATGCAGGTTGTCAGCAGAATTCTGCAGCCGGTAACCCCTTGATGGCTCGGCTATAATAGCATAGCCAAGATGGCGGAGGTTGTTTATCTGCTTCCAGACGGCAGTCCGGGAAATTGCCAGCTGACGACTGAGCTCCTGCCCGGAAATGAAGGCATCAGCCGCTGCATAGAGAAGCGCGAGGATCCGGCTGGCGGTTCCTGCAGCCGGCCTGTCACCTGCAGCGCTTTTGCTCACTCACCCTCCAGCAGCATCGAGATATCCATGGCCGGTGCCGAATGGGTGAGCGCCCCTACCGAGATAATGTCGACGCCTGTTGCGGCAATCGCTCTGACATTTGCCAGATTGACCCCTCCGGAAGCCTCTATCAGGGCACGGCCGTTGATGAGCCCGACCGCCTCTGTCATGAGCGTGATAGCCATATTGTCGAGCATGATGATATCGGCTCCGGCAGCGAGAGCCTCTTTGACCTCGTCAAGCGATTCGGTTTCGATTTCTATTTTAAGGGTATGGGGGATATAGCTGCGGATACGGCGGATCGCCTCGGTTATACCGCCGGCGGCGGTTATATGGTTTTCCTTGATGAGCACGCCGTCGTAGAGACCGGTCCGGTGGTTGATGCCGCCACCAACCCTGACAGCATACTTTTCGAGGACACGCAGTCCGGGGGTGGTCTTGCGGGTATCGACAATCCTCGCTTTTGTCCCCTGAACAGCGCTTACATATCTGGCGGTAAGGGTGGCGACACCGGACATCCGTTGCAGCAGGTTGAGGGCTACCCGCTCTCCCTGTAGCAACAGCCGGGCATCGCCGCTGAAATGGGCAATAGTGCTGCCGCTGGAAAGCGTGTCACCGTCAGCGCAGTCGGCAGTGAACTTGACATCTTTGTCAACAGCCGCAAAAACCTGTTCTGCGACCTGCACCCCGCAGACGACCATCTCTTCCTTGGCCTGCAGAATTCCGCCTGTTTTTCGTGAGCCAAGCTGCAGCGCGAGAGTGGTGATATCACCGGTATGGATATCTTCTGCCAGCGCATTGGCGATTATCCGCTTTAGCTGATGTATCACTGGGATTCTCCTGAAAATTTGATGATTTTATAGCACAGCTTTGCAGGCGTCGCAATCGCTAACAGATATGCCGGAGATTATCCGAATTAAGAATTGACGAGGGTTGAGCCGATGTGTATATTAATTCGTCTAAATACCTTAATCTATTCCAACATTCAGGAGTTATGTATGAAATCAGGTCGATTTATTGCTATGGTTGCCCTCATTCTTTTGCTGCCGACATTTTCATTGGCAAAAGAGACAAAAGACGTTGCTTTCACCTTCAAAAATACCGATCCGGTAATTTTCAGCCATGAGCTTCATCTTCTGAAATACAGTAACAACTGCCGGATCTGCCATAATGCCATTTTTAACATCAGGCAGAAAAAACACTTTACCATGGCGGAGATGGAGAAGACTAAATCCTGCGGCGCCTGTCATTCCGGGGTCAAGGCTTTCAGTGTAAAAGAGGAAAAGTTCTGCACTAAATGCCATAAAGGCAAACCAAGACTCGTTACCTATAAAATAAAAGGCGCTTCCGAAGTGGCTTTCAGCCATGACGCTCACGTTTCCAAGGCGGGACTATCCTGCAGAAACTGTCATGACGGCAAGGTCATTACCGGTAAGGACGGCAAGGTGACCATGGCGCAGATGGAGAAGGGGAAGACCTGCGGCGCCTGTCACGACGGCAAGATGGCGTTTACTGTTGCCGGTAACTGCGGCAACTGCCATAAAGGGATGAAGCCGCGCGAGATCACCTTCAAGCTGAAAGGGGTGACGGATGCCGTCTTCAGCCATCAGGTGCATATCGGCATGTTCAAGTGTCCTGACTGCCATACAAAGACTTTCCCCTACAAGGCCGGTGCCCTCAAGGCAACCATGGCAACCATGGAAAGCGGCAAATCATGCGGCGTCTGTCATAACGGCAAAGATGCCTTCACCGTTGCCGGCGAGTGTGACAAGTGCCACAAAGGGTATAAGCCGGGAAGCATCGTTTTCAAAACAGAGGCAGGTGAAGCCACCTTCAGCCACGATTTCCATCTCGGGGTATACAAGTGCGTTGACTGCCACACCAAGATCTTCCCGTACAAAGCCGGCAAACTCAAGGCAACGATGGGCGATATGGACAAGAGCGGCAAGTCCTGCGGCGCCTGCCACAACGGCAAGGATGCTTTCAAAACCGAGGACTGTGTCAAGTGCCACAAGATGTAGTATGGCATTAACAAATAGAGCCGGCAGGTTGACTGCCGCTGCATAATGAAAAACCCCGCTTTTGGCGGGGTTTTTTTATGTTTGCGGTAGTGTTATTTCCCCTTACCACACACCGGGCAACCCTGCATGGAGAGCGGTTTTTCCAGGCGGCACTCTGCCAGCAGCCTGCTGTCGGCGAAGATCTCCAGCGGGGCGCCGTCAGCCCTCACCTTGCCGTGACTGAGGACAATCACCCGGTCGCACAGCTCCATCACCATGTCGAGATCGTGGCTGGTGAAGATCTTCGTGTGGCGGAACTCTTTCATCAGTCCCATCAGCTGGCGTCTGGCATGAGGATCGAGACCGTTGGTCGGTTCATCCATGACCAGAATGTTGGGCTCCATGGAGAGCACCGTGGCGATCGCCACCCGCTTCTTCTCCCCGCCGGAAAGATGGTACGGCGGCTTGTCGCGCAGGTGCCCGGCCTCCACCAGATTGAGCGCGGCGGTCACCCGCTCCTCAACCTCCGGGCGGGAGAGCCCCATGTTGAACGGTCCGAAAGCGACATCATCAAAGACCGTTGGCATGAAGAGCTGGTCGTCCGGATCCTGGAAGACCATGCCCACGGTGCGGCGGATCTCATGCAGAGTCTCCTTGGTTAAGAGGGTATGGCCGATGCGCACCTCGCCGCTGCCGGGTGTCAGGTAGCCGTTCAGGTGGAGGAGCAGGGTCGATTTACCGGCGCCGTTGGCGCCGATGATGCCGACCGATTCGCCGTGGGTAATGGTGAAAGTTACCCCGTCAAGCGCTACGGTCCCGTCCGGGTAGGTATGACGAAGCTCTCTCAGCTCAACCAGATGATGACTCAATGAATTCCTCCGGTAACAAAGGCGCCGATAAGTTTCGGCAGATTGGTGCTTCGCAAAAACAGTAGAATAAGCCCCCAGCAGATGATGAAGCAGACTTCCCTTGGCCCGAAAGAGGAGCTGCGGCTGGTGTGGAAGCTGCCATCGAATCCGCGGGAGAGCATGGCGATATGCACCCGCTCTGCCCGTTGCCAGGTGCGCAGCAGCAGATGGCCGATAAGGGTGGCAAAACTGCCGATCCCGAGCCCTTTTTTCCCGCAGGAGCGAAGCTGGCGGGCGCGCGCCGCTCTCCCCCCCTCTTCTGTCAGGACAAAGATATAGCGGTAGAGAAAGAGCAGCTGTACTGCAAACGGGCGCGGCATGCCGAGCTGTTCCAGGGCGCGGCAGATTCCGGAAAACCCGGTCAAACCGAGGAGGATGAAGGCGCTGCCGACAGTGAGGATACTGCGCAGGATGATGGAGGCAAAGGAGAGCCAGCCGCCGGAAATGGCCAGCGGTCCTGCCTGGAGGAGAATGGCGCGGTCGAACAGCGGGTTGAAGATGCCGACAACGATGATAAACGGGCAGAGAAGCAGAATCTTGCGGACAATGTAGGCAAAGGGCAGGTTTCCCGAGGCGATCATGGCCGCCGGAAAGATGAAAAAGGGGAAAAGGGCAGTGATTTCATATCTGTCGTGCGAGATGACGAGGATGACGAAAAGTACCGTGACAAGTACCTTTGCCCGGGCATCGAGGCGGTGCAGGCCGGTATCTCCGGCAGCAAGGAGATCAAGGCGTTTGAAGTCGAGTATGGCGCCGTCTATTGATGACATTTAATTCCTTGTCAAAAAATATATCCTGATTAGCGTTGGTCAGAAGTTACCCCCCTTTAGCAAAGGGGGGCCAGAAGGGATTTTATTGAGCATCCAAAAGTAAATCCCCCTACATCCCCCTTTGTCAAAGGGGGACAATCAGTGCCTGTGCTCGTGGCTGCCGTGCTCGTGATCATCATGTTCATGGCTGTGCTCCGCCACCACCACATCGTGGGTATGGCGCGGGTTCGGGTCAAAGTCATGGGGCTTTGAATGGTCATGCACATGGGGGTGAGGGTGCGAATGCTCATGGCCATGGCCATGGGAGTGCGTTGTCTTGCCATGGCTGTGCAGATGGTCGTGGCCATGCTGATGCGGGTGGGCATGCTCGTGGCTGTGCGGCTTGCGCGCTGCCAACTGCTGCCGCTTGCGCAGCGCAAAGCCGATGAGCACGGCCAGTCCCAGGGTGAGCAGAGCGCCGACAACTCCGGCAAGGCTGGTGCCGAGCCTGCTGCTGACATCTTCCGGGTTTTCTCCGCCTGCTTTTGCTGCTGGCGCTGCGCTCCCGGCAGCTTTCTTTTCCGCCACTTTCTTGAAATTGTACCCCGGCAAAAACGCCAGTTTCTCCTGAATTCCGGCGAGAGTGGCATGGATACCATCTTTGGCTGTTTCCAGCTCTTCCTTGCCGGTGACTTTCTCGATGGACCACTCCAGCCCGTCAGGATGCTTTGAGGCGAACCAGGAGATGAAACCGCCTGTTACCAGTGCCAGGGCGAGGAAAGCCGGCACGATGCTTTTCATGACGCCATGCTTAACCTTGTTGCTGTCTTCGAAAATATCCGGCCTGGCCTTATGAACAAAACCGATGATGATTGCTGTCACAATCCCTTCGAAAATGCCGATGCCGAGGTGTATCGGCTGCATCATCGAGACAAAGGCGAAGAAGGGGAGGGAGGAGATGCCGGAAAGGGTCGTTTCCAGCACCACGGAGAAAGCCCCCAGCTGCAGACCGACAATGGCAGCGGCCATGGACGCGACCGCGATCTTTGCCTGTGACGGACTGCGACCGGCAAGAGGGCGGTAGATCAGCGGGTAGGCGATGAAAGCCGGGAAAACGCCGAGGTTGAAGATGTTGCAGCCGAGCGCCAGCAGACCGCCGTCGGCAAAAAAAAGCGCCTGGATCATCAGCACCGAGGCAATGGTCAGAAAGGCGGCGTATGGCCCGAGCAGCACGGCAAGTAGCAGTCCGCCGCCGAGATGGCCGCTGGAGCCGGTTGCCGGTATGGTGAAATTTATCATCTGTGCTGCAAAGAGAAACGCACCGAGAACACCCATCAGCGGCACTTTGCGATCGTCAATCCCCTTGCTTACCCGGGCAGAACAAAAGGCGATGGTGCCGGCCGCTGCCGCCCACATGACGCCGCCGACAGCCGGTGACAATAAAGCATCTGCCATATGCATGATGGCTTCTCCCTGTTTGCTGGCACAAATATTACAATAAAATGAATCGTGTTACTTGAGGTATAAAATTTTATTATTTGCGTGTCAAGACTAATTGCCCATATTACTTATTGTTGTTTGTTTGGTAAGTTCCGGCAGGGGCAGGCGGTTAGGGATGAATCAGGTCAAAGGTCGCAAAGCGCCTGCTGCAGAGCACTCAGTTCCAGCGGTTTACTGAGGAACGCCACTACACCGAGCTTGAGACAGGCCTCACGATCCTTGGGGTCATTGGAGGAAGAGAGGATGACTATGGGCAGAGTCATTGTTCGCTTCTGGCGGCGCAGTTCGGTCAAAAGGGTCAACCCGTGAATTATTGGCAGACGCAAGTCAAGAATCAGCAATTCCGGCAGCGGTAGAACCGGGTTAAAGAGCAGCTCTTGGGCTTCCAGACCGTCACTGGCCACAGCGATCTGGTCTATCCCGGCTTTACGCAGAGTCCTCCGGGAAAGGAAGATGTCATCAAGATTGTCTTCAACCAGTAAAATGGAGCACGGTATCATGAATGCTCGCTTTGGGCAGGAGCCAGAGTAAAAAAGAATACCGCGCCTTGGCCCGGGACAGACTCAGCCCAGACGTTACCGCCATGGCGTTCGATGATCCGCATTACCGTTGCCAGGCCGATGCCGCTGCCGGCGAAATCTTCCTCCCGGTGCAGGCGGATGAAAGGTTCGAACAGCTTTTCAGCGTAATTCATCTCGAAACCGACTCCGTTATCACGGACAAACAGTACCCCGCTGGCAGCATCCCGACCGAATTCTATTCGGGCCAGCGGTTGGCGGACGGTGTACTTCATGGCATTGCCAAACAGGTTTTCCAGGCAAAGTCTTAAAAGAGAAGGATCCCCACTGGCGCTAATATCGGCGGCAATGATGAACTCCACCTTGCGCTCCGGATTTTCGTGCAACAGGCTGTCGGCGATTTCCTGCGCCAGGCTGCTCAGGTTCAGAGGGTGAGGAGTAAATGACGACTGGGATAAGCGGGAAAGTTGCAGCACCGAATCAATTACCCGCTGCAGCTGTTTACTGGCAACAGTGATCCGTTTGGCGCAATGTTCTGCTTCAGCGGGATTTTCAGCCAGATCTTCCTGCAGCGCCTGACTCAACCCTTGGAGACGGGCCACCGGTGCGCGCAGCTCATGAGAGATGGCATAGCAGAAACTGGCAAGATCACGGTTACTCTTGGTCAGTTCTGCCGTGCGCAAATCAACCTGCGTCTCCAGCGTTGCGTTAAGCCGGCGAATCTCCTCCTGGGCCATTTTGCGCTCGGTGATGTCCATAATGGTGCCGATCAGCTTGGCCGGTTTGCCCTGTTCATCAAGTTTAAGTTCACCCCGGCCATGTACCCAGCGCACAACACCATCACGTTGCCGAATTATCCGGTACTCCCGGTCGAAACTGCAACGCCTGGCAACCACCTCATTGGTAAAATAGTCAATCATCCCCTGCCGGTCTGCCGGATGGACAAGTGATGACCACCCGGTAAAGCTTCGGTCATAGGCTTCATCAATACCGAAAATTATGGCGAGAATAACGGAGCAGTTCCAACTGCCAAGGGTGAGATCAAAAATGTAGGTGCCGAGTCCGGCCACCTCCTGTGCTTCCAGCAGGAATCTCTCGCTCTGCTTAAGCGCAGCTTCTGACCGCTTCCGTTCGGTAATATCCTCGAACATGACAAATACCTTGTCTGAGACCGGTATCCCGAAAATCTCCACAGTCTTTATTGTCAGATCCTTGCAGGTAACCACGTATTCGCTCCGCTCAATTTCCCGGTTGTCGAACAGCGCTTTTTCTACCAGTGCCATCCATTTGGCAATGACCCTGGTGCGGTATTTTTCATCGGGATATGCCTTAAGCCACCATTGCCCCATATCCGGGATATCTTCAGCCAGGTAGCCGAAGGTTTGGATTGCCCGGCGATTTATGAACTCGATGGTGCCGTTCAAGGAGACAATGGCCATGGAAATCGGGCTGAGATCGATTATTTGCCGGAGACGCTCTTCGCTTGTGCGCAGGGCAAATACGGCCGGCAGGAGCTTCCAGAAACCGATGGCCAGCAATATGGAGCCGAGCGTGTAGCCGATCATCTTTTCCAGGAAGGCTTCGACCCTGGTGTCGCCGATAATAACAAACCTGTTCAAATTGGGGAAGTTATCGGTAATGTCGACCAGCGTTCCCAAAAAGAGCAGCCCGAAACCGGCCAGAATGAAGTGCCAGCCGTTTTTATGGTATAAATAGAGCTTCTTCCCATGGCTTAAGAGGTAGAAAAAGATAGTGCCGATGATGGTCGCATGAACGGTTTCGAGCGCAACATTGAGGTATAAATCGGCCATGCTTCCAATCTCCCTGATAACCATTTGCAAGGTCTTTAAAAGTACCAAGGTGGTGTACGTGAGAGTGACTGTGCCAGCGCCATCAGGTGAATGGCTCTGCTTAAAGCAATAATTATATTATTAATATCTCCCGGTAAACGCAATGCATTATTTCGGGCAAGTTCTGATCTTGATAATTCTCTTGTCTGCGGCTATTATCATCAATGCTAAAACGTAAGACCGGAGGCTTTGGCAATGCAAATTGACAGTTTCATCAGGACGCTGCGCAGCCAGCTCGAAGCAGTCGCCTCTTCCGGAGAGAGACTGGCGGTCATAGCCGCTTATGACCTGCAGCTGACCTGATGGACTCAATTTACACATATGCCAATGGCGCATTGCAGGAAGACGCCAGTGAAGTAGTCGCCGAATTCCCCCTCGCCCTTACTGTCAACGGGCGTGAGATCGCCACGCTGGTGGCATCGCCTCATCAGCTCAATTATCTTGTCGCCGGTTTCCTTCGCCTGCAGGGTTTTGTCTCAAGTGTGGAAGACTTCGAACTCCTCTCGGTATGCAATGACTTTGGCGCTGCCAATGTGCGGATAAAAGGGACCGTTCCGGAGAAGCTTAAACCGGTGCTCACCTCCGGCTGCGGCACCGGGATCACATTTACAACCCCGCGTCCTTTCCTGGTTTCTGCTGCCAACAGCTATACGCCGGCGCAGGTTTTTGCCCTGATGGATGAACTGGGCCGTCAGGCCGACAGGTACCGCACCCATGGCGGTATCCACTCTGCCGCGGTCGGTGACGGCGAAAAGATGCTTCTTTATGCTGAGGACCTGGGGCGTCACAATACGCTCGACAGAATCGCCGGCGAGGCTATGCTCAAGGGGATGGAGTTGCAGGGTCTGATGCTGGTCACCTCCGGCAGGGTGTCAACGGAAATGGCTGCCAAGGCTGCCCAGCTCGGCATCTCCCTCATAGCCTCCCGCACTTCGCCGACCGATATGGCGGTGAAACTCTGCGCCGACTCCGGCATCACCCTTATCGGCTACCTGCGTGGCAAACGTTTTCAGGTCTACGCCCATCATGAGCGGCTGATTCTCCCTCCCCCGCAGATAGAAGGGGTCAGCGGCGTGATTCTGGCAGGCGGCAGATCATCGCGCATGGGGCGGAACAAGGCGCTGCTCCCTTATCAGGGGAAACCCCTCATCGAGTCGATTTACCGGGTAATGGCCGAACTTTTCAAAGATGTTGTCGTCGTCACCAACAGCCCGGCGGATTACGATTTTCTACCCTGTCCGAAAACAGCCGACATCCACGTCGGCAAGGGTTCAATGGCCGGGGTGCATGCCGGGCTTTCCCGGTCTGCCACAGAATGGATTTTTGTCGTCGGCTGTGACATGCCTTTTATCGATGCCCGCCTGGTCAGGTATCTTGCCGCCAGGCTCGGGAAGGAAGCGGCGCTTGTGCCGCAGAGTGACGGCGGCTTTGAACCGCTGCATGCCTTCTACTCCAAAAAGGCGCTGCCAATACTGGAAGCCGCCCTTGGCTCTGATAAAATGAAGATTATCGATATTCTTGAATTGATGCATGCCAGAGTCGTTCCTGCCGCCGAAATTGCCGAAATTTCACCCGGTTTCCGTTCGTTCGTGAACCTGAACTCACCCGAAGACTACTCCTCACTGGGCTGATGCCGTATGGATGTCCCTTTTCTCCAGCTGCAATTCACTCTTGAGCAGACCCGTCCGCTGGCAACCCCGTACCTCCTTTTCGGGTTGAAACAGCTCTTCCCTGCTGCCTTCAGAACTGTTACCGGCTGCAGCCGGGGCACCGACCTTTGCAGCGCCGGCGCTGACTGCCCCTGTGGTTCAACCTTCAGCCAGGCGCTCTCTGCCGATCCGGCAGCACTGCGCCGGTACCAGAAGCCGCCTTTGCCTTTTGCTTTCAAGATACCGCTGCTGTCATGCCTGGACAGGGAAGATTACCGGCTTTCGCTTGTTATTGTCGGTGATGCGACGCGTTATCTGGAACTCTATATCAAAAGCGTCCGGCATCTTTTTAGCACTAACTCCGCTTTCGGCATGCGACTGAGTGCGGTTGCGGCAGTCGCCCCGGACGGTTCAAGTCAGCTGCTTGCCACCGGCAGCGGCAAGCTGGATCTTGCTTCAATCCCGCTGCGAACTTTTGCCGAAGCAGCGAGTGTGCCGTTCAGTAATGCCGGCGCGATTACGCTGCAGCTGCTGGCGCCGCTACGGCTGCTTCACCACGGTAAACCGCTCCGCTCACCGACATTTCCGGCGCTGGCCGGGGCGCTTTTCCGGCGGGTTTCGGCGCTGGCCTATTACTATGGCGGGATCGAGCTGGAACATGATTTTAAATGGCTGGCCGGACAGAGCCGCGCAGTCGCCAGCAGTTCCGCGCAAAAGGAGTGGGCCAGTCGGGGCGGTACGCTGCAGGGTTGTGCCGGCGAACTCTCCTTTGCCGGGGAGCTGGAAGAGTTCATGCCGTTTTTGCGGCTGGGCGAACTGCTGAATGTCGGCAAGGGTGCGTCGTACGGTATGGGGAGCTACCGGCTTATCCGGTAATTACTGGTAACTTGTCTCTTAAGTGGTAGACTTTCTTTGAGAAAACAATAGGTGGAGGATCATTTTGAGCAGTATTGATAAACATTTACCACCTCCTGGCCCCCTCCTTGATAAGGAGGGGGCCAGGAGGTGGTTGCTCCTGATGCTTGCCATCATCCTTGCC
>JBBRBA010000023.1:0-40636 GCA_038206285.1 Geobacterales bacterium
GATTGCCCGGAGCCGGTTGATAGAGCAGTTCCCAGTGGGAGCCGTCGCTCTTGATAAAAGAATCAAGAATACCGCTATCGCCTTCTGTTGCGGCAACAACAACAGCGCCGGCGCCATCGCCGAAAAGAAGGCAGCTGTTTCGATCTGTCCAGTCAACGATCCGCGACAGAACTTCAGCCCCTACCACCAGGGCGTATTTCACCGACCCCGAACGGATGAACTTGTCAACTGTTGTCAGAGCAAAAATGAATCCGGAACAGGCAGCTGAAATATCAAAAGCTGCCGCATTCGAAGCTTTGAGGCTGTGCTGCAGAAGTGAGGCGGTAGAAGGAAACGGGAAATCCGGGGTTACAGTAGCAACAATGATCAGATCCAGATCTGCCGCAGAAATCCCTGCCATTTCCAGGGCTTTTCCGGCAGCACTGATGGCAAGGGTGGAAGTGAACTCGTCAGGAGCGGCAATCCGCCGTTCCCTGATACCGGTGCGGGTAACAATCCAATCATCAGTGGTATCGACCATCTTTTCAAGATCATGGTTGGCAAGGATTCTATCAGGCAGTGCCGAGCCTGTACCTATCACCCTGCTTCGCATCAGCAACCTCTTGTCATTCTGACGATAAATTTCTTGAAGTGTCGCGCTGTTGTGAATAGATGGTGAAATTTTCCTGGATCTTCTCGGCCATCCGCTGGGTTACAGCTTTTGCGGCATACTCTGACGCGAAATGAATGGCATTCTTGATTGCCTTTACATTAGACCCACCGTGGCAAATCATGCCGACCCCGTTGATCCCCAGCAAAGGCGCACCGCCATATTCAGCATAGTCGACTTTCTTCTTGAACCTTGAAAACGCGGATCTGGAAAGGAGATAGCCGATTTTACAGATAAAACTTTTCTTGATCTCTTCACGAAGCATCGAGCTTATCGCTTCGGCAAGTCCTTCCGAAAGCTTCAAAACGATATTCCCGACAAAACCGTCACAGACAACAACATCAACCTTGCCGGCAAAGATATCTCTGCCTTCGATATAGCCAACATATTCAAAGGCAATCTCTTTCAGGATCTGGTTGGTTTCACGGGTCAGCTCATTACCCTTGGAATCCTCCTCTCCATTGGAAAGAAGACCGACCCTGGGCTCCTTGATACCGAGGACATGACGGGCATACACCTCTCCCATTATCGCAAACTGGACGAGATGCAACGGCTTGCAGTCGACATTGCCACCGATATCAAGCACAACTGTATGGCCGCGAAGAGTCGGGAAAACCTGGGCAATTGCCGGTCGGTCGATACCATTGAGCCGTTTCAGGACAAACATGCCGGCCGCCATGGTAGCGCCGGAATTACCGGCGCTGACAACGGCATCCGCCTTGCCCGCTTTGACCAGCTCGTAAGCAACCCTGATGGATGAATCTTTTTTCTTGCGGATAGCATCCGAGGCAGAATCATGCATCCCTACCACTTCACTGGCGTGGTGAATAGTGATGTCAAGACCCTGAATATTGTGATGCAACAGCTCTGCCGCGAGCAGCTCTCTGTCACCGACAAGCATTATAGCGATTGAGTACTCGCGAGCAGCAGCCACGGCTCCCTCGACCTCAATCCTGGGAGCATTATCGCCACCCATGGCATCTAGAGCAATTCTCATGCGCATAAAGAGCTGTTCAAAAGAGGCTAAACTTCTTCAGTCTTTATGACTTCTTTACCTTTATAAGTGCCGCAGGTAAGACAGGCCCGGTGAGGAAGCTTGGCAGACTTGCATTGCGGACAAATGGATATCGGCGGCGGGGTCAGGAAATCATGAGCCCTTCTCATGTTCTTGCGTGATTTGGATGTTTTCTTCTTGGGTACTGCCATAAAATTTCTCCTTTATCTTTTTACCTTTAGCCCCTTGAGAGGGCTGAATGCCAATGAAACCGGATTTTCGCCACAACTGCATGCCGCGCTGTTAAGATCTGCGCCGCAGGAGAAACAGAGCCCTTTACACTCTTCCAAACATAAAGGTTTGTAAGGAATCTCCAGCAGAACCTGTTCAGCTACCTCATCACTGAAGTCGATCTCATCGCCTGAATAGGTGGCAGAGATCAGATCTTCCTCGCCAAGCTCAACCTCATCTTCAGGCTGGCTTTCAGCGGACTTGGTATAGAAAATTGTAAACCGGGATGCAATGTCGGTACTATACTCGACAAGACATCGCGAGCAAGTCAACCTGACGCTGGTATCGATCCCGCCATGAACGCGTATATGATCAAACTCCCTTGCTATCGACAGGGAAATGGAAAGCGGCGCAAGAAATTCGCACTCACCTGATTTCTGTGCCGTGGCAAGAGTGGGATAGAGTGAAAAATCATCTATCGCTTCCAGAGTTTTCTGCTTTTGAGTGATGTCAGCTACACGTATTTTCAATTTGCTCATCCTGCTTGATTATCAGAAACGTGTAGTATAAATATGTGGTTTGATTTGTCAACCAGAAACAGCGGCTTACAGCTCTTGACCGGCCTTGGAACCGTGCTTTCTAATAAACCATTGAACGCCAATATGCAAGAATAATCATAGTTGAGCGGGATTAACCCGGCAAAAAGCACCGGTATGTTTTATTGAAAACAAATAGGGGATTGACAAAAATTTCATAGTCGGCTATATACAATTTCTTGTTTTATTCTGGCGTTCTTTACAATGATATATGCCAATTAGATTCACTAGACAGAATTATTATGGTGGCCATGGTGAAGCGGTTAACACGTACGACTGTGACTCGTATATTCGTGGGTTCGATACCCACTGGCCACCCCATTTTATTTTTTTCGGCGGCGTAGCTCAGCTGGTTAGAGCACACGGCTCATATCCGTGATGTCCGGGGTTCAAGTCCCTGCACCGCCACCATTTTTCAGTCCCATACAGTAAAAGCAGCAAAAAAAGCCCTGAGAAATCAGGGCTTTTTTGTTGTCGGCACCACGAACAACAGTTGCAACAGGTATGGGCTTTCTGCCGGCACTAAAAAGAGGCCCGCTGTAAACGCGGGCCTCTTGTAATTATTCCCCTTGTAAGGGAGACCAGGCTTATCCAACCAGCCTTCATGGTGCGCATTCTATCTGTCTGAACAGCCCGGTGGAGTGTCCTCGGTCATGCAGCCCTCCTTGGTTAATTCACTGATGATCGTAACTTCTTCGCCTGCAATGCTACTCCTTTGAGATTTGTTTTTGTTTCAAAGTAGCGCTATCTACGTTTTGATAATATATACGAGCCGATCATAGAATACAGTCTGTTATTAATTTTTTGTGCGCGTATATTTATAAGGTTGTCAAAGGGCCCCTGCAACTTCCGGGGGCCTTTGACTTTCCGGCAGCAGAAGTGGTAATCATTGCTGATGACTAAAAAAACAATCTCTTATACTTCATTCGCACTGCTCTGCCTGATCGGCTTCATCACCCTGTTCAGTTCGTACCTGCGCATACCGGTACTGCCATTATATGCCGCAGGACTGGGTGCTGATGCGGCGCAAATAGGGGGTATCAACGGGGCCTTCATGCTGACAGCCGGGTTGCTTTCCATCCCGGCCGGGCTGCTGGCCGACCGGACCGGCAGGAAGTTGCCGATTGTTGGCGGCATAATCGCCATCGCCGTTTCCTCCCTGCTGATCCCCTACTGTCAGACACCAGCGCAGATGGCTGCAGTCTATGTACTTTTCGGCGCCGGCCTGGCCGCCTTTGGACCGGGAATGCTTTCGCTGGTGGCAGACGTCATGCCTGCCGACCGGCTGGGACAAGCCTATGGCTGGTATACCACTGCAATCTACGTCGCCATGACGCTGGGGCCGGCCAGTGGCGGCTTCATTGCCAATAATTTCGGCTTGCGCGAAGTCTTTTTCGTGTCAGGGTTCCTGGCACTGGCAGTTGTCTTGTTGGCAATGCTGGCGTTACCCGAAGGGACCGCGCGCCGCAAAAACGAAGTTCATTCGGCCCTGGCCGCCACGGTCGTCTTGCTGCATAACCGGTGGCTGCTTGCCTGCCTGCTGGCAACCGTCGGCAGCTGCATCGGCTTCGGCGTGTTCCTCACCTTCCTGCCGCTTTATGAAGCCTCCCTGGGATATAACCCGGCACAAGTCGGGCTGGTGTTTGCGGCGCAGGCTCTTACCAATGTATTTTGCCGGGTACCTATCGGCAGCATTGCCGACCGGGTTGACCGGCGCTGGATCGTGGCTGCCGGACTGCTCTGCCTGGCGGCTTCGCTGACAGCGCTGGGACTGGTGGTGCAACTCACCCACCTGGTGTTGTCTGCCGTACTTCTCGGCATAGGCATGGCCCTCACTTACACCGCCATCGGCGCCCTGATTGCCGAACAGGTTCCTCCCCTGCAAAGAGGGCTGGCAATGGGGATGTATAACAGCTGCATCTATCTGGGAATGATGGCCGGTTCTACTGTTATGGGTTTGGCATTGAAGAGGATCGGCTATCCGATCGGTTTTGCAGTTTCCGGCGGCGTGGCTTTGGCGGCGCTATTCTGGTTCGGTTTCATGACGCGCAAAAGATGATTTGAGGCAGGCATAGCATATTGCTTCACACTATCGAGATGACAGCCTTCTGTGATACCAGGCTTACCTTGTCGGCCCGGTTCATGGCTTTGATCCGGGCTTCCCTGCTGGCGGCGGTAGAGCGGCTGTGGCCGGTTTCGAGAAAGACCACCTGTAACGGCTGTCGTCCCCGGAAATACTTTGCCCCCCTCCCCGCTGCATGCTGGCGGAAGCGTCTGTCAATATCCGTAGTGATCCCCGTATAGAGAGAGTTGTCAACACAAAGGATGATGTAGACCTGCCAGTTCACTTTGATTCTCCTCGCAATCGATCAGTAACCGTCACAAGCGTCAGTAATCATCCGCAGGGGTCGCTGCCGTCAAGTTGAGCGACAGTTTCATTGGCAAAGCGGAACATCGCGGGGGTGAATCCACGAAAGTCGCGCAGCAGCCCTGCGTGATGAAGTCGCAGCGCCTCTTCACTGCCATTTAACGGATTGGCACGGGTTACACGCAGGGAAAGACGGCCAAGAGCGCTGCCTATCCCTTCGATGGTTTCATATGACGGCAGCAGCTCTTCAAAGATAATCGGCACCAATCGCTGCAGCTTCCCGGGCAGGGCGAAGTGATACTCCTCGACGACGGCACGGGTCCGGACAAGATAGTCGGCAAAAGGTTCACTGCACCACTCTTTCCAGTTATTAACCAGAAAATAATCGTAGAACATGTCAACCAAAACGCCGCGATAAAGGCCGTATGCCGGTGAAAGCCTTAAGCAGCTGTTGACGAAACAGGGATTTTTGTCGGCATACGAATCGATGCGGCGGTGCAGCATCAGACCCTGGCGAATCCTTTGGGGAAAACGGTCCTGCAGCGGCCCCTTAACGAAATCGCCCATGAAGTTGCCCACCAGGAGTTGATCGTCGCTGCCGGAAAGAAGCATATGGAAAAGAAAGTTCATCGACCAGAATCCTTCAGCCGGAACAGTAACGGCTGGCTGAACTGTTCATACACCGATGTCCTCATTCCACAATTTCCGGTTTTTCGGTTATGAAGGTGCGCATCAGCTCTATACACCCCTTGTTCTGCTGCAGTTCGACCGATACCCTGCGGGCACCGAGCCGATCGGAATGCCCCACCTTCTGCCAGACGCCGGCGCGCTTCTTCAATAGCTGCCTGCATGTAGCTCTCCATGTCGGCCCCCTCTTTTCTCTTCAGGAAGATGGCAATATAGCCCCTTCACAGCGGTATCCTTTGCTTCTTGCAAAAAGCCTGGATAACCACCTGCGCCTGATTGAGACGGGAAAGCTTCATGTTCCGCGACTTTATGGCCATTATGTCATCCAGCGGGAGCGGTTCCTGACGAAGCTCACGGCTGACAATAGCGATGTTGGCGACGATAGTTCTGAGGTCGCCGGGAGTATACAGTTTCAGCATCGGCGGGGTCAGCGTAAAATATCCTTCAGCGATATCCTGCCCCAGTTTTTTCGGACTGCCCGCTATTGGCATAACTCCTCCGCTTTATCTTTTAACAAGTATACGGTTATGGCGAAGTTTTCTCTGAAAAGAGGGATCAGCAAGGCGGCTTGACAGCGGCTTCAAGCGTGTCGATTGAACCAGCCCACTATGGCTGCGGCTGTCTGTGCCCCGGCCAGTTGATCAACCGGTCGACCGCTGCGCAGCAGCAGTATCACCGGGATGCTGCGCACCGCGAAACGTGCCGCCAGCGGCTGATTTTCCTCGCTATTGATCTGGACAACGGCAGCCCTGCCGGCCAGTTTTTCCGCTACGGTTCGCACCGCCGGTGCGAATGAGATGCAGTGCGGTCACCAGGGAGCCCAGAACTCGGCCAGAACCGGGCCGGAGTAGTTGGCGACAAAACTGTCGAAACTGGTAGTGGTCAGTTGTTGCGGATGAGAGTACAGCTGCGGGATGGCAGCATGGCAGCTGCCGCAGTTGCCGGTTTTTCCTTCCTTGTCTGTCTGGATGCGGTTACTGATGCCGCATGACGGGCAGGTGATGATATAGCTGGACATGGTTACCCTCGCTGGCCCATTGCGGCTGGAACTGGTCAGTTTCCTTCAGGGATATTGAGTCGCTTCTCGATTTCCTTAACCCGCGGATCATCGAGAATTTTCAAAAAGGCCGGATTAGCCATAAGGGAGGCGACGTCACCAGCCTGCACTGCGTTCACCACCGCCGGGTCGCTCAGCAGAGACCGCATCTCGGGATCGCCCTGCATGGCGCTGATGAGCGCCATAACCCCCTCGTCGTTCAGCATCTGCTCTTTCAATCCTTCAACCTGCGGCACAATGGTTGCCTGGTTGTCATCCACGTCAAGCGGCTCATCAGCGGCGGTCATTTTGTACGTTTCAGCATGGGCGATCGTTGTTGCCAGTAACATGACGATCAGCAGCTTTTTCATAAAAATCTCCTCTTTCATGGTTTTTCGCCTACCCTGTTAACCGTAAACGCCACGGTCATTGCAGAGAATATTACCTTATTTTACTGATCAGGCAAGGGGGGTAAAGGGATAAACAGACTGTCACGATCAGCGACAGCGGCAACAGACAGACGAGAAAAAGAAATCAGGCTTGAAGCGGAGCTGTTTATTGGCGATAATACGCGCAAATTCCTCTTTGTCAGCCTTTACCTTGCATCAGGAGAGAGTCATGACTGCGTCAATCGAAATTATCAAGGGAGATATCACCACAATGGCAGTGGATGCCATTGTCAATGCCGCCAACAACACGCTAGCGGGTGGCGGCGGCGTGGACGGCGCCATCCATCTGGCAGCCGGTCCGGAACTGTTGCGGGAATGCGCTACGCTGGGAGGATGTGACAGCGGCGATGCCAAGATCACCAAAGGGTATCGGCTGTCGGCGGGCTACGTGATCCATACCGTCGGCCCGATCTGGAAAGACGGCAAGCAGGGCGAGCCGGAGCAGCTGGCCAGAGCCTACCGGCGCTGCTTCGAAATAGCCCGTGAACATGGCATCAGCAGCATTGCCTTTCCGGCTGTCAGCTGCGGGGTATACGGCTATCCGTTGCCAGCGGCGGCATTGATCGCCTTGACCGCGGCTAAAGAAGCGGCGCTGTCCGGCGACTTTTCAAAAATCCTGCTGGTGCAGTTCAATGAGCAGGTGCTGCTGGTCTATCGCCAGGTAGCGCAGCAGCTCGGTATCAACCAAGAACTTGTCAGTAAATAAACTCTACCGGCTCGCATCCCGTTTTTTTTGCGATCAGCCTGCGAATCTGACCCAGCCGAAGCTGTCCTCAAGTTTGCCGGTCTGGATACCGGTCAGGGTGTCGAACAGCTGCTTGGTGATCGCGCCGACTTTGCCGCCACTCAGCTGCAGGATTTCGTCCCGATAGCAGAGTCTGCCCACCGGGCTGATGACGGCGGCCGTGCCGCTGCCGAAAGCCTCGGTAACCTTGCCGCTTTTGATGTCCGTCATCAAGTCATTGATGTCGATCAACCGCTCTTCGGCTTCATAACCGAGAACGGTTGCCAGCTTGAGCACCGAATCGCGGGTAACGCCGGAGAGAATCGAGCCGCTGAGCGGCGCGGTGACGATCTTCCTGCCATAGACGAAAAACATATTCATGGCGCCGACCTCATCGATATAGCGCCGCTCGCGGCCGTCCAGCCAGAGCACCTGGTCAAACCCTTTCTGCTTTGCTTCCAGCCCGGCCTTGAGCGAGCTGGCGTAGTTGCCGCCGGTCTTGGCCTCGCCGGTCCCGCCCGGCACGGCACGCACGTAATGGTCTTCCACCATGATGCTGACCGGGTTGAAGCCGGCACTGTAGTAAGCGCCTACCGGTGACATGATCACAAAAAAACAGTATCGGTCGGACGGCCTGACTCCGAGCACCGGCTCGACGGCGATCATCGTCGGGCGGATGTAGAGTGAGGTACCGGCTGCGGTCGGAATCCACTCCTGTTCAAGGAGTATCAACTGCTCGATCCCCTTGAGAAACAGCTCTTCCGGAACTGTCGGCATGCACAACCGGTCGGCCGACAGGTTGAAGCGGCGCGCGTTCATCTCGGGACGAAACAGCGCTACCCGGCCGTCACTCCATTTGTAAGCCTTGAGCCCTTCGAAGATTTCCTGGGCATAGTGGAAGACCATACAGGCCGGGTCGAGGACGAATGGCGCATATGGAGCGATGCGGGCGTCATGCCAGCCCTGGCCGGCCTGCCAGTCGACCAGCAGCATCCGGTCGGTAAAATGTCTGCCGAATCCGAGCTGTGACTCGTCCTTGATCTTTGCCTTCATCTTTGCCGCTGCCAGCGGCATGATTTTGATATCCATTACAGTGCCTCCCAAATATAGCCTTCAGCCTGGTTACAGATATTTGACTTTTACCTCCAGCGACTTCTTCGGCGGCATTGCCCGCACTTTTTCACTGTAGCCGAGCGGCACGACCGCCATGAATTCGCCTGCAGGCTCTTCGAGCAGAGCCAGCACCTCGTTTTTGATCAAAAAAAGCGCCCCGAGCCAGACAGAAGAGATGCCGAGCGAGGTTGCCGCCAGCAGGAGATTTTCCACGGCAGCAGCAGAACTTTGAATCTCCATGGTTCTGAAAAAATCGGCGGCATTGCCGCTGTCCAGATTGAAGAGCTCGGTGCCATGCCTTATCAGCTCGCCGGTATTGACAACGGCGATGACAACCGGCGCGCTCGACATGCTTCTAGCCGCCATCCGGAGAAGCGCTGATGATGATTTCGGGAATTCGGCCGCCCTTTTGTTGGCCAGCGCCGCCAGTTCCAGCTTCTTTGCCCCCCTGACAACAATGAATCGCCAGGATTGCTGATTATGCGCCGATGGTGCATGATTGGCAGCCTGCAACACCGTCTGTACGTCGGCTGCGGAAATATCCTTATCGTCAAAAAACCTGACACTGCGCCGACTCTCCATGGCCTGCAGAACCTCATTAAGCATAAAACCTCCCGTCTGTTCTCCGGCAAAACGATTATATCTCCAATCAGGAGCTATGCCACTGACCCGCACGGCATAAAGCCGCGGTGAGCGAAGGAATAGTCGTGCTGGTGGTGGTCGCTGTGACCTCCGGAGCATATTGCTGCTACATCTTCAACATAGACAAGTTCTTCATTGGTTGGAATGACGAAAGTTCTGACCGGCGACCCGGCTGCGCTGATTTCCACCTCATCATTTTCCGACCGCAGAGCGCGATTATTCTCCCGGTCAAACCTGATCCCGAAGCACTCCAGCCCTTGCAACACCATCTCCCGCACGAGCCATTCAGCCCCTCCGGTCCCGGCGGTAAAAACCAGGCCATCCAGCGGCCCGACAATTGCCAGATAGGAGCCGATGTATTTCTTCAAGCGGTAGGTCTCGATCTCCAGAGCCAGCCTGTTGCGGGGATCACCGTCCAGAACCGCTTGCAGAAACTGTTGCCGCCCCTTGAGCCGACCGGTTATACCGAAAATACCGCTTTTATAGTTGAGGATCTGTTCCAGTTCCTGCGCTGAAAGACCCAGCTTCTGCATTATATAGGCATGAATGCCGGGATCGATGTCACCGCTACGGGTCTCCATGACCGCCCCTTCCAGCGGGGTCATCCCCATGCTGGTATCGATGGAGAGGCCGTTTTTAACGGCGCAGAGCGACACGCCCCGGTCGATGTGAATGGTGATCAGATTGCAGCGGTCAACCGGTTTGTCAAGCAGTACGGCTGCGCGCCGCGAAAGATAGAGGTGCGACGGACCGTGAAAGCCATAGCGGCGGACACCGTAATTTTCGTACCACTCAAAGGGTAGCGGATAGAGGTAGGCAAGCTCGGGGATGGAAAGGTGGAAGGCGGTATCGAATATAGCCACATGGGGTATAGTCGGTAAATGTTCCATGGCGGCTTCGATGCCGGCGATGTTGGGGACACTGTGCAGCGGGGCCAGGTGCTGCAGTTTGCGGATGGCGGCAAGCACTTTCCCGTCAATCCGCACCGAGTGGCGGAACTCCTCACCGCCGTGCGCAACCCGGTGGCCAACAGCGGCAATTTCCCCGGCAGCGGCAATGACTCCATGCTGCGGGTCGGTCAGGGTGGCGATGATAAGGGCGACGGCGCTCAAATGACCGTTGCATTCGGTCTTCAGGTAAAAAGGCTCCCGGCCGGGAATTTGCTGGCGGATGAAAGAGCCACCGAGATTCACCCGTTCTACCGTTCCAGTTGCCAGAACGGCTCCCATCTCCCGGGAAAACAGGTGGTATTTTATTGTATGACTCCAGCAATTAAGGGTCAGAATTTTCATGTATGCTCTGTGGTACGCGTCGCTCTTGAAGGAAACTGCCGGGAATACCCCTCAAAGCCTTTATGATCTCTTCGGGTTTAATGCCACGAAGCTTGCTGTGCACGGATAATCGGCTGGTTGTGAGCAGGGGCAAGTATCCGGTAGTCAGTATCCGGAATACTGCTGACTACCGGCCCTGTTACCCCGCAGCCTGCTGCGTGGTAGTTTGGTTATTTGCACAGAGATTCGGGAACTGTTTTCCTTATCCTTTATATATCCCAATTATCAATTTTCATAGTACCGTTTTTTGCCAGATTGATCTGCATTTTGAAGACCCGGTCAAGAAGCTGCGGTTCATGCCCCGCCTTCCTGGCCAGACAATCTTTGGTTGCCATGTCCAGATACTCCTGCAGAAGCGGTTTATAATCTGGGTGGGCGCATTTATCGATGATCAGCTGGGCCCGGCTTTTCGGATCGAGTCCGCGCAGGTCAGCCAGCCCCTGCTCGGTAACGAGTACATCCAGGTCGTGCTCGGTATGGTCAACATGCGGAACATGCGGCACGACGCAGGTAATCCCGGCCGGGTCGGTTTTAGTGGGACGCGCCGAAGGCGTATGCATGATGGAAAGGTAGGCGTTGCGCAGAAAATCACCTGAACCGCCGATGCCGTTGATCATCCGGGTGCCGCCCACCAGGGTTGAGTTGGCATGGGCATAGATATCAAATTCGACCGGCGTGTTCATGGCGATACAGCCAAGACGGCGGATCGGCTCAGGGTGATTGGCTATGGAGAGCTGCCGCATGATTACCTTGCTGCTGTATTTATCCCAGTTGGCGTAAAAGCGTTTGAAACCTTCAACGGAAAAAGAGAGCGAGACGGTGGAAGCAAAGTCAAGCTTGCCCGAATCAAGGAAGTCAAGCATGGTGTCCTGCAATACTTCGGTCCAGACCTTCAGGCCGCTGAAAGGGCCTTTGGCCAGGCCGCCGATAACGGCGTTGGCAATTGAGCCGACACCTGACTGCAGCGGCAGCAGGTTTTTCGGCAGCCGGCCGTTGGCCACTTCGAACTGGAAAAACCCAAGGATGTTGTTGGCGATGGCCTCGGACGTATCGTCTGACTCGCTGAAAGAACGGCCGTTGTCCGGCAGGGTCGATTCGATAATAGCGACAATCTTGTCGGTATCGAAGCGGACGTAGGGGGAACCGGCCCGATCGTCAACGCGGCTGATCAGGTAAGGCAGACGGCGCGGCGGGTTGACCGGCTCGATAATATCGTGCAGTCCTTCGTAGTTGGGGAGCGAGGTGTTCAGTTCGATGATGATTCTGTCGGCAATCTGGACGATTTCCGGGACTGCGCCGCAGGATGCGGTCAGAACCAGGCTGCCGTCCTCCATGATGGCGGAACATTCGATGATGGCGATATCGAGGCGGCCGCCGTTATCCTTGGTGTAAAAGCCGTAGGCAAGATCCTGGGCGAACATGGAAAGGTGCCGGTCGCCCATGCGGATACGTCCCTGATTGATCCCTGCCTGTATGTTCTTGCCGGTCTGGTACGGCCAGCGGCGGTCGATCATGTCGAGTGCCGCCCAGCGGTCTTCGGTTTCAACACCGACGGATGCGCCGATGAAGAGGTTGAATTTCAGTTTTCCCTGGAGATTGTTTTTTTCCACATGATCAGCCAGGGCAATCGGCACAACTTTCGGATAACCGGCAGGGGTAAATCCCGACCATCCCAGATTCATCCCGTTTTTGAACATCGGGATGACATCTTCGACTTTCCTGATTTTTGCATGCAGGCTTGTTCTTTTGATCCTCTCATGAAGCACAGACACGTGTTACTCCTTCCCTGTTTTTATTTTCTTCCTGCCGGGTAGATGGTTGACCGGCTTATCTTTTAACGGCAACCTTCCTGGCAGTACGGGAAAGGGGTGAGCAGCACCAGTGAGTTATTTGATTCACCGCTTGACTCTCTTGCGTGCTTTACTTACCTTTGATCCGAGGGTAATGACGAACTGACTGAAACAGGAAATCTCGCTGTCTTTAAATGAGCTGAGCAGTTCGTTTTCCAGGGAGTTTACGGTTTCCTTGATCCGGGCAACAACCAACCGTCCCTCCGCTGTCAGGCAGAGGAGTTTTGCGCGCCGGTCAGTAACATCTTCCGACCGCTGCAGCAGACCTTTTGTTACGAGAGTATCGATGAGGCGGACAAGTGAAGGGCCTTCGATGCCGACTGATGCGGCCAGGTCTTTCTGCCGGACCCCGTCACCAAGGATGTGGAGATGCAAGAGAGGTCGCCAGGTGGCATCGGTAAGTCCAGCAGACTGGAACTCAATGTCAAGAACCTGTCGCCAGCGGCGGGTCAGCAGGGCAAGATGGTATATCAGATTACCGCGGTCAATAACCGTGTGAATATTAGCCATAAAATATAATTAGCATGCTAATTATTCTGATGCAACCTTAAATAAAACAGCGCCGGAATAGTCAAGGAAGATGAGTGTATAGTGAGGATACAAGAAAGAGGACTGGTGCGGGCGGGTGAGAATCAGGTCAATCCGGAATAGTGAATAATTATCAGTTCCGGGACTCAGCGGTGAAGACCGCTGCAGACCGTTTGCTCCTGCTCCCCACCTGCGTCACAACTCGAACACCTGGTGGGGTAAAGGCATTTCCACGCTGGTGTTCTTAAGCAGTGTCGCGAAGTGGCGCATCGTTGTCTCTTCACCATGCACCAGAAACGTCTGTTTCGGGTTTCCGGTTTGTCGATGCCACGCAAGGAGTTCCGCCTGGTCGGCATGGGCGGAGAAGCCGTTGATGGTATGGATGCTGGCCTTGATCGGTATTTCTTCGCCGAAAAGGTGGATATGCGTAGCCCCATCGATGATCTTGCGGGCAAGGGTGCCGTTGGCTGCATAACCGACAAACAGGATGCACGAGTCGGCACGCCAGAGGTTGTGCTTGAGGTGGTGGCGAACACGTCCGCCGGTGCACATGCCTGAACCGGCCATGATGATCGCCCCTCCTCTGATGTTATTTATGGCCATGGAATCCATCGTCTCGCGCGTGAAGTGCAGCCCTGGCAGACTCAGCGGATCCTTCCCCGCGCGGAAAATAGCAGCTGTCTCCTCGTCATAGCATTCGGGATGATGTTCGAAGATTGCAGTGGCGGAGATTGCCATGGGCGAGTCAAGGAAAACCTGCATTGCACCTGGCAGGCGCCCCTGCTCTAAGCCCTCTCGCAGGAAGAACAAAACCTCCTGGGCTCGTTCCAGGGCAAAAGTAGGGATAATGACGTTGCCACCGCGTTTGAACGTGTCGGCGATCGTCAGGTATAGTTCCTCGACGGACGGTGCGAGCGGTTTATGCAGCCGGTCGCCGTAGGTGGTCTCCATGACAACGACATCGGCCTTGGGGGGGACCGCCGGATCGCGCAGAATCGGCCGGTTGGAATTGCCCAGGTCCCCTGAAAACAGTAGCGTCCGTTGCCGCCCGTTCTCCTTTAATTCAAGATAAACAGAGGCCGATCCAAGGATATGGCCCGCGTCGATAAAGGTCGCACCGATGCCGGGAGCCAGATCCAGAGGCTGATTGTAGCCGGCTGTTCTGCCGAAATAGTCCAGGCTGTTCAGCGCGTCCAGCTCCGTATAGAGCGGGATAATGCTCTCTTTATTGCCCCCTCGCCGGGCGGCATGGCGTTCGTTGTTCCGTGCCTCCTGTTCATGCAGGTGGCCGGAGTCCAACAGAACCAGCCGTGTCAATTCTTTCGACGCCGCTGTGGTGATGATTTCGCCTTTAAATCCCTGCTTCACGAGTAGGGGGAGGCGGCCGCAGTGGTCAAGGTGTGCATGGGTGAGCAGCAGGAAATCGATGCTGGCGGGATCGAAGCCGAAGGGCTCAGCATTATCTTCGGCAATTTCACGTCCACCCTGGAAAAGGCCGCAGTCGATGAGGATCCTCTTCCCCGAGCACTCGACCATATGGCAGGAACCGGTGACATCTTGGTCGGCGCCGTGAAATGACAGTTTCATATTTACCTCCGTTTATCATATTAGGGTTCGGCCGGTGACCCGGCTCAGGTTTATCGCGACAGGGTCCACTGGTCATGCTGAAAATCCATTCCCACTAATACATTTTCAAGGGCTGACCCCTTTGGCATTATAGTTTATCTTCACATTTGAAACCGCTACGCTTAATGCTGCTAACTTTGCCGTTCTCATCTTCGAGCCGTAGATTGTTATCTTCATGAAACTGCTTACGAATTGCCCTTCATTTTGCGTCCGTTAATGTTTTGGCCGTCAAGGTAAATGTCTAACTTTCGACATTAAAAACCAGGTTATCTGCTTGACGTATATTGTTTTCATGGTGTTTTCCTGTTGAACGGCTGGAGGCTTACCAACGGCGGTTCTTTACCGTCTGGTCCGGCCGAATGTGTTGCCTTGGTCCGACCCCAGAGAAACAGAACCCGGAAGATAGACTATTTTTTTATGCCGGTCAGAAACACCTCCAGAGCCTGGGCAAGATATTCATCGTCGTTGCCAGGTTCCGGCAGTAATGTTTCAATCAGTTGACTTGCGAGGAAGTTATAATGGAACATCCCCAGGAGCAACATCGTCGCATTTGCCGGGTTTATCTCGTATTTGAAAGTCCCTTTCTGAATCCCTTTGGCGATGTTATTGTCCGACAGGTAGGCCACATGGCGGACATTTTTCTTGACGATTGTTTCAAAAAAAGGCGACGGATTTAACAGCTCACGGTAAAATACCGGGAAAAAGTGCGGGGTCTCCCGGTGCAAATCGCACACAGCCTGAGCCAAAAGCGCGATCTTTGCCGCCGGCAATGAGTCTCCGGCCAAAGCAGCCTGCATTCTGGACACGTAAAGGCCAAAGAGGCTTTCAAGGATGGTTTCATAGAGCGTTTCTTCGTTGGCGAAAAGTTTGAGCGCCTCATCGCCATCAACTTCGGCAGCAGCGGCAACTTCCTTCAACAAGACCCCGGCGTACCCTCTCTTCGCAAAGAGCGCGGTTGCGGTGTCAAGCAGCCTGTCACGAGCGTTTTGCTCCATTGTCAGCCTCCTGATACTGAAAACTGCTTCTCAACTAAATTGTCATTCACCTGCATGCTTGTGGGTGTAACGGATAACCGTGGCTTTCTCCAGAGTTATCATGCCGCTCTCCATAATCTCGTCCACTCTGGGCATAATCGCGTCTATCTTCTCCTGGCTCTCGACTACCTCGATGATTACCGGCAAGTCGGTCGAAAGTTCAAGGAGCTTGTGCGTGTGAAAGACACGGTGAGCGCCGAAGCCCGCCACACCTTTCAGGACCGTGGCTCCGGCAAAACCCTCGGCCATGAAGAGGTCAACCAGCACTTCGTAAAGCTGGCGGTGACCGTATCTCTTGGCCTCACCGACAAAAACCCGCATCAGTACTTTTTCACCAATAAACCTGGACATGAATAGCACCTCCTCCGACAAGCTCCTATCAACAAATATAGGTCTTTTTAGCGGTTATGCAATACAGAGACAAATCCCATAAGGTTATTGCGGATTGCACCCCCGGATACCGGATCGGTAGGATCGACTATAGTGGCGACGTACCAGAGCTGAGCCATTGCCACCAAAACCGAAACATTAAATTTATCCTTGCCGGACAAATCGGCTCCTTCAAAAAAATACCCTTTAAATAACCCGTTACAAACAAATAAGCCGTCAGCAGCATAGCTGCCTGACGGCGCAGATTCCTCCACCTACCCCCAGAGCGCCTGGCGCAGGCCGGAACGTCTGGCAATGCGGCGGCTGACTGTTGCCAGCAGGATCTCTACGCTGCACCATATTTCTGCCGCTGTCCTGGCCCGCGTCAGCCCGGTATAAAGTATCTCCCGCGTCAGCAGCTGGCTGTCAAAAGGGGGCATGATCAACAGCAGCCGCTCGAATTCCGAACCCTGGCTTTTATGAACCGTCATCGCATAGACCGTTTCATGCGCCGGCAGCCGGAATGGCGATATCTTTCTTACCCCGCCATCAGCCGCGCGGAAACAAACCGCCAACTGGTCAACATTGTCCGGGTCGGGGAGCGTAATGCCGATGTCACCGTTGAACAGCTGGCGGCTGTAATCGTTGCGCGTAATCATCACCGGCCGGCCCTGGTACCACTCTTTTTGCGGCGCTATCAGCCCCTTGGCAGCAAGACAGTTTTCAATCGCCTGGTTGATCGCTGCCACGCCATAGCCCCCCTGACGCAGTGCACAGAGAACCCGAAAGCGGTCAAACAGATCAAGAGCGGCTGCCGGATCCTTTTCTGCCAGATAAACGCCATAGCCGCTGGTGACGGCCTCGGCCAGTTGCGCTTCCAGCTCATGCAGCGACGGTACCGGCTGCAGACAGACATCCGGGTAGCGTCCGGTCATGAGAGCGTCGAGACTGGCAGCGCCTTCGCCGTCATTGATGGCTCTGCTTAGTGCGCCGATGCCACTGGCGCTGCCGAAACGGTAGTTTTTCTGCAAAACGACGACGGCGTCCGCCAATAGCGGCACTGCTCCGGCCGACTGCTGCCGGGCGAGCGTTACCCCGGTTACTTTAGCGGTAAAAGCGGCAAACTCCCGGGAATATGCATGGGTCTCCCCGCTGGCGCAAATATCTCCGAGCACGGCGCCGGCTTCCACCGATGACAGCTGATCGCGGTCGCCGAGCATGATCAGCCTGGCCTGCGGCGCCATTGCGGCCAGCAGCTTGGCAAGCAGCGGCAGCGGCACCATGGAGGCTTCATCAATGATGACGACCTCGAAGGGAAGAGGATTCTCCCTGTTATGGTGGAAACGGCAGGAAGAGGGAATGACGCCGAGCAGCCGGTGAATGGTGGCCACATCTTCGGGGAAATTTTCCAGCGTATCAGTGGCGGACAGCAGGCTGTTGCGGGCGGCATGAATTGATTCCTTCAGGCGTGCCGCCGCCTTGCCGGTGGGGGCGGCCAGGGCAATGCGGATATGATCATTGCCCGGCTGCTGCCGCAGCAGGGCAATGATCTTCACCACTGTCGAGGTCTTGCCGGTGCCGGGTCCACCGGAGATGACGGCAAAACGGCTGCGCACTGCCGTTGCCGCCGCAATCTGCTGCCAGTCCGCTTCATTCTCCTGCCGGGGGAACAGCCGCGTCAGGCCTGCCTGCAAGACGTTCAGATCCAGTGGCAAAGGGTCGCCGGCCATCCGTTTGATCGCCGCGGCCAGATCGTGTTCATACTGCCAATAGCGAAAGAGATAGAGTCTGCCGGCCGGATCAAGAACAAGCGGTTTGAATTCTCCCGGCGCACCGACCACCACCGTGGAGCGGAGTAAAGCGGCCAGCTCCACCGCTTCAAAGCCGGCAACTTCGGCAAGGTCAAGACAGATATCCCCCTGGCCGACAGCCGCGCTCAGGTTGCCTGCTACAGTCCGCAGCGCTTCGCTGTCACTGCCGGCCAGACGACAGATGAAATCGGCAAACTGGCTGTCAATCTCCCGCAGCTGGACAATCGCTTCCATCTCAGGCCCCCTCGCAATCGACAAGACAGGCGGTCAGCTCGTTCACCAGAGCAACCGCAGGCAGATCATGAAACACGCCGCATGAAGGGCGGGCCGCATCGATGCCCCGCAGGAACAGGTAGAACACGCCGCCGAAGTTCTCTTCATAGCTGTAGGCAGGATCCCGCAGCTGCAGATAGCGGTTGAGCGCCACGGTATAGAGAAGGTACTGCAACGGGTAGAGACTGGCGGTCATTGCCCTGGAGAGCTGTTCCCGGCCGTAATCCTCCACGCTGTTGCCAAGGTGGTTCGATTTCCAGTCAAGGATGTAATACCTGTTGTTATGTCTGCAGACCAGATCGACAAAACCGCGTACCATCCCCTGGACTTCGCGGAAATCGAGCATGGCGGCTACCCTGGAAAGATCGGCGTGGGAGCTGTCATGCTTTTGCAGAACAGTCGCCAGCTGCTTTGAACTGATAAATTTAAGCGGGAAGTAAAATTCCATCTCCGTAACCCAACTGTGCGGCGCAAGCCCGGCGAGACAAAAACTGCTGTCGCCAGGGCCAAGGGGGACGGCAATTGTCTGCTGCACCATGGCAGACAAGGTTTCGTGCCATTTTAGCGCAAAGCTTGACCTGGCAAGGGCATCGGTCACCAGCGTATTGACCGCTGCGGCGGTTGCGGCGGCAAAATCAATTTTCTCGAATATTTCATGGAGAAAAGTCCCGGCTCTGGCGCCGCGCGGGAAGGCGAAGATCGATCCTTCCAAAGGAGTGGCAGCCGCTTGTAGTAACTCGTTTTTGCGCCGTTGATCATGGTCGGGAAGCTCCGCTGTTTCCAGATGCCCGCCAACAAACGATGAAAAGCTCGACACCTGCCAGCCGTTCTCTATCCTGCGGTCAACCATGCTGCAGTGCAAAACCGGCATCACCGCCGCAGTCGCCAAAGCCGCTGCGGCGGCAGTTTGCGGATTCACCGTCACCGCGAGCAGCCCCCTGCTGTCTCCTGCCATCTCCTGCAAAGTCGCAAGCAGAGCGGTGTCACTGATCTCCTTCATCTCATCGGAAAGAAACCGGAGGATGTCAGACGCTTCTTCCTGCGGTCCATGAAGCAGATAGGCAAGGGCCGAACTCTCGCTATGCCTGAACCTACCCCAGACCAGATAGCAGCGGTATTTCGCCCGCGTCAACGCCACGTAAAGCAGGCGGAGATTTTCCGCCAGCGACTCTTCCCGCGCCAGCTGCCGGTGCCGGGCAATATCTTCCGAACCGAAGTCAGCCACCATCCTGCCGTCTTCATGGCAGACTACGGTTTCATCGTTGGCAAAGACGCCCCCCCAGGAAAAGGGGCAGAAAACAATGGGGAATTCGAGACCTTTACTGACGTGAATGGTAAGAATCCGCACCGCCTTTTCGTCGGATTCAAGCCGGAGCTGGTGCTCTTCTCCTTCGGGCGGGCTGCTTACCTGATTGCAGAACCAGGTCTGAAGGGGGTCTATACCGAGGCGGGCAGAACTCTCCGCAGAGTGTAGCAGTTCACTGCAGTGCAGAACATTGGTCAGCCGCCGCTCCCCGTTCGGCATTGCCAGAAGGCGCCCCCTGACCCCTTCCCGGGCCAGAAACCGGCGGAACATCGCCATGAAACCGCGCGTCCGCCAGAGGTCATGGTAGTCGCGAAACCTGGCCAGCCGCTGCTCCCACTCTGCTGCAGTTGCCTCCGCAAGCAGACTGACAATGTCATTACCGCTTACCCCGAGCAGTGATGTCACCAGGGCAGCGCGCACCTTACCCTCATGAGAGGGCTCGGCCAGCGCCGCCAGCAGACAGCAGAGCTCGACTGCTTCTTCACTGGCAAAAATGCTGGCATTGCTCCTGACAACCGCCGGAATGCCGCGGCTTACCAGTTCGTCATGGATCGACCCGGCCTCACCATGACTGCGGACAATGACGGCAATATCTCCCGGCTCGACGGCTCTCGCGGCGATTGTTGCCTTACCTTGAGCTCCGTCGGCAAGCAGTCCGGCAATTTCGGCACCAACCGCGGCGACGATCCGCGGTCTGGCACGGTTCAGCTCCAGCGGCTTGCTGCTGTCGGCATCCCGGCCCATGAACCATACCTGCATCGGCGCCACATCGCGGTTACCGACAAGCAGCGGCTGCTCCGGACGGGCCGCCGCCACCTGCGGGTAATCCAGTTTGGCAAAAAGCAGCGGCCGCTCCGGCTGCCGGCTGAAGAGGAGATTGACCGCCGCCACCAGCAGCGGCGTCGAACGCCAGTTCCGGTCCATGGTAAAGTGCCGCGCCAAAGGGATATCCTCTTTAGCTGCCAGATAGGCAAAGATATCGGCGCCGCGGAAACTGTAAATAGCCTGTTTGGGATCGCCGATCAAAAAGAGCGGCACCTGGTCAACAGCGAATATCGACCGGAAAATCCGGTACTGCACCTGATCAGTATCCTGGAACTCGTCGATAAGAGCGGCTTTGTAGCGGCCACGTATCCGCGTCGCCAGCTGTGCCCCATTCTCTCCTTGCAGTGCCGTAAGCAGATCGGTCAACAGGTCATCATAGAAACGGAGATTGTGCTGCGCTTTTTTGCGTGGGAGTCCGGCACGCACAAAGGTATAAAGGCTCCAGAGAAACGCATGTTTCCTCTGCTTGACAGCGTCGGCCAGGACCTGGCAGCTTTCAAAAAACGGATCTGTTGGCGGCTCTTTTTTCTTCTGCCGCTGCTCGTCAACGAACCGGACAGTGAATCTGTCGAACCTGTCAAACAGCTGATAAGGCATGCCGTTGCGGAGGTAGCAGTCCATTTCTTCAAGCATTGCTTCAAGTATATCCTGGCGATAGGTTTTGTCCGAACGGCGCAGCCCTTCATGTTCAACCATCAGGCTGCTGATTGCCGCTTGCCGCTCCTGCCAGATTTTGGCTACAGCGGCGAATGCCTCCAAACAGGCAGCTTCGCTCCGCTCAATGTCGGCAGGAGTGAAGCGCGGCACGATTTCCAGTGCCGGATTGCCGAGCTTCCCCTTGAGGAAAGCGGCAAGGGTCTCGGGGGTCCATTTGTTGACATCGGCCAGGGGGAGAAGATCCGCCTCTTTCCCGAAAAAGTTGAGCCGCCAGAAATCATCGACCAGACCTTTTACCAGCGGCGTCTGCAGCGGTGTCAATTCGGTATCGTAAAGAGAGCCGCTTTCGAAGGCATTTTCCTGCAGGGCGCGATTACAAAAGCCGTGGATGGTGGATATGGCGGCACAATCAAACGTCTGCAAGGCAGCTTCAAGACGTTCCCGCGCCAGTTCTGCTCCGGAACCGTCATTACCGGCAGCAGCCGAAAGTATGCCGGCAACAGCCTCATCCGTGGCCGGCAGTCCGGCAAAGGCGTCGCGTGCCTCACGGATGCGTGTCCGGATCCGGTCGCGCAGCTCCTTGGTGGCAGCTTCGGTAAAGGTGACGACGAGGATGTTTTCCGGCAAGAGCCCCTGCTCAACCAGCAGCCGGACGTAAAGCGTGGTGATTGCGTAGGTCTTGCCGGTACCGGCACTCGCCTCGATCAGATTTTGCCCGCCAAGCGTGATGGTGAGACCGGCAAACGTTCTCATCAACGGGCCCTCTTGTGGCGCTGGTATTCACCGAAGACAGCAGCGGCGATCCGGGCGAACTCGTCATCAAGCGGGCTCTGCTCACCG
The DNA here is from genome assembly GCA_038206285.1 of Geobacterales bacterium. Classification (GTDB taxonomy): domain Bacteria; phylum Desulfobacterota; class Desulfuromonadia; order Geobacterales; family DSM-12255; genus VEOV01. Next base: position 21,940 of record JBBRBA010000023.1, read on the forward strand.
AAACAGAGCCGAAAGGCACGGTCATCCTTCTCCGGAAAGCGCTCGGCATTCCACACTTTGGCGGCATCTTCAAGCCTGCCTGTCTTGACATAGGCCAGGGAAGAACGGGGAAAGAACTTGAGCGGCTGCTGCAGCCCCTCCCAGTAGAGTGCAAGCAGGCGCTGCAGGCAATCGCCGCCTGTGGCACAGGGAGACAGGTCAACAGTAGCGTCAGCCATGATGAGACGGCTGGTGAGCGGATACCCTTCACGGGCGAGCAGATTAAGAAGCAGGTGCTCGATCCAGAACCTGATCTTATCCTTGGCGCCAAGCTTGGCACAGCGGTAGCGGAGCAGCTGATCCCCGAGGATGTTGTCAAGGCGGCCGCTCAGCCTGAAGTCTCCCAGCTGCAGCTCGAAATCAAGTGGCGCCAGCCTTTCCACCGCACCCTGTGACGCCCTGACCAGGGCGGCCAGTTCTGCTGCCTGGGCGGCGAGCCGCTTGAAGACCAGTTCGCCATGGTGTGCAGGGGGCAGAATGCCGCGTGCCCTGGCAACCGGCAGCAGGTCGGCAACATTTTCCCCGCCAACGATCCGTTCAAGAATTTTCTGCTTGAGCCCGTAGGCGTCCAGACCGTCGGTGGTAAATGCTTCCCGTTCTGCCAGCGGCGCTGCCAGCTCTTCCAGGCGGATACCGAGGCGATAGCGGAGCAGATACGCTGCCGGGTTGGCAAAAAAGGAGAATAAAGAGGTAAGGCTGACATCACGCATGCTATCCGGCGGCAACGGGAGAGCGTCGCTGATGAACTCCCGCTGCACCCTTACCGTTGCCAGCTTGCGGGTAACCGCCTCGAAATTTTCCCGGGAATAACTGCAAAGCCCGGCTCTGCCGGTGAAATAGTCGGCGCTGAAAGGCTGCAGCCGGTGGCTTGTCAGCAGGTTGTCCAGGAGTCCGCCTTCAGCCGCCGCATAGTTTCGCTCCAGATAGTCAAGCAGCTCGCTGACCAGTGTCGACGGCGGCACAATGCTGTTATCCCTGACACTCTGGCCGATAAAGCTGATATAAAGGCGTTGCCGGGCAGAGAGAATCGATTCGAGAAAGAGGTAGCGATCCTCATGCCGCAGCGACCTGTCCCCGGTCCGGGGTGAGCGGCCGATCAGATCAAAGCCTGGTGGCCGGTTCTGCCGCGGGAAAATGCCATCGTTCATACCGATCAGGGCGATTACCTTGAAGGGGATGCTGCGCATCGGCAGCATGGCGCAAAAGGTAACACCGCCGGAAAGAAAGCCGAGCCCCCGCTCCTCGCCGACAAGCCTGCCGAGCAGCCAGGCGCGGACTACCGCCAGCTCGATCTCGGCCGTGAAAACAGTTTCACGCTGCAGTACGCCAAGCTCATTGATCACCCGGCTGATGGCGACCGCCTCCGTCGCCTCATCTTCCCCCGGCGTAAAGAAGTCCTCGAAGAGCGACTGCAGCAGTTCCCCCCAGGCGGCAAGCGGGCGTTTTTCATCCAGTCTGGCGACGATTTTGTGGATTGCCCTGACAAAGGCAACCAGCCTGCCAAGAACTGCCGCACCAGACCCCTCAATGTTGTCGTAGGGGAGAATCCCGGCAAAGAGCCGCTCATCCTCCTCAGGCATGGCATAGCCGAGCAGCAGCCGCTCCAGACCGGCCAGCCAGCTCTGTTCACGGTACGGCAGCAACCCGGCTTTTTCCCGGTCATGCTCATCCAGCCCCCAGCGGATGGCTGTCTCCTCGATCCATTTCTTGACCTGGTCAAGGTCCGCCTCCACCAGGCCGAACCGTGAATAGACGGCAGTAGAGGAGAGAATGGCCATCACCGCCGGAGCAGTGAAACGCTGTCCAGGCAGATCGAGAATGGCAATCATGGCGTCAGCCAGCTTGCCTTCACTCCTGACGGTACGATCGGCAATTGAATAGGGGATCCGCAGCAGAGGATTTTCACTGCCGTCAAAGACGGCCGCAATGTAGGCGGAGTAGGTTTCAATATCCGGCGTCATCACCAGAATATCGCGCGGTTGCAGTTCATGATCGCCGGCAAACAGCTGCAGCAGATTGTCGTGCAGCACCTCGATCTCGCGCATGGCGCTGTGACAGGAGTGGAAGCGGATTGAAGCGTCGGTGGTTGTGACACTTCTTTTAGGGCCGGACCCGGCCTGACGGAGAAAGAGGATATCATTCTGCACTGTCGCCAGCAGCGTCTCCCCGGCAGCCTGTTGATAAAGATTCACTTCACCGCCGGAAAGATCGAAGCACTCCAGCAGCAGATTGGAAAAATCCCGGCCAAGTCGACCAAGCGACGCCAGCAGCGCATTGCCTTCATCTACCTTTTCCCGCTGAACAGCAGGCAGTCTGGCAGCAACCCGGCCGGGGAGGATGTCACCCCAGTACTCCTGACAGGGGCTCATGATGAAAAGGTTGACCTCGGTAAAGGCGGCAATGCCTGCCAGAACCTGCAGATGGAATGCCGGCAGATATGAAATGCCGAATACTGTTATCCGCCCGGGAAGCAGGCTGTTGTCAATCTTGCCTGCTGCCAGCTTGGCCAGAAACTCCGCCTGCACCCTGCCCCGGTGACAACCATCGCTTTCCGCCACCAGGGCCCGCCAGAGAACCGCCTGCCAGTCCCCCCCCGCCCCTGCCTCCCAGTTGGCAAGCAGATCGCCCCGGAAGAGAGTATACTGATCAAAAGTGTCGGCAATCTTGCCGGCCAGCTGATACCTTTTCAACCCGGGATTGCTCCCGAGCAGATAGCCCTTGATTTCGGCAAATTCCGGCTGGTCGATCAAGCGGTCAACCAGCCGCATGATCCGCCAGAGCATCTTTGCCGGTTCGAATGGATCGCTGCCAGGCGTGTCTGCCAGTCCCCTGGCAAAGATATCCCAGACGAATTTATTGGGAAACGGATAGGCGCAGTTGGCCCAGACACCGTAGCGTTTGGCCAGCTCCATGGCCAGCCAGCGCTGCATCCCCTTGCTCTGGACGACAACAACTTCAGCCGTGAGTGTTGATTGCAGCGGCCGGGCAAGGAGTTGCCCGAGTTGCGCCGCAAGCATCTCCATCCGGTTGCTCGTGTAGACGGTAAAAGACATGAGTTCCTTTAACCAATGCAGGTAATCAGACTGAAGGCTGAAGGAAAAGCGCTGTTATCAGAAGAGTGCAACAAATTTGCGGTCTGTTCAGGGAAATATTGTAGTAACCAAAGGTCTGCCTTCAGCCTTCAGCCTGTTTTACTTTAACAAGCACCACTCCGTTCGGCGCTATCAAACGGTTTCCCTTGATATCAAAAATGACCGGACCGGGCGGGGTAATTACCGACACCTTGTTTTGACCTTTCAAAATCTGCCATTTCATTGCCGACCCCTGCTGCGCACCGGCCTCGTCCGGCCAGTATGCCTCACCATTGTAGTCGCTCTTGAATATCAGCGCCCCTTTATGGTTATTGATTTCCTGCCAGGTGCCGACGAGTTTCTTTCCTCTTCCTTGTTCGTGCAGCCGCAAAACAGCGACAAACGGACTGCCAGCATAAAAACTTTTTTCTTCACGTTAAAACACCTCTCTGTTTCAAATATTGCCGCTGCTATTGTAAAAACTTTTTTTATCCTGCTTGCAGATCGATTGTATGGCCCACTTGCCAGATTGTGCGGCTGGCGGCAGCCCGCCTCCCGGGGCAAGCCATTGTCCGCACATCTGGAAATTTCGCAGTCCGGGCAATGTCGCCTTAAGTCTTTTGGTGATATTTTTACTGGTCGGCATGAAGCCTTCATAGGCTCCCTGCCAGACACCGGTATGGCGGACACCTGTCTGCGGGGTGGCAATATCAATTACTTCTATGTGCCTTGTTATGCCTGGCAGCCGTTTTTCCAGGATAGCCACTGCATCCTGCTCGATCTGCTTTTTCTCCGCGGCATATGCTTCCCCGGCGAGATCTTTCCAGAGTGCCCAGGGGCTCTCATAACGGAGGACAATTACCGTCTTGCCGACAGGCGCCATGGTTGGATCGAAGGAATAATTCATGATGGAATAGCCCGCAGTAACCGAGGTAGCGCCGATATTTTTACCTGCTTCCAGATAGGTCTGGAGCGGGTAGTCGGTTGTTATCTCCTTGTCAATACCAAAAGAAACCTTAACCAGCGGCGAGAACAGGGGCCAGGTGCCATAAGCCTCTTCGATTTCCCTGGTCAGGTACATCCCCGCAAGCATTTCATAAAGGGTAGTATGGCCATCAGCGGCACTGATTACATGGTCAGCGAGAATTTTTGTCCCGTCAACGAGGATAACACCGGCTGCGGTATCATTTTCGACGAGAATCTTTTTGACCTGCCGGCCGAGGGTCAGTCTGCCGCCACCGGCCCTGTACCTGGCCGCCATGCGCGAAACCAGGGGGAGTGAACCGCCGATAAGATAACCGGCATTCTTCCTGTTGAACCAGCCGAGCAGCATGAGGAAAGCCATGGCCGAACAATCCCTTTTGGCGTAAAGACTGTCGAGGAAAAAGGCGAGGCGCCGGTTCTTGAAGTTCAGTTTGCGGAAATATTGTGCGCAACTCATCTTCAGATATTTCCGCATCACGAAAAGTGCCGGGAACATTTTGACGAGTGCGCGCAGATATACCAATGGGCCGCGCAGTTCCGGCGGCAGGGTGAAGGGCTCCAGAACAGACACTGTCCGCATTTCAGCACACATTATTCTGATGGTTGCGCTGTCTTCAGGCGCAATATCGACCAGGTAACTCTCCCAGCGGTCAAGGTTGGTATAGATGGTAAAATCAGTACCGTCGCCAGCAAAAACCTTGCTATGGATCTCATGATCAATGATTTTGACGCTGTCCGTTATGACGTCGGTATCCTTCCAGATTTCATGGAATGGCCCGGCGGCGGTGCCGACCAGCCAGTGCAGGCAGTAGTCGAAACGGTACCCCTGCCTGTCCCAGGCAGCGCACTGCCCTCCGGGAACAGTGTGCATCTCGATTATTTCGGTATCATAGCCGCTCAGCTGGCCATAAATACCGGCGGAAAGTCCGGCTACCCCGCCACCGATTATGACGATCTTTTTTTTCATCGGCATGCCTGTCTCCAGAACTGTTACTGCGGTTGCCGTTACCTGTATCACCAGCGGATCGTCATGAAAATCATTCATCTTTAGTACCTTATCTGCTCTGCAGAGGCAAGTGGAAAGGGAGACAAACCATCCATTGACCGGGGCAATCCGGCCGTGTATATTCTTCGGTGAAAATGCAAATTCCCGTCCTGAAAATCCGATGTTCCCCATGAAGAAAGACTTCGCCATCATCGCCCGTGGCGTCACCAAGCGTTACGGCTCGTTGACTGCCCTTGACTCCTTCGACCTGAAGGTGGAACGCGGCACCATCTTCGCCCTGCTCGGACCGAACGGCGCCGGCAAAACCACCCTCATCAGGATACTGACCACGCTGATGCGCCCCACCTCCGGAGAGGCCTTTGTATCCGGCCTGAATACGGCCCTGCATGGGCGGGAGATTCGCAGGCAGATCGGCGTGGTCTCCCAGGAGAACAGCCTGGACCGCTACCTGACCGCCAGGGAGAACCTTGAACTGCATGCCAGGCTTCATGCCATGGAGCCGAAAAGGTATAAAGTACGGATCGACGAACTGCTGGAACTGTTCGGGCTTTCAGGCCGCCAGCACAACTTTCCCGATACCTTCTCCGGCGGGATGCAGCGCCGCCTGGTTGTTGCCAGGGCACTGATCCATGAACCGCAGGTACTTTTCCTCGACGAGCCGACCACCGGTCTCGACCCCCAGTCCCGCCGCGCTGTCTGGGATTACATCCGCTCCATTGCCGGGAAAATGACCATTTTCCTTACTACCCACTACCTGGAAGAGGCGGAGCAGCTCTGCGAACAGATCGCCATCATGGATCACGGCAGGCTGATCACCATGGGGAGCAGCGCCGAACTGAAGGATCAACTGACCGGCGGCGCCATTTACGAGATCGAGTTTACCGAAGAAGCAGACCGTTTTGCCGAGGCTCTGCGCCGGATGGCCTGTGTCGGCAAGCTGGAGATCGCGGGCAAAGTGGTTACAGTGAACCTCGACAGGTGGGAATGCCTGGCAGAGGTTGTCTCGGCGCTGAACGGCGCCGAACTGCGCCGCATCTCCCTGCGGGAAAAGACTCTGGAAGAGGTTTTCATCAGCCTGACCGGGACAGAGGTGCGCGAATGAATCTCAAGGGAGCTATTGCCATCTGGCGCCGGGACATGCTGGTGCTGCGCCGCAGCATCCTCTCGGAGATGGTGGCGGTTGTCGCCTATCCACTCACCATCTACCTCGCTTTCGGCATCGGCATGCAGAGTTATATCGGGCCGGTGGATGGTGTACCTTACGGTCTGTTCATCGCCCCGGGGCTTATCACCATGACCGCCGTCAATGCCGCCTACAACGAAAGTGTCTGGAGTCTCTGGTTTCACCGCCGGGTTCAGTTCACCATCGAGTCGTACCGGGTTACGCCGATTTCGGTTTCGGAGATCGTCATTGCCAAGATCCTGTCCGGCTTCTCTCACGGGCTGTTGAAAGGGCTGGCGGTTGCCATGGTCATCTTTGCCATTACCCCTTTCCGTTTCCCGCTGACCAGCCTCGTTGCCTATCTCGCCTTCCTCATCCCCGGCTCCGCACTTTTCTCCTGCGCCGGGGTCATCAGCGGCACACTTATGGACAAGCCGGAGACCATCGGCCGGGTGGAAGCGGTGCTGATCATGCCGCTCATCTTCATGTCCGGGCTGTTTTTCCCGCTCTCATCGTACCCGCCCGGCATCGCCGCCGTGGTTCGCCTGCTGCCGACGACAGCCCTGTTCGAAGGGGCGCGCCAGACTCTGATAGGTGGCAGTTTTTCCATCCTCTTCAATGCCAACCTTTTCCTCTGTGCAGCAGTATCTTTCGTGGCAGCACTGCTGATCTTCCGGAGGAAGCTTGCCGAGTAGCAGGGAGTAACCATGTCCCGCATACCGCCATATCCTGCAACCAGACCGCTGGAACTCGCTGACAGAGCGCTTTTCACGAAGCATTTTCACGCCCTGCAGCCGCTGGTTTCCGAGCTCTCCTTCGCAAACCTGTTCCTCTTCCGCCGGATCCATCAATACAGAGTCAGCGTCGTTGCCGACAGCCTGGTCATCTTCGGCTGCGGTTATGACGGTCTGCCTTATTTTCTCCCTCCCGTCTCCGGGAAGCGGTGGGCGACTGCACGCAAGCTTCTGCAGGAGGGACTTACCCTTTATGGCGCCGACGAGCAGTTTGTAACGGAATTTCTGGAGGGTGGGGGCTTTGCTATCAGCGAAGACCGGGATAATAACGACTATCTTTACCTGCGAAGCGAGCTTGTCGAACTTCCCGGCAATCGTTTCCACAAGAAAAAGAACCGGATCAACTACTTTACCTCACGCCACAGTTTCACTGTCGAGCCTTTTTCCGTGAAGCATCTGCCGGGAGCGCTGCATCTGCTGGCAGAGTGGCAAAAGGTTCATCTGGACGGCATGAGCCGGTCGCTAGCAACAGAAATTGACGCAACCCGCGAAGGTCTCGAGCTTGCCGATGAGCTTGGACTTTTTGGTGTGGTGGTGCTGACAGCTGACAGCGTAGCCGCCTTTGCCCTTGGCGATCGGCTTAACGATTCGACCACTGTCTGCCACTTTGAAAAAGCTGAACCTTTTCTTGAGGGGTTGGCGCAGCTGGTGAACCGGGAGTTCAGCCGCCGGCAATCCGTTGACTGCATCTACATCAACCGGGAACAGGATCTGGGGGAGAGTGGGCTGCGGGAGGCAAAACGTTCCTACCACCCTGTCGGCATGGTCAGGAAATTCAGGATCATGCCGCCAGGGGAGGTGACATCTATGCCTGGCAGGGAGCACCCCATTTGCAGCATCGCCTGACGCCAATGAGGTATCAACCAGCGCCACCCCGGCTGACAGAGCATTATTACGCCAGATATTCAGGCAGTTACAGGTTATCCGGCCGATGGCACAGTATCTGCTATGAACCAGGGTAACAGCAGCATCAACACAATCAAGGAGCTATCCAATGAAAAAAGCACTCACCACAATCCTGTCCGCCCTTGTTATCCTCTCTTTCGCCGGTATCGTCCTCGCCGAAGAGCCTGCAGCAATGCCGGCAGGCCACCCGCCGATCAAGGCCGAAAGCAAGAAAACTGCTAAAGTAAAGAAAGCCAAAAAAGCCAAGAAAGCCGTGAAGAAGGAAGAAGCAACGCCGGCAGCAGCACCGGCAGCGCCTGCAGTCAAGTAATTCCGGCAACAACGTGAACACAAAAGCCGTCTCCTTTGGAGGCGGCTTTTGTGTTTTCCGGTATATTGTTTTCATCCCGAATCTCCGGATGGAAACTGAAACGGCCTGAAAAGAGCTATTCAGTTCTTAGCTGCTCCCGGAGCTGATTCAGGAAGTCTTTTCCCTTGCCCGGTAAACTTCCACCAGGGAAACGCTTCACCGCTTGCAAGAAAGTGATTTTCCGACATTGGGAAGATCCTCAAGCCTTGTCGCCCGGATTTGCCTTGAAGGTCGCATATCTCTCCACGCTATTTTAGGCCTGCCTGAACTTCAACCGTTTGTTTTGACCATGACCTGTGCATAAAAAGGGGTGATTACATTCTCCTTTACCGGCGTGGAGAGCTGCAGATCGTTGAACGGTTGCCAGCCATCAGCCAGCAATTCTTTGACTTTTGCTTCCATGACCCAGATGTCATGCCCGTACACCACCTGATAATCGGTAATCATTTTCAGCCTCCTAGATAAGGGAAACGATATCCTTCTCGATAGCCTCCGGCGTATCGGTCGGCGCGTAGCGCTTCACCACCTCCCCTTCCCTGTTGACCAGGAATTTGGTGAAGTTCCATTTGATGGACTCACTGCCGAGCAGACCCTTTTGCTCGGTTTTCAGATATTTGTAAAGCGGATGCGCCTTGTCGCCGTTGACCTCTATTTTGGCGAACAGCGGGAAAGTTACTTCATAGGTAAGCGAGCAGAAGCTCTTGATCTCCGCTTCAGCCCCCGGCTCCTGGTGACCGAACTGATCACAGGGGAAACCCAATACGGCAACCCCCTTGTCGCGGTGGCGCTGATAAAGGCTCTCAAGACCGGCGTACTGGGGAGTGAAGCCGCATTTGCTGGCGACATTGACGATCAACAGGATCTGGCCCCGGTAAGCGGCCAGTGTCTGCAGTTCGCCGTCAATGGTGGTTACGCTGAAATCGTAAATGGTCATGGTATGCCTCTCAAATAAAAAGGGATAAGATTTTACCGCCCTGTCAGGTCACTACCGCTCCGGCGGAAACGACGAATTTCAACGCCTCCTCGACACTCATACCGCTGTCGAACACCTCATCTTCACGAAAGAACAGGGCAAAGCCCGAAGTCGGATTAGGCATGGTCGGCAGATAAACAACAACCAGGCGGCTGCCGTCCTGTTCCACTTCGGCCGTCACAAAACCGATTGCCTTGACCCCCGGACGTGGCCACTCAACGAAAACGGCCCGCCGGTAGGAACTCTTTCCTTCCTTGAAGACCTTGGTCAACTGTTTACTGGAAGAGTAGATCGATTTGACGAGCGGGATTCGTTGCAGCAGTTCCTCCCCGTACCTGAGCAACCTGGTGCCGAAAACATTGGTAGCCACCAGTCCGGCGAGGTAAAGAACCAGAGCGCCGGTGATCATGCCGAGACCGGGGAGATGCTGTTCCTGGTGGGTGACGAGACTGAAAAGTGCGTCAAGGTAACTGCCGAGAATGCCGTCGGCAAAATTGAAGAGAAACTTGAGAATAAAGATGGTGATGCCGACCGGGATTACCACGAACAGTCCGGCAATGAATTTCTTCTTCAAATGATTGATCAATGATTTCATGGTGTTCCTCATTACAGGCACGCTGAAAAGACCCCTACGGTCAGCAGGAATCAGCAGTTACTCCAGTTTCCACCGCAGGTACAACTCCTCGACCTTGTCCCTTGCCCAGGGGGTGCGCCGCAAAAACTTCAAACTGGAGGAGATACTCGGGTCATGGGTAAAGCAGCGGATCGCGATACGTCTGCCGAGCTCGTCCCAGCCATACTCAGCCACCAGTTCTGTCAACATCATCTGCAGTGTTATACCGTGCAGGAGATCGTTGCATTGTTGTTCGTTCATCGCTTCCTCATGCTCCAGAGTCATACTGCATAATTGCTGCGCATACTGCTCCAGGTCCGACCTTTAAGGAGCACCGAAGCGAAAACCGCCCGGCAGCACAAGGCTGAGCGGACGGCTCTGGTTCTATTACGCCTTGATCCTGTCCTGTCAGGCACTAACCCCTCCATATCATTACATGAAATATTACCTGTCTTTAATACCCTATCTTTGCCCCGGGAGCAAGGGGAAAGGAAAGAAGCGGTAATAAAGGATTCCTGATACCGGGACAAGAGATGCCAACAGAAATAGCTTTGGAAATACGGGCAGATGTGCTATTCTCTCATGAATTCACCTGACCACAGGGATCGACCCTGTGGTTTTTTTATTGTCACAATAAGGGAGTCACACCATGATCGCAGCAGCCAATATCGCCCTCGCCTACGGCAAGAGGGTTATCTTCAAGGACGTAAACATCAAGTTCACCCCGGGTAACTGCTACGGCCTGATCGGCGCAAACGGCGCGGGCAAGTCAACCTTTCTGAAGATTCTTGCCGGTGAGACGGAGGCTGACAAGGGGGATGTCATTGTCGGGCCGAGGGAGCGGATCGCGGTACTCCGCCAGGATCAGTTCGCCTTCGACGAGGAGACGGTCTTCAATACGGTCATAATGGGTCACAAGCGGCTCTACGTAGTAATGGCCCAGCGGGAGGCAATCTATGCGAAAGCCGAGTTTTCCGAAGAGGACGGCATCCGCTCGGCAGAGCTTGAGGGGGAATTTGCCGAAATGAACGGCTACGAAGTGGAATCAGAGGCAGCGGTGCTGTTGAACGGCCTCGGCATTCCGGAAGAGCTGCGCAACAAAAAAATGAAAGAACTTGAACCCGGTGACAAGGTGCGCGTGCTCCTCGCCCAGGCGCTGTTCGGCAACCCGGACGTGCTCCTGCTGGACGAACCGACCAACCACCTGGATCTCAAGTCAATCGCCTGGCTGGAGGATTTCCTTTTCCGCTTCAACAACACGGTCATCGTTGTTTCCCACGACCGGCACTTTCTCAATCAGGTCTGCACCCATGTCGCCGATATCGACTTCGGTATCATCAGGGTCTACGTCGGCAACTATGATTTCTGGTACCAGGCGAGCCAGTTGACCCTCAAGCAGAAACAGGACGAGAACCGCAAGGTCACTGACAAGGCAAACGAACTCAAGGAGTTCATCCAGCGCTTCAGCTCCAATGCCTCCAAGGCGAAACAGGCCACGTCCCGGAAAAAGCTCCTCGACAAACTGACCATCGAGGAGATGCCGGTCTCTTCGCGCAAATACCCTTACGTGGTGTTCAAGCCGGAGCGCCCCTGCGGCGATGTCATCCTCGAGATCACGGGGCTGTCGAAAAAGATCGACGGCATCGAGGTACTGCATAAACTCGACCTGATCGTGCGCAAAGAGGACAAGATCGCTTTCGTCGGCGGCAACAGCCTTGCCAAGACCACCCTGTTCCAGATACTGGCAGGAGAAATGGAAGCGGACAGCGGCAGCTTCCGCTGGGGGATCACCATCACCTCTGCCTACTTCCCCAAGGAAAACAGCAGCTACTTTGCCGCCGATCTGAATCTGGTCGAATGGCTCGGCCAGTATTCTCCCCCGGACGAAGGGGAATCATTTGCCCGCGGTTTTCTCGGCCGGATGCTCTTCTCCGGCGAAGAGGCTCTGAAAAAAACCAGCGTGCTCTCGGGCGGCGAGAAGGTGCGCTGCATGCTGTCGAAGATGATGCTCTCCGGCGCCAATGCCCTGGTTCTGGATGAACCGACCAATCACCTTGACCTGGAGTCGATCACCGCCCTGAATAACGGCCTGATCGCCTTCAGCGGGGTGGTGCTGTTCTCCTCCCACGATCACCAGTTCGTCGCGACTGTTGCCAACCGCATCGTCGAAATCACCCCGGCCGGAGTAATCGACCGCGTCATGGGCTTCGATGAATACCTCGAGGACGGGGAAGTAGCGGCGCTCAGGGACAGGTTGTGCCAGGGGCATCGGGATTTGACACTGTAACTTTGCGGCGGCTTAATGATTTATGCCTCTATGAAAAAGTGAAAGGCCCGCTTTAAACGCGGGCCTCATTTGTTTCACTTATACCCATTTCATGGGCCATTTGGCTTATACAGCAGCCTCTGGTTCAACTGTTATGTCCCTTAAACAGCCAGGTGGAGTATCTTCTGTCATGCGATCCTCCGTACTTTGTTGATTCTGTTGTCCAATGCTGCTAATTGCGTTTTGCACCTCTTGCTTTATTCTGTTCCTGTTGAGGTAGCGCTACCATGAATTCATTATAACAAAGCTGCTCCGGATAAACAGCCTGTTATTAATTATTTTATGGGCGTATAATCACAAAATGTGTGGATTTGATAATCAGTCATCCCTTCATTGTCGTCACGCCTGAAGAAAGCTGACAAAAAGATTGCCCGGGTTCTTGCCATGAAAAGAACGCTCTGCCTCCTCATGCTGCTTAGCTTCACCGCTTCCGTTGAAACTGTCCGGGCAGATATCTACCGCCTGGACAATGGCGATGAGACCATCTCCTTCACCGACTCCCCCAGAGACAAACGTTTTCAGCTTGTCATGAAAGAGCAGGCGGTCAAACAGGTCAAAACCGGCAACTACCGGGAGAAGCGCAGCAAGACCGGCCAGGAGGCAGCGGCTACGCAGCTGCATGCGGACGCAGGCAGCAACGCCGGAAACCTGCCTGTTCAGGGGAGAATCACCTCCCTCACCGGTCTGCGCAGCGATCCTATCGACGGCAAACTCAGACACCACAACGGGCTTGATATCGCCACCCCCACCGGCACTCCGGTCAAGCCGGTCGCAGCAGGAACAGTACTTTTCAGCGGTTGGAAACCGGGTTACGGCAACACTGTGATTCTTGACCACCTGGACGGCATGACCACGGTATATGCCCACCATGCAGACAACAGTGTCAGCGCCGGAGCGCTGGTCGACAGAGACACGGTCATAGCCCATACCGGGTCAACCGGGCGCTCCACCGGCCCGCACCTGCACTTCGAAGCCTGGCGCTTCGGGGTCAACATCACCCCTGATTTCATGCCCGGCCATATGGCCGTTCACCGGATCGCGCGGAATGCCTCTCCCCCCATCAATCGCTACCTGCAGGCGGACGGCACGATCATCTTCACCAACCTCCGCTAACAACTGCGCCTCTTTTCAGCCCGCTAAAAATCAAGCCTGAACATTCATACCCTGTTTCCCTTAAGCTCTTTTAGCGAATAAAAGGTGCCGCGCCAGTAAATCCCCCCCTGGATTAGATTCAGCAGCATGGTGCGCACCAGAATGAACACGAACAGCGCCGCCGACAGGGGATAGCCGACGGCATACCATGGTCGCGCCTGATGGAACCTGGCGCTGTCGGCAACAACGAGCAGTATCAGCGCCGACGTAAGCAAGTAGATTACCTGAACCGGGCCGTGCGTAACAAAGATAGCGAGAAAGGGCCAGATGCCGCAGAGTACCTGCAGCAGGACCCCGGTCGCTACCAGGGCAATATTGTAATCGGCGCCGGAGAAGGCGTTCTTCTCCAACCCTCTGACCACCTCTCCCAGCGAGGCATACCACTCCACCGCCAGATATTCCGCTGCATAAGCTGCATCCTGGCGGAAACCGGCCTGTTTGATGATCTTGCCGAGCTTGATGTCATCATCCGGGCGCAGGCGGATGGTCTCATGCCCCCCCACCTGTTGGTAAACCCTGCTCCTGACAAGATTGAAGGCGCCGATGCCGATATGGCAGCGGCTTTCGGGATCAGCGGCTTTCCAGGGACGGGTGAAGAGTGAAAAGATGATGATGAAGGCAACGCCGAACATACCGAGAGAGATGGTCGGCATCAGCATCGTCGGTGTTGCGGCAAGGTGGTCCAGCCGGTGCTGCTGCAGATAATTAACCGCCCGAGTCACCACCGTCGGTTCCATGACGATGTCGGCGTCGGTGAACAGCAGCAGCGCGCCGCTCGCCTGCCGGCTGCCGACCCACAAGGCATGGTTCTTACCGAGCCAGCCGGGCGGCAGAGCATCGATACGGAGGATCTTCAGACCGGGGTGTGTAGCGGCCATTTCTTCCAGAATCTGTCCGGTTGCATCTTCGGAACGATCATCGACCACGATCAGTTCGTAATCGGCATAAGAGAGATCAAGCAGCGACTGCAGCGCTTCACGGATATTGCGCTGCTCGTTACGGGCAGCGACGATGATCGAGACGCGGGGAGAACCGGGGAGAGAGTCGGGTGATGAATCGCGCAGGGCGCGCACTGAACGGTTGCCGCTGAACAGATCGAAGGCGGCAAGGATGGTCAGGATGAGCGTTGCCAGGGCGATCCAGAACAAAATGGTCATAATAGCTACGCTAACCCTGGCAATGAGTTATATAGAGTTCGCTTCAATCCGCTTTCTCGTGGGACTTTTTGCCATGTACCCGCTCATAGGCCCGGCAAAAGGGGCAGATATCTGCTTCAACCTTCCTGACAAAGGTAAAGGCGATCCCCTGCTGCCGGCGGCGGGCATGGCGACAGACCGGGCAGAGTTCGCACAGCCGCGCCAGTCTTCTATCCTGCTGCGTGACCTCCTGCCTGCTCACGGCTGCAGCTCCTTGCCAACCGTAAAGGCCTTGCCCAGCTCCGCGCCGACGCCGTGGTAACCCCGGTGAGCGGTATCGAATATCAGCGGCTTGATCTTCATGATATCGGGGAGGCCGTCCTCACCGAGCACGGCATGGTCGGCCTTCACATCGAGAATTTCACCGATGAACTGGGTATGCAGGCCGATCTCGACAATCCGCAGCAGGCGGCACTCGAGCACAACCGGAAACTCGGCGGCATAGGGGGCATCTACCAGGTCGCTCTTTACCGGGTTAAGACCGGTAACAGCGAATTTATCCACGTCACGCCCCGAGACGATACCGGCGTAATCAGCCGCCATCATCCTGCTTTCACAGGCGATACCGACAGTAAAGGCTTTACGCGCCACAATGGCGGCGTGGGAATAGGTCGCCTCGCGAAGGGAGACAGCCACACAGGGGGGCTGCGAACAGCAGATGCCCCCCCAGGCGGCGGTCATAAGGTTGGGCTTGCCCGCCTCGTCGTAAGTGCCGACCATCAGGACCGGGGTGGGGAAAAGCAGTGTCTTTGCGCCGAGGGATTTTTTCATGGTTGCTCCTGTGACTTTGAATAGTTGTGCGCGCCTGTCGCCGGCGGAAATCGTTACGGGCAGGACATATACACACTAACCCTCATGCAGCAGCCATTCAATCGCAGCCTTTTCCTCTGTGAAAACAGCGAAATTGGCGCCCCGATTCACCGCAGTATGCTCGGCGAACCTGTTTATTTCAGGGTCGGCGAATGCCGCCACCTTGAAGGGATGGGGGCAGGATTTTGGCGATATGTACGCCGGTGTAGAAGCGTGTCATCTCGGACGTTGGCGGCAATAAATCCCGTGCATCCAACAGCAGTCGGGTTTGACCGCGTTTATTGGCCTCATCCCGTATTGCTTCTATTTCCTCTTTCGCCTCAGCCTTATCCCACTGTCCGCAAGCTTTTACCAGCAGGTAACCTTCGTTTGCCCTGTAGCGAACTTCCATCGGCATAATAGCGTACCCTTCTTTACTGCAAATAAATTAATGTGTGTCAAATTATGAAAATACCGGCTTTTTTACAAGAGTTAATTCTCTGCACAGAGGAAAAGATCAAACAAGCCAACTGACCTGAGTCCCCGGTGAAATCACCTGAATACCTTCCTGACACAGCCCGCCGCTGCTACGAGTTTTATTTTCATATCATTAACCAAAACATATTGTTTGCTAACTGTCCAAAATCACGAAGATGTTTTTTGGCTGAATAATTTTCTGCGAGTTCGGCACAATTTTCGTATTAATGAGAGATATGCAGTGAACGTCAATGCAAATTACAGCGCAAGGACATGAATCATGGTACGGCTCACAGCAGAATTATCAGAGAACCAGTCGCCGCCTGAAACAAGGATTAACCCCCGGTTTCTCGCCCGGATTGCCATCTTTCATGGGCCTTACCAAAACACGATCCTGACTAATTATTCGATAAATATCAGTACTGGCGGGGTATTCATCGAGTCAAATACGATTTTGCCGTTAGCGACAGAACTGACCGTCAAATTTGTTCTGCCCAATGCCGACAGCATCATTGCCAGCAAAGCAAGGGTTGCGTGGATAAACGATCCCTTTTTTCCGAAGAAACCGGCTCTCCCCCATGGCATGGGACTGGAATTCCTCGACCTTTCCATGGAAGCGAAGAACATCATCGAGGAGTTTTTATTAAAAGGCAAATTTAACCCGACCTGGTAAAAGACCGCCGTTGCTGGTCCCCAAATGCCCGCGACTGCTCCTCCGGCGACTGTTCTATCAGACGGTAAAAGACTTCAGCTAAAGCAAAAGCCCGATTTTTCGGGCTTTTGCCTGGTCAATGCCATGCTGCTCAAGCTGCTCTTTGTATCGAAGCTCTATTCCCTGCACTTTCACAACTCTTTACCGGAACCCTGCCACCTGTGCCTGATACATGGTGACCTGCACGAAGCGGACAGCAAAGTCGCTCTGGCATTTGGTACAGGTACAAAAGAACGGTTTGCCGCTGCGCCCCTTCTCTACCGGGATCTCGTGTTTCTGGTTGCAATACGGGCAATCGGCAGCTACGGCAACCTGGGCTGACTGCTTCACTTCAGTTTTACTGGTAACTTTAGCCACTTTCGGCACGGTCTGTTTCGATTGAACAGCAGGGATACCTGCTTCGGCTGCTATCGCTATTGGTTCAGACATAACTGCTGTCTCCTTTTCCTTCTGCACACCGGCTTTTCTGGCAACAGCCGATTTCAGCGGAATATTCAGCTCCGCAGATATTGGCAGATCGCCCGGTGGTAAATCACCACGCAATACCTTCTTCCAGGCAGTCGGCAATGTCGTTGGCGAAAAGCGGAGTGGTTTCCCCCCCTTCATCAAAGCAGCGCCATTAACTACGACATAGAACTTTTCCCGATAGCTGACCAGCAGCTGGTCGCCAAGCTGGGTAGCTCTGGTGCCGCACGACTGTTTGTTATCCAGCCAGAATGTCACAATATCGGCCATACTGATCTCCTTTATCCTTGCGCGAACCTGCTATCGGCCGGGCGACAGCAGCGATGTAAAGCGGCCGCTCCTGATGCTCAGGGCTTGATGTAGGCGTTCAGGGGTCGGTTTTGCCCGTTTGCCATTCTCAACCAGGGCATGCAGACGGCGGAGCAGCTCTTTCGTCACCAGGGCTTTTTTTACCGCCCACTCCTCCGCCCGCAGTAAGGCATGCCAGTAGTTGCGCCGTTATATTACCACAACATTGCCGTTATTTTGCCGATAAATTTACAGGGTTTTCTTGGCCCCATTCCCATTGCAAAGGGTTGTTGCGAATGTATTGCCGAACCCGGTCGAGCATGCTCTGATTTCTTTGCAGCTTTTCCTCTGCCCAGGATGAAAGGGTCACTGCCACGTCATGTACACGCATGATATGCCCCCTGTGCAGAGATAGACCCTAATGGTTGGAGCATATTCCACCAATGCGACACAATTAAGTCGTAAAATAAATTGCCTGAAAAGTAGGACATCCCTGACAAACAGATTCCCCTGTCGCACACAAAACATAAGACAAACCAGCGGCTATTTTCAGACAAACACTGAATTCGAAGAACCGGCATTTTCTATAAGATATCCATACTTGCTCAAGAAGCCCCAAATGCACTCAAGTGAACCATAAGGCATTATGAAATATCTGCTGTTGGCAGTATTGATATGTTCAGGCTGTGCGATAAACCCTGTTAATCACCACAAAGATACTATGGGGATTGGTTGGGGTTACATCGAATCAGTCGATTACGACAACATCACACGTGGGTAGTGTGAGGTTTCGATAACTGAAATCAAAGTGGTATAATTTTAACAGATAGTCATGACTCAAAAGGAGCAATTCATGTCACTGGATAATAACTGGTACACAATCGATGAAGCTTCAGCCAAGTTCGGTGTTTCCATTGATAAGATTAAATTATGGGTGGATATGGGGCTGGTTCGTGCTGAAAGGGATACGAACGAAATGATTCTGGTTAATGGTGATGATATTGAGCTGGAGTTGCACCAGATCCCATTGGTATAAGCTCGGCACTTTTCAGCACATATCTATTTATCCAGGCAGATACAATCCAGGCAGATAGAGCTGATCTTACCCAGTAATGAGGAAGCCGGTGTTGACGCGTTTTATGGTTTTATAGTGACCTCCAACAGAGTGGGTAGAAGACAGAATTATACATATCCAAGAAACTCTGGAAATGCAAACTGAACAATCTGCCATTCTTCTACGCAAGCTTGTGGGAACAATTATAGTGCAGGCGGTTACCCCAGATATAGGGAAACCATATTTTGTGTCGGCGTCAAATAGAAATGTCCGGTTTTGTAGCAAATGAGTTGTCCGCTTTTAGTGAGAGAAGGAAGGCAGCCGAAGCGGAGCGAAGGCTG
>JBBRBA010000024.1:0-39861 GCA_038206285.1 Geobacterales bacterium
CCAGACCATCACCTTCGGTGCTCTGGCAGCCAAGACCTTCGGTGCAGCTGATTACGCACCGGGCGCAACGGCAAGCTCGAGCCTGACGGTAACTTACGCCAGTTCCAATCCTGCGGTAGCAACCATCGTCGCTGGCAACATCCACATCGTCGGCGCCGGCTCCACCAACATCACCGCCAGTCAGGCTGGTGATGCCACCTACGATCCGGCCAGCGACGTTGTTCAGCCCCTGACGGTCGCCAAGGCCAATTCAAACGTAACCACCTGGCCGACAGCCAGCGCCATCACCTACGGCCAGACGCTTGCTTCCTCTACCTTAAGCGGCGGTGCAGCGACACCTGCCGGCAGCTTCGCCTTCACCACCCCGGCAACAGCACCGAATGCCGGTACGGCAGCACAGGGCGTCACCTTCATGCCGACCGACACGGCCAACTACAACCCGGCCACCGGCACGACCAGTGTCACGGTGAACAAGGCGAGCCAGACCATTACTTTTGGTGCACTTGGCAACAAGACCTATGGCGATACTTCCTTCACTCTTACTGCAACCGGTGGAGCCTCAGCCAATCCGGTCACTTTCAGCAGTTCCAACCTGGCTGTTGCCACTGTAAGCGGCAATTCGGTCACCATTGTCGGTGTCGGTATCACCACC
Source organism: Geobacterales bacterium (assembly GCA_038206285.1). Taxonomy (GTDB): domain Bacteria; phylum Desulfobacterota; class Desulfuromonadia; order Geobacterales; family DSM-12255; genus VEOV01. The sequence continues at coordinate 653 of JBBRBA010000024.1, forward strand.
ATTACTGCCAGCCAGGCGGGTAACACCAACTACAACGCCGCTACCGATGTTTTTCAGGGGTTGTCGGTGGATAAGGCGAACCAGACAATCACCTTCAATGCTCTACCGCCGAAAAACGTCGGCGATGCTGACTTTGCCCCCGGCGCAACTGCCAGTTCCTTTCTCACGGTTACCTACGTGAGCTCCAACACCTCTGTTGCTACCATCGTTGGCGGATTGATTCATGTTGTCGGCGCCGGCACCACTGATATCAGCGCCAGCCAGACAGGCGACGCCAGCTATAGTGCCGCTACCGATGTCGTTCAGGTGCTTACAGTAACTTCTGCCAGCAACCCGACCCTGAGTGTTACCATCACTGGCAACGGTTCTGTCAACAGTGCTCCTGCCGGGATATCCTGCACCAGCGGTACCTGCAGTGCTGACTTCACCTCTGGTCAGTCAGTTGATCTTACCGCCGCAACCAGCTTGAACCATACCTTTACCGGCTGGAGCGGCGCCTGTAACGGGACCAGCTACCTCTGCACAGTTATTGTGAATGGTCTCACGGATGTTACTGCCACCTTCACGCCGCTGCAGCTAGTCAAGGTTGGTACTGACTATTTTGCCAGCATTCAGGATACCTACAATGTTGCTGTTGATGGTGCAGTTCTCCTCGGAAGAGACCAGATCCTGTATGAGAATCTTGTCTTCGACCGTGCGATCAATGTGACTTTCATTGGCGGTAACGATGTAAACTGGGCTGTGGTGGGCAATACAACGGTTGACGGGACACTGACCATCACCGCAGGGAGTATGATAGTAAATAACCTGATCATACAGTAGCTGCACTCCATGCTGACTCGTGGAACTGTCAGACGCCTTGCTATAATTGCACATACATTACTACTTCACCGAAAGACGCTGGATTTGCATTGAAATGAGAATGAATGATATCAGACAGATAGCAATGAAAAGCCGGCAGCACCAGTTGCTGCCGGCCACCATTACAGGAACGGTTACCAGGATCGGTTATTATGGTGATACGCTGCCACAACTGATCATAAAAACCAGGAAAGAGGATTCCGGACTGCTGCCATACCAGGTTGGGGAAAGAGTCATCATCCCTCTAGTGGTAAACGGTGTACACTACCTGGCGGGCATACGGACTACAGTACGTTCAACCACAGTCATGGTCTGCCCTGACCTCAATGACTCTACGGGGGCGTCTGTCAGGTTGGTAGACGTATTATTCAGCCAGGGATGGACTCAAGCGAAGGTTAAGTTAGTTGTTGAAGACGGGGCTATCTACTGTTACCTCTACGGGGAATGAAGAGGAGACTCGAACTCCCGACTTGAAGAACCAGTTGCCATTTTACTCAAAAAAAGCCCATTCACGTAGCTAAGTGAATGGGCTTTTTGCGTCGGGGCGTTGATGATTTAACGTTTACCGGCAGCCAGGGTCAATCCCGTCCCATGTGCCGAAAACCAGCTCGCCCCGCCCGCGGCAGCCGCCCTTGCAGGCTTCTGCAGCAGCGCAGTCACTGCAACCCTTGGGCAGACGGAGCAGCTGCGCCCGCAGCTCTTTTTTTGCTGCTCCTTTGGCAATCTCCTTCAAGCTGGCTGTTGTGAGATCGCCAAGCGCGATCGGCATGACGGGGCATGGGTAGACAACGCCGCTGCTGTCAATGGAAAGCATGGTATTCGCTGCCTGACATCGCCCTTCAGGAAAGGGTGTGTGCGGGAAGATAGCCCGCCAGACAAAGGGGTCGTGGACAGTAATCCGCATTGCCGGATCCGGATGGTATGAACAGAGTGCTGCGGCGATCTCTTCTAATCCAGGTTTCGGGATGTGGAACGGGATTTCGCCGTGGTAGAGGCGCTGCATGGGGAATACGAGACGCTTTAACCCTTTAGTGGCGCTGAAGTTGATGACTTCAGGAATCTGTCGCCAGTTGCTGCTGCAGAGCGGGAAAGAGATGCCGGCTACAACTGCGTTTAAGGGGAGCAGGGTGTGGAGTTCATGAATGTTTCTGACTTCCAGCAGGAGTTCTTTCGGCGGCGCTGCTGCAAGCTCGCGCTCAACTGCCACTGTAAGAGCAGCCGGGGAGATGGTGAGCGTTACGCCGATGCGGCTTGCTGCCAGACGGGCAAGAACGACAAAGCAGACCGGGGGGACACTGCTGCCGGTGGCGGTAATATCAAGATTGAGAATTTTGAGGTCAATGATCTCTGCCGCAATCCTGTCGTGATCCGGCCAAGATTCAGGCAGAGGGGTAATATCCCAGTAAATCCTTATCGGCGTTACCAGCTCCGGGAGGCTCATTCTACCCAGCAGTGCGGGTCGGGGTTGTTGAAATCCCCGGTCATGGCAAGGGCGCGGGCACTGCAGCCTCCCAGACAGTCCGCATAGTCGCTGCAAGAGGCGCATTTGCCCTGCGGAGTTTTATTTCTGAGCTTGTCCAGCACCTGCGAGTTTCTCCAGACCTCTTTCAGGTCATCTTTGACGATGTTGCCGATGACCGCAGGGATGAAACCGCAGGGGGTGATGTCGCCGTTCGACTTGATGTTGAGCGATAGCTTGCCGCAGACGCTCCCCTTGACCATGGCAGTCTCGTCACGCATGCCGAGCGAGGCAATGATCGGGTCATCCAGAGATATGTCAAGGTCTTTAGTGGCAACTTTTCGCTGCATCGCTTCCCGGTAGAAATTTTTCCACTGCTCCGGAGCAAGATCGAGCTCATCCTTGTTGGCCATGCCGAGTCCCGAGCATTTGAAATTATGAAAGTTGAGTTGTGAGGCACCATGAGCTTTTGCCATCAGGATCAGGTCATCAATCGTGTCAAAGTTGAAGGTGCAGATGACGGTTGATATGGATGTTTTGATGCCGGTATTGCTAAGATTGTCCAGCGCAGCCAAAGCCTTTATATGACTTCCTGCTACGCCGCGGAACTTGTCATGAACTTCCGGAATATGGCTGTCTATGCTGATTCCTATCTTGGCAAAACCGGCAGCTTTCAGCTCTGCTGCTTTACGGGGATCGATGAGATAGCCGTTACTGTTCATCGAAACGCGAAACCCGGCATCGGCAGCGTGACGGGCAATTTCGAGAATATCGCTGCGGAGCAGCGGTTCCCCGCCGCCGAAGTTTACAGCCATCACACCCGCTTTGGCGCACCTGGTAAGGCACTCCTTGAGGGTTGCGCCATCGAGTTCATCGCCGTTGTCAACGCGGCTGTAACAGTGACGACAGCTGAAGTTGCAGCTGTTGTTAAGCGCCCAGTTGATGGTAATCGGTGCTTTGAGGACAGGTTCAGACATAAGAGATATACCTTTTTCCAGCGAGTTCATCGAGAAAGGCCGAGACATCGTTTTTGAGGATGTCGAGTTCGACATCAAATTCATCCAGCAGTTCAGCGATGATCTCCTCTTCACTGCGGCCTTCGCATCTCTTCCAGATTTCGGTGCCCAGCAGGTTCAGTGTTACCATGGTGCCATCGGCAAAGAGGATGGCTGTGCCGATTTCAGCGGCATCCTCCCCCTGTTCGAGGAGCCGGGCAGCTTCTTCCATGGCATCATCTTCCTCACGCCAGAGGACGTCCGGATTTCTGACAATCCGCTTCATATCAGTCTCCGGCAACAGTCATGGAAGCTATTACCAGGTTTACATCAGCGGCATTCTTGATGCCGTGATCATCAAACGCCGGTACGACGACAATCTGTCCGACGCTGATGGTTTCGCTCTTGCCGCCGGTGAAAAACTGACCTTCCCCTTCGACCACCATCCAGATATGGTTGCCGTGATGGGTATGGGTATGTACCTCCTGCCCGGGCTTCATACAGAGGAGGCTGATTTTTGTGTGATGGTCGGACCAGATGGTTTCCAGTGAGCGTTTGTCATCATTGAACTGTTTCAGTTTGCCAAGGTCGAGTATTGTTGTTTTCATAGATCGTCTCCCAACTATTAGATTGTCACTTCTGTTTACTCAATGTCTTTTGCTCCTCCCCTTGATTTAAGTGAGGTTGGGAGGGGGTAGGCTTTAATAACTCCCCCTGACCCCCTCTTAATTTAAGAGGGGGAATCATACTGGTCATGCTTTATGGGTCAGCTTAAGTACTTTGCCGATAACTTCTGCTGCACGGTAGAACAGCGGGGCGGCGACTGCAACATGAATTTTGCTTTCCTGCGCTGCGCTGCCGTAAAAATTGACGCCGAACTGCGCCGCGATTCTGTTGACATCGTCGAGTATGGCGCCTTTGCCGGAGACGATCAGTAGTGCACCGCCGTTTTGGCTGAAGTCGGCAAGAGTCTTGATCTCTTCTGTTGACAGTGATACGCCGGAGCCGAAGAAGAGCCAGACCTGGCTCTGTTTTCCAAGCAGTTTTGCCGAGATTATTGGCGTTTCCTTGCGGCTGGCAAAGCGGTAACTTCTGTCAGCAAGCGCTGCTTTTGAAAGCAGGTTGTTGCCGTTGATGCCGCTATTGCCGGCAGAGATGTCAAGCGCCAGGATGCTCCCTTTTGCCGCTGCGCTGCTGCTCTGCTCCAGCCAGTCGGCAATGTTGTCGATGTAACGTCTGTTATCGAAAAGCTCGATATTCTCGCTGAGAAATCTGGTGCTGCCGGCATCGAAAACAGCTCCACCCTCTTTGCCGAGAAGGTTGTTGTAGGTCGCCACCAGCGGTTTTTCAGCCGGATCCATGGTGATTCTGGTGCTTTCTCCCTGCTTGCTGATCAGTGCCGAGTTGCCGCCTGACAGCGCGCCTACCCCTTTAAGCAGGGCGTTGCCGGTATCTATGCCGGGGACAAAGAAGAGTGCCTGCAAACTGTAGGTGATGAGCAGGGTTCCGGCCAGACAGATAACCATGTAGAGTACGAAAACCTTTTTGCGGAAGAGTGTCCAGAACATCACCATGGTCGGTATTGCCGTGACCGGGCCGCCGATAATGAAAGCGAGGGCTGCGCCGCTGTCAATAGTGCCGTTCAGGGAGCTCTTGATGTGAAAGAGTATGCTGGAGGCGCTTATCTGGTGGAGGAACATGGGAACAGTTGCCAGGGTGACCCAGAGTACGTTGAGCGGGTCTTTGCGGCCGAAAAAGTGATAGATCCAGTCTGCCGGCATATACCTTTCGACAATGGCGCCGATCACTACGCCGACGATGACATATTTGCCGACCAGCCAGAGCATCTCCGCGGACTTTGCCAGAAAGATGATGAATTTGTTGCCGGTTTTCAGGGCAACCCGGTTGCCGAACTTCTGCTTGCAGTTACAGCGCAGCCGCTCGTCAGGGTAGTCCTCATCGTGAAAATCTCCCCTGACGATGGCGCCGTCGATAAAGACGTTCTTCGTCTCAAAGCCCCATCCTTTAAGGAAATGGGTGACGAGACCGGCAAAAATACCCATCAAGATGGCGGCAAGCGTTCTGATGACCGTCCATTCCGGGCCGAGATCGTTAAGCGTGAGCAGATAGGTGGAAGGGCTCATCAGCGGCGATGTGACCAGCAGCGCCATTACCGGAGCGAGCGGAATGCCGGCAAAAAGGAGGCTGATGGCGGTGGTGAGGGTGCCGCAGGCGCACAGCGGTGTGATTACGCCGATGAAGGAGGCGAGGAAAACGCTCATTACCCCGTAGCGGCGGAGATACAGCTGCAGTTTTAGTGCGAATTTGTAAGTGCGGATCCAGCCGGCAAGGAGCACACCGGCGACGAAGTAGGGGAAGATGTCCCAAAGTTCGGTAAGGATGCCATGTTTGTCAGTAAGCAGATTCCAGAGTTCCGCACCAAGATTGGGCAGAAAGGGTGTCGCTGCCTTGCCGGTTGCCTGCAGATGGCCACCCGGACCGTAAACCCAGACATGCCAGACAATCAGGGCAAAACCTGCCAGCACCATCAGCAGGAGGGTCAGGTTGGCTTTACGGGCATGACCGCCATGCACATGGCAGCTGTCAGAACCGGCGGTATTGTCAGCAGCAGATGTAGTTGCCACGTGTCAGCTACCTTTTGAAACGGCGATACCCTGCAGCAATGGTACCGACCGAGAGGATGAACATCCCTGCATAAACAGCATATTTGCCCGGATCACGGACGATCTGGATCCCGGCATAAAGGCGTTTCTCCGGATCAAGACTGATCTCGGTGTTGAAAAAATCGATACCGTTCCAGTTAAGCGGGTGATTGATTTCCGTTATCCCGCTGGTAACGACATGACCATTTTCCAGTAGTTCGAGGTCGACCCAGAAGCGCTTGATCTTGGCGTTCTGAAAGGCAACAAGCATGAAACTGAAAGGGAAATCTGCCGGGAGTTTTGAAATGCCGAGGGTGTCGGCAGAGCCGATAACTTGCGAGCCCTTCATGACGGTGATTGAGACGACCTCTCTCCAGGGGTCGAAACGTTCCGCTTTTATCGAATAGCCGTCGAGCTGGAAAATTTCGCCTGTCTTTACAGTTTTAAGGGCGTATTTCTGTGTACCCTTCATCACCCCGATCTGGAGAGGAACCGGATGGAATTCGGTATTTATCTTCTTAACCCTGATTTCGGGACTGAATCGCGTATCCTGCTTGAGATCCCAGCGGTAGACAGTGTCGACGCTCTCCCCATCATAGATATTAATAGTTGCTACATACCCCGTGTTGGTAAGCAGAGCGCCGGCCAGGGTCAGCAGCACGCCGCAATGCACCACCAGCGTTGAGCGGGAGAGCGATTGCCATCTTTTGCAGGTACAGATGGCAAGGTGGAGGGCGAAGGCAACAATGAGCAGCGTGAACGCGGGATGACCGTAGTATTCCCGCTGCGACTTGAGCAGGGTTCCAGGAATCGCGGCTGCCGAAAGCAGTCCAAAGAGAATTATGGAGAGCCGCGTCGACGCGAGCCACTCAATTGATTTCTTTACAGCTGGTAGCATCAGGTGGGAACTTGGCCTTTCAGATCAGCTTTCTGGACTTCAAAAACTCTCTGGCGACTTTTCTGGAGTTGTCGTCATTTCTTGACTTCAGCATCCGTGCATAACCGGCATCAGCGGTTATGCCGGACAGCTTCTGCAGCAGCTTGGGCAGAGCCGGGAGCGAATTAAGGAGTTCATTCGCTATGACAGGCGCATAGAGCTGGGAACCTGTCCCCTGCGCCGCTCCGTACGGCTGCAGCCATACCATGTTCAGGCTTTTGCGATACTCTGCCTTTGCTGTCTCCAAGGCGGCTTTGCCGGATTCCCTCGGCTTGCCGATCAGCTCCAGCGCCCGGTCGGTACTTTCGATAACCATGCCGACCTGCCCCAGTTTCACCGAGCTGTAGAGATCCTTCTGCGCCTTGAATGTCTCGATCTTTACAGTCGTTCCTGTCCGGGCGGTAATGAGCTGCGATGTAAGTTCGGCCAGAAGCTGCTCGTTAGGGCTGTCAAGTACACCTATGTGAAGAGTCTTGCCGACACAGGCATTTAGTGGCGAAACATACAGCGCGGCAAGAGTCAGCAGGAGAGCCCAGAAAATACGTGACATGCGATAAGTCTCCTCAGTAACATTCTAATCTTTATTGTAGCGGTAATTGCAAATCAATTGCAACCGGTAATTTCCCGGCAGATATCATGACTTCCTTAAGTGCTGCCGCGGTTTCAGGAGGGGGGAATTCTGCTGCCATGCCGAGGAAATAGAGCCCTGGCGGCAGCTTCAGGTTGTAGCGGCCATCTGCAGCTGTCCAGCCGGAAAAATATTCGGGCAGGGTAGCGGTCAGCCGTCCTGTTCGGGCGTAAACATATACAGATGCAATACGTTTGCCATCAGAGCTGACTATTCCTGAAATTTCGGCAAGATCCGTCCTCCCTTTTTCACGGCGCTGCGCCAACTCCTGCATGTCGGCAACCGTAAAGTCAAGGGTCAGTTCGTTCTCTTCGTCCGGAACAATTTTTACCGGTTCACCTGAATGGCGGTCACCCGGCATGAGCGGGCCATAGCGCTCTCCTTTTTTCAGCCTGGCGACAGCCCGGTAGACCGCTTTGGGGACGATCACACGGTAGACGCCTGTTGGCGTTGTTTTTGGTGAAATAAAATCGGCAGGTTTTCTGGTATTTCCTGAAGCGTAGAGATATACTTCGGCGCCAACTACCGGCTCACCGTTAATTGACGATATTTTGCCGCTGATGGTGACGTTTTCCTCTGCCCGGAGTTCAGGCGGCATCAGGAGCGCTGTTGACAGCAGTAGAACCGTTGCCGGGAGCACGAAGCTCCTGAATTGCCCGCTGGTCATTTTATCCCCGCATTTTCGAGGTTTACAGGACTTTTCAGGTATGGCTCAAGCTGCACTTTGCCGACACCCTCTTCCATCCTGCCGTCAAAAATAGTTGCTAACGGCTCTTGCCCCCCCCACCAGTTCTCCGCTGCAGGAATATCCTCTGCATTGAAGTCGCCGGAGCGGATATTGTAGTCCGAGTTTTCCGAGAAATTATTATTCCTGATAGTCAGGCCGCTGCCGCGCTCCCTGACGAACAGCCCGATTTCGTTGGCAGTGATGACATTCTCCTCAATAACGGCATTACCGATATATGATCTGATGCCGATGCTGTTCTCCCTGAAAACTGACTGTCTGATAAGTACCGGTCCGCTTCTGAACCGCATCCCGCCGATGTTCTGTCTGGCAAGAAGATGATCGATGCGTAAATTGGTGAAGTGGCTATGAATTCCCCAGGTGGCATATTCGATCAGGGTATGGGAAATGGTGCTGTCGACAGCCTGTTCAAGAGCGATCTCGTCCCATGAACCCGGGCTTTTGCCGGCAAGGGCGGTAAATCTTACCGGCTTCGCGGGGGTCCCGGCAGAGGTCAATCTGCCGTGCACTTTCAGCCCGGCGTTTGCGGCAAAGCGGACCGTTGTCCCGGGAGAAACAGTCAGCGCCGATCCCTTTGGAACTTCCGGATGCCCGTTAATGACGATATCTCCTGCCAGAGTTATCTGGCCGGAGAGCAGGTCCAGCGGCCAGGTAAATGAAGCAGGCTGTGCGGCAACAGTGTCGGCAAGTACTCTGCCTCTGGTGCGATCCCTCTGCCGGTCAAAGACAACTGCGACTGGCGCTTCGCCCCCCCACCAGTTTCCGACAGCATCGATATCTTCATCAGACTCGAGGTCGATGGCGTAAAGGCCGTTGCCGGCGAAACTGTTGCCCGAAATAGTGCCGGAAAAGGACGTGATGCCGATGCCGCGCTCCGCATTGGAAACCAGGAGGTTTCCCTTTATTTCTGCCCGGACATCCTGCAGGTTAAGACCGTTTGCTCCGTTTCTGCCGAGATAATTGTTGCTGACTTCTATGTTGTCAACAGAGCGCATTGACAGAGCCGTCTCGCTGCTGTTGGCAAGCAGGTTGTTGGTGACGGCACCGTAGTAGATATCGGTGAGCAGCATCCCGAGGCGGTTCCCGGTGATGATGTTCCGGTCGATGGTAGCGTTACCCTCCCTGATTCTGACCGCTTCCTTGAGTGTGCCGGAGATCTGATTGGCGGAAAAGGTCAGATTGTTGCGGAAGAAATTTACCCCCTGATGGTTGTCAAAGAGGCGGTTGTCGCTGAATCTGATAAAAGAGTCTCTCCCCTGAACGCCGCTTCTGTTGGCAATGAACTCTGCATCGAGTATCTCGACGGCTGATTCCTGAAATTGTATCCCTCTGAAGTTGTTTCTGAAGCTGCTACTGGCCACCTTGACGGTGGAGTAATGAAAGTGCAGCCCGCGGTAGGCATCTTCGAAAATGCAGTTTTCGAACAGGTTTTCCGCCTTGTCGCTGTTCATAAGGTTTACGGAGTCCCAGTCCCCCATCTTTCTGCTCTTTTCTGCCGAGCGGAAGAGAATCGGCGCCAGTTTCGTCCCTTTGGCAATAATAGTCCCCTGGATGAGGATGCCGTTCTCGCCGATAGCGTCGTTGTTGGTATCTTTTCTGGAGAATTCGATCACTGTGCCTGGCGTAATCAGCAGCCTGCTCCCTTCCGGAATGCGCAGGTTCCCTTCAACCCTTATCCGTCCGCGCCAGACGGTATCACCCAGCAGAGCTTCATCCGTATATGTCCGCGCAATAGGTAACAACGACGGTGCGTAACTGTTCTTCTGATATTCCGGTGCTGTTGGCAGATCTTCTTTCCAGCGATCCTTTTTCCGGTTGCCTGCCACCGTAGTGCCGGTCAGTAGCGGCTCTGTCCTGGCAATTATGATGATGCCGTAATCATTGTTGCTGATGATGCTCTTTGTTATGGAGACTTTTCCGTCACTGCCTATGACGGTCGCGCCGTGACGGTTTCCCGAAAGGGTTGTGTTTTCGGCAGTCAGTTTGGCATCAAGCAGGTAGAGGGCAGAATCTGCTCCGGTAATCGTGCAGTTTTTAAGCGCGGCCTCACCGCCGTCAAGCAGTAGCCCGCCCCATTCACCGCCTTTACCTGGCTCCGCCGACATGAATCTTACCGGAGCTTCGAGGCTTCCTTCGATGCTGATTCTGCCACGGACTGTTATTTCGATGAGAGGGGAAATGAATTCAGGATCGGTTTTGGTGCTTTCTGCGGGGGAGACTCTTACGGTAGTTCCGGGACGAACGGTTAGAGTGACTCCGGGCGGGACGAGGATGTCCTCGGTCAGCAGCATTTCGTTCTGCCAGACAGTATCTGTTGCGATTATCGCTGCTTCTGCGTTTTGCGGAGGGAGAAGAAGAAATAACAGAAGTATCAGGCTTAAGATTACCCTGTTGCCGATGTTTGGCTGCCTTGTAACGCGATTGACCATTAGATAATGATACACGATTGAATGTAGCAATAGAAATGAAAATGTGGGACCGGCAATCATGGTTGAAAAATAGTGTTTTGGTTTTATATCTGAATTAGGCTAAAATTCACGGACTATTGCAAGAGGAGGGCAGAATGGGTAATACCGTCAGATTCGGTATTTCACTGGATGAGAAGCTGCTGAACAGTTTCGACCAGTTGATTGAGCTGAAGAGTTATATGAATCGGTCCGAAGCTATTCGTGACCTCATCAGAGCGTCGCTTGTAGAGGAACGTCTCGGCTCCGAGGATCAGGAAGCGGTCGGGACGGTGACGCTGGTTTACAATCACCATGTGCGGGATCTTTCTGAGAAACTGACCGAGCAGCAGCACTCCCACCACGACCAGATCATCTCCGCCCTCCATGTGCATCTCGATGCCCACAACTGCCTTGAAGTCCTGATCATCCGTGGCAATGTGAAGGCGATCAAGCATATCGCCAACGAGCTTATCGGCGTAAAAGGTGTGAAGCATGGCAAGCTTGTCATGACAACTACCGGCGAAGAGCTGCACTGAACAACTGGATATTGAGTGCTTGAGTTTGTGCAGGAAGAGCAGTTGAAAGATTTGAAATTTAAGGTTAAAATGTTTACCGGCCCGGCTGATGAATCGTCTGCCGGAAATAATGACAAGGTATGGAGGCGGCTGAATAAGTTGCCGGCAGAACAGCTTATAGCCAAGTCAGACAACAAGGTGGTGATAACTATGAAAAAAGCGAAATATGTCTCGCCGAGAGTGCTCGGGAGCGCAGTTGTTCATCCATGCTGAAGATGTCGGCTGGGGCGCTGGTAATGATGACAGCGCCTTTTGCTTTGCGGGCAGCTTTGTCCGGCTATTGTTGAGGCACTATGTTCTTTCATTATAAAAAGGCCGCTGCTCTGCTTGCCCTGATGTTGTGCGCTACTCACGCCGAAATCCGGGCCGCGGAGGGTGAGTTCGTAGCGGTTCCCGCGGGCTGTTTTATTATGGGGAACGGTTTCAGTGACGGTTATCATCTGGAAAATCCGCTACATGAGGTCTGTCTCGATGGCTTCGCTATCGCCCGCTTTGATGTTATGGTCGGCGAATTCAGGCAGTTCGTTGCGGCGACCGGTTACCGCAGCGAAGCGGAGCAGGTTGATGGCTGCTATGTCTATGACGGCAGTTCCTGGCAGAAAGGTGTTGCTGCCAGTTGGCGGTCTCCCGGGTTCAAGCAGGATGACAGCCATCCTGTGGTCTGCGTAAGCTGGAACGATGCCGTCGCCTATGCCAAATGGCTCTCCGGGCGGGACAAGCGGAACTATCGTTTGCCGACGGAAGCGGAGTGGGAGTATGCCGCTAGAGGCGGCGGGCGGATTGAGAAATATGCCGGCGGCGATGATGTTGATGCCGTGGCGTGGTACTCTGCCAACGCAGACGCAAGTACCCATCCGGTCGGGCAGAAAAAAGGGAATGACCTCGGTCTTTATGATATGAGCGGCAATGTCTGGCAGTGGACAGCTGACTGGTATGGCGAAAGGTATTATCGGGAAAGTCCGAAAAAAAGTCCGCAAGGGGCCGCCAACGGCACAAAGCGACTCTTTCGCGGTGGTAGCTGGTTTTACGATGCCAGGGGGGTGCGTGCCTCCTACAGGGATTTTGCCGTGCCCTCGTACCGGAGCAGCTATCTTGGTTTCAGACTGTTGCTTGAGCCTGAAGGAAAGGTGAGTAAATGAATGCGTTTATCCTGCTTTTTGTTGTCATAATGCTTGGCAGCAGCACTCTGCATGCGGCTGATTCATCTGGCGGCACTGCCGGCGGCAACTCCTTCAATGTCTCTGTCCCGGCTGCATATATGGACGACCCGCGCCGGGGTGAGTGGCAGCAGCCGCAGAAGGTACTCGACTACCTGCTGATCAGGGAGGGGGACACAGTTGCTGATGTCGGTGCCGGCACCGGTTACTTCGCCATGCTGTTTGCCAGGAGAGTCGGTAAAAGTGGTATTGTCTATGCGCTGGATGTTGATGAAAACATGGTGAAGCTGGTTGCCAAACGGGCAAAAAAAGAGAATGTCGCCAATCTGAAGGCCAGGCTTGCTCCGTTTGACTCTCCGGGATTGCCGCAGGCTACCGCTGATCTTGTTTTCATCTGCGATACGTACCTTTTTTTTGAAAACCGGGGAGAATATCTGCGGCGTGTCCGGGAAAGCCTTAAGCCGGGCGGCAGGGTGGCCATCATCTCTTTCAACTACCGGGCGGAGATCCCCGGAGCTCCACCTCGGCACAAGATGGTATCCAGAGAACAGACCATTAGTGAGGTCAAGCAGGCGGGCTTTGCCCTTGAAGCGGACTTTCACTTTCTGCCGTATCAGGATTTCATGGTGTTTACGAAGCAGTAATCTGAAGAAACAGAGGTGCTATGATGAAATCTGCCAGGAACTTTTTACCGGTCATGCTGCTTGCCTTGGCAATGATGCTCGGTTTGCACTGCATCCCGGCGACTGTATTTGCGGGCACGGTTACCGGCCAGGTAATGATGAACGCAACAACTCCCATGGCCAAAGGTGTGGTGCTTTTATACAGCAGCTACACCGGCCCTCCGCCAAGCCCCTACAAGTACTGGAGAATTCCAGACCAGGTATTTCCTGCCGACAGTGATGGCAAGTTTTCCCTGAATCTGTCCCCCGGGGATTGGTACATGATGGTTGCCCAGAAAAAGCAGGATGCCGAAATCGGCCCCCCTTTGGAAAGCGAGTTCCTCTATTTTCATGCCGACTCTGCCGGGAATGCAAAGGCAATTCCGGTTGCTGAGGAGGGAAAGGTTGACCTGGGGAAGCTTACCGGAACCTTCAAATGGCTGCCGGCAATGTCGGAGCGGGAAAAAGGGATTACTTCAATTGAGGGTGTTGTCCTCACTGTTGACGAAAAACCGGTGCAGAATCTGATTGTACTTGCCTACTACACTCCTGAGACAAGAAGGAGACCGGCTTTTGTCTCTGAAAGAACCGATAAAGCGGGCAGATTTCTTATCCGGGTGGCAGAAGGGGGCAATTACTGGCTAAAGGTTCGCGGGGTTATTGGTGGCGGAGCGCCGGCATCCGGCGAGTTCCAGAATACGACCGATGAGTTTGAACCTTTCATGGTATCTCTTGAAAATGGGCAGAAGCTCAAAGGGGTAATTCTGACGGTGAAGGAGTTTGCCGGCGTCGGCTCTACCGGTAAATTCAAACCGGAAAAGGTCTGGAAAAGGGTTAATGATATTAACGTTAATCCGCAGAAGGGTGAGCCCCCGGCTGGAAAGAAAAAGAGTGACAAATGAAGAGACTGCTTTTTTATGGTTGCTCTGTTGAGTTTTAATCGGGGTTTTCCATCCAGCGGCCGCTTTTGAGAGGGGCTGCCGGCAGCGCCAGCCTGAAACCGATATCCATGGCCCGATCATCCTGATAGCCGCTGCTTCGCCAGGTAGCACGAGCCTTGGCAGCATCGTACTGCCAGCTGCCCCCTCGGCGGATACGGCTGGAACCGGTTGCCGGCCCTGCAGGGTCGGTCTGCCGACCTGGCGCGTACTTGTAGTTCCAGTCCTGGACCCACTCCCAGACGTTGCCGCTCATGTCATAAATGCCCAGGCTGTTGGGTTTTTTCTGCCCGACCGGATAGACTCTGCCAGCACTGTTCTGTGCAGTCCAGGCAACGGCGGTAACATCATCGCCACCACAGTATTTCCCCCCCTTGTCGCCACCTCTGCAGGCGTATTCCCACTCTGCCTCAGTCGGCAGTCGATAGTTCCTGCCGGTCAGCCCGTTTAATTTGAGGATGAATTCTTGCGCATCGCTCCAGCTGACCTGATCGACTGGGCAGTTGTCACCGCATTTGTTGAAAACAGCAGGGTTGGATCCCATCACCCGATGCCACTCTCCCTGGGTAACCTCGTATCTGCCCAGATAAAAACCGGAGATACAGACTTTGTGTGGAGGTTTCTCGTCACTGTTGCCGTCACTGGTCCCGGCCAGATAGCAGCCGGCTGGTACCTGAACGAAGTCCATGCCGGTAACAGGATCCTTGAGCGCACTTGTCGCCGCTGCAGCGGATTGACCGGCGTCGCTGCTGACAACGCATAGAGCCGAGATGATCAGAGCAAGCATTGTTATGCGCAGGTGAGTGGACATGGCGGTTTCCGTTATTTTTTGTGGAGTAAGTTAAGGAGATACAGCCAACCTGAAGCCGAGGAAGAGGATGGAAAAGTCGGGGGCAAAACCGTTGCGGTCAGTCACTCTGACACATTCCGAGGCGTTTCCCCAGCCGCCGCCACGAGGGATGCGCAGCGAACCGCTGGCCGGCCCCTGCGGGTTGTGACGAGGACTTTCATAGTAATACCCGGCATCGTACCAGTCGTTGGTCCATTCCCAAGCGTTACCCATCATGTCGAAAAGACCGTAACCGTTCGGCCTGAAACTCCCAACCGGTGAGGAGACCCGGTAACCATCGTTGCAGTCGGTGGTTATCCACTCAGGCCACTGGGCTTTTGCAGTCAAGTCTGCTCCGTTTGCGTATTTGCAGGCAACTGAGGAATCCTCTCCCCAGTAATTTCTGCCATTTGTGCCGCCACGGGCAGCATATTCCCACTCCGCCTCGGTCGGGAGACGAAATCTCTTCCCGGTCCGTTCCGACAACCAGCGGGCATAATCGAATGCATCATACCATGAAAGGTTAGCCACAGGTTGGTTGTTGCCATTAAGCGAATTGCCTCCGTAGTTCCCGCTATCGTGTTCCGGTCTGAACCTGCGGTACTGGGCATTGGTTACTTCGTATTTGCCGAGGAGAAAACTGTCCAGACAGACTTCGTGCAAAGGTTTTTCGTCCCCTTGGCCATCACCATGGGTGTCACCCATGGTGAAGCAACCTTTGGGTGCCGGGACGAACTCCATGCCAGTGGCCGGCTCGGTATATCCTTTCGCAGCCTGATTGCCGGCCAACAGTGCGGCAGTGTTCTCTCCCGCGGTCACTGTTGAAGCTGTCAGCGTGATGCAGAGCAGTAACGGAAAGAGGAAGAATCTCCCTACCACGGGGCGACTTCTTTCCAGTTTTCATCCTTTTTCCCGCCGGCAGCAGCCTTGCCGAACTGTTTGACATGGCAGCCGACAATTTTGTTACTCTGTACAGCACTCTTCTTGGACACAGTTTTTTTAACGTTTGCCGGTTCATCTTTCGTATAAGGGAGCCAGGCAATTCCACTGCTCTCCCTTAGGCCACTGGGTCCCTGCTCAAAACAGTTGGTTTGCATCAGGCGTGGCAGCCCCGAGTTATGTGCCTGGTGGCACTTGGAACAAGGGAAGGCATGCTCACGGTTATTTCCCCATCCTTTAACAGTACGATGAACCAGCCCTGCCGCATTTTGGCCGGTAAGGTTTTCCTTGGCATGACATTTTAGGCAGAGACCGGCAAAAAGCGCATCTTCCTCGCTGATGTGGCGCTCTCCACCAAAGGTATTTCTGTCCACATTGTATTTCATCCCCTGCATCGGTTCTCGGGGAGAACCCATGCCACTCTTGGAAAAGTTGGAGTTGGCGTCGCGATTCCCTCTGTTGGCATCCATCTCTCGAGGAGTAGTGTTTTCGGCTATGACGAAGTTGGAGCCGGCGTCGCGGTTGACGGCGTTGTAGCTGTCGCTGCGCGGCACACTGCTGTCAGCCTTGGCGAAGTTGGAGCCGGCGTCGCGGTTGACGGCGTTGTAGCTGTCGCTGCGCGGCACGCTGCTGTCAGCCTTGGCGAAGTTGGAGCCGGCGTCGCGGTTGACGGTGTTGAAACTCTGTTTGCTCGGGATTCCGCTCCCCCTCCTCCCCGTGAATCCTGTCGGCGGGCCGTCCTCGCGGTAAGGGGAGGTGAGCCAGCTGCCTTTGAGCAGAGGTACGGCATAGGTCATTTTATCACCGAGCGTCCGGCTTATGCCGTGAGGGTCGTGACAGGGTGTGCAGAGGCCATTGATCTGTTCATTGGGTTGGTGATGCAGGGGAGTACCGACTTTGAGGTGGCTGCTGACGATATCATCCCTGCCTTGACGGTTGGCAAATCTGCCGCTTGACCCCTTGACTCCCGGGCCGAAACCAGGGGTGTCTTTGTATCCCATGACCGGTTGCAGCAGTCCGAAAGTAGAGTTGTAACCCCAGGGAGTCGTGATGGAATTGGCTGATTCGTGGCAGTCGAAGCAGAGCCCGGCACCGGAATTGAAAGGATTTATACTTTTGCCGTAGGAGTTGACCGAGGGTTGGTAATTTACCCGGTAACCGCCGCTGCCAGCTGTGGTCTGCTTGAGAATGCCGCCGTTATTACTGTTCTGCAGCGAAGGATAGCTGGACGTCACCCCGGCTATTGCCGAGCCGTGTGAGTTGTGGCAATCATAACACTCAACGTTGCTTGCATTGCTTCCGCCCCTGGTGAGCGGCGTATCACCGTCATAGCCGACCGCGTCTCTCCATCCTCCCTGGTTTGCCGCTGCATTGCCGTGAGCCGAAAATGCCTTTGTTATCCGTTGTTTCTTGTTCGTGGCAGCGGTGGAATATTTCCCCCAGTTAGTGGTTTCCTTCCTTGAATAGCGGGAGTCGATGCTCTCACGGTCCCAGGCATATTTCGTGGGTGAGTTTGGATCATCGGCAAATGTTATGCTGCGACTTGATGTGTCGTTGTGGCAGGTAAGGCAGTGGCGGGTAATTACGGCAATCTCTCGCCGTTCTTGTCCCGTGCCTATTGCTGCGGGGCTGAAAGAGACGGCAGTAGTTTCTGGATGGTACTCTGTCGGACGGGAACCGTCTTCCCATAAAACGAGATTAACCTTAGGGTTTTCTGCCATGTGGAAGCGATCATTGATGCTGCCGTCGGCAGCTGCCTCCCAGTGGCAGGCATAACAGTGCCGACCGTCGGGCTCAACACCCTGAATGTGGTGTGAGTTGCTTTTCAACTGTCGCAGAGTTTCGGCATGGCAGTCGAGGCAAGCTTTTGCTTCTGCCGGTGAGGTTCCAATGAGCAGTAGCAGCATGAGCGATCCAAGGCTAAAACAGCAAAAATTGTAAACGGATGACATCATGAGCCGTTCCTTTCATAATAAACAGGGCTGGTATGTTTATTATTTGAATTTATTACCCGTCAGGAGATGACTTGGGAGCACGATGTTAAACTGTTATGCCAGATCTGTTCCAAATCAAAACAGTATGGATATTTATAACAACTTGCCAACTGATTTAAAAGAATTTTCTCACTGATAAAATTACGGATATGGGATTATGAATCTTTTCTCCCCGGCACCGTAAGTCCCTTTTTGCCGCTCAACCGAGTCGTCCCACTGTAGCAGCCGCTTTTTCAGGTCAACGACAACTGCCGGATTGGCAGCAGCGACATTGTCAAGCATCCATGGATCCCGGACAATATCATACAGCTCGGCATCGCCGTACTGCAGCGGTTTGCCGGTAATGTAACCGTACCATGAAACCTGTTCCAGCAGGCGAGGTGCTTTCCTGATGATCAGTTTCCACTGCTTTGTCCGGACGGCTATATCGCCGGGGGGGTATGAGTTTGGCGGGAAAGCTTTCTTGAGCATGCTGCCGTAGGCGGCAACCGGTGCTTTCTCGGCGTCGGGGTAGTCTGTCTGCGAGTTCTTGAACTCCAGATACCATCTGCTTAGAGTATGCTCCCACCAGGGGATGCGATCGATAAAGGCATACTCAGTCCCTGTTGCACCTTTGTCGCCCTTAACCAACGGCAGCAGGCTCTTCCCCTGCAGTCCGTGATCCTGCGGTATGCCGAGGTATTCGAAAATCGTCGGCACAATATCTATCCCCTGAACCTGCTCCGCCACCCGCCTGCCTCCATTGTCCCCTGCAGGGAACCGCATCAGCAGCGCGCTTCTGGTTACCGGTTCGGAAAGATCGTAGTGGACATAGGTGCCACGCTCGCCAAGGTCTTCACCATGAATGGAGTGGATAATCAGGATAGTGTTCTTTGCCAGGCCGGTCTGCTCCAGGGTTGCGACAAGCTGGCCGATGAACTTGTCAGTGTGGCGGATGGAGGCGTCGTAACGCGACACAATGTATGCCTGGTCTTCCTTCGTTATGGTGTGCACCGGCTTGAAGCCGAGATAGTACTCACTCTTGAAGATCCGCATCAGGACATCATAGGTGGTATCGTCAGATGCGCCTTCCTCTGCTTTAATCGAGTGGAACTTCTCCCAGAAAGGTGTGTATCCGGGGGGGTCAAAGACAGCCTTCTCTGCTGGCGGCACCCCGGCGGCATACGGCACATGAATCACGCCACTGGCAATCCAGAGGAAGAACTTTTTGTCGCGGTTCTTCTGTAGCCAGTCGAGAGATTCCAGCGGCAGAACGCGCAGCGATGAGCCGAGCCCTTTTCTGGTCCGGCCGAAATAGTCGTATGAACGGGAGAAGACGTCACCTAGCTTTATTTCGGTGCCGGATTCGGTATCGTAGCGCATGAAAAATTCGGGCGAACCGGAGACTGCTGCCGTGGTGTAACCGTAATATTGAAGTATTTCCGGGAGAGTTCTGCTTTTCACCGCATCCTTGGCGGCATCAAAGGCGATCATGCCGTTAACGCGAGGGTACTGCGAGGTGAGCACGCTCATCATGGCAACCGGGGTGAGGTTCGCCTGGGCGATGGTGTCGTCGAAAAGTACCGATGACTTTGCCAGCTTGTCGATGTTCGGGCTGGTGTCGCGCCGGTAGCCGTAGAGGCCGAGATGATCGGGTCGCAGGCACTGCAGCGAAACCAGAATGACATTGGTGTTCTCGTAACGCGCTTGAACGGCTGTTTTAGCTGCTGCAGTGGTTGCGGCGCAAAGTGGCGCGGCTGTCAGGGCGATGAAGGTCGCGGCAAGTGGGGCAAGACGGCTGATGCTGTATGATCTGATGTTCATGCGGATTCCTTCTGTAGGTGAATCTGCTGGTACGATTCTGTTCAAGGGTAAGGGATAATCAGCGGCATTTGTTGCTCTTTCGCCCTTGCCACTGGTTTCGGGTTGGCTGCGTCCCATGCGAGCAGTTTCGCCTTCAACCGGGCAACTACCTGCGGATTTTCCCGGGCCACGTTTTTCTGCTCGAGGGGATCGCTGACCAGGTTGTAGAGTTCAACCGGCTCTATTGGAAACTTCTGTCCGGAAATGAAGTTCCACCAGGAGACATTTTCAAGCAGTTCCCGCTTTTCCCGCAGGATGAGTTTCCACTCGTTCGTCCTGATGGCGATGCATTCCGGCGGGAACTTCCCCTCGCCGATAGTGTCACGCAGGAGTGCCCGGTAATCCTTCATTCTGGCGATTTCCAGTGGCGTGTAATCAGCTCCGCGCTCCGACTGGTTTTCCAGATGCCACCCTTCCAGCACATACTCCCACCAGGGGATCCGGTCGATGAAGGCATACTCCGAGCCTTTGAACCCTTTGCCGTCCTCCTTTATGAGTGGCAGGAGCGATGCTCCCTGTGCTTCATGGTTGATCGGGATCTGCAGGTAGTCGAGAATCGTCGGCAGGATGTCAATCCCCTGCACCTGGCGGGAGATGCGGGTGCCTGCCACGGTTATGTCCGGAAATCTGAAGGTGAGCGCAGTTTTTATTTCGGTGTCATAGACATCATGGTGGAAAAAGTAGCCGTGCTCTCCCAGCGCCTCACCATGGATCGAGTGGAAGACTACCAGGGTTTTGCCGGAGAGATTGAGTGTGTCGAGCAGGTTCAACAGTTCGCCGATAAAGCTGTCGGTGTACTGCAACCCGGCATCATAGCGACCGACGATAAAGTCCCGGTCAAGATCCGTAAGCTTGTGAATGGGGTTGAAGTCCAGGTAGTAATTCCCGCGGTAGGTGTGGAACAGCACTTCAGTCGGCACCCCCCGGTCAACGGTCTCTTTGCCGAGCCTGATCGGGTAGGTTTCATAGAAGGGGGTATAGTTTTTCGGATCGTACTGACTCTTCCGCGGCTCGGGGACAGTCTGCGAGAAGGGGGGGTGCAGCATTCCCGACTCTACCCAGAGGAAAAACTTTTTATCCTTGTTTGCCTTCAGCCAGTCCAGGGCTCCGGTCGGATTGACTCTGGTGCTGCCTGATATATCCGGCACGGTCCGACCGTAGTAGTCAAACGCATGCGAAAAGATATCCCTGGGGTTGACGATCTTGCCGGACTCGGTGTCAAAGCGCATGAAAAATTCCGGCGAGCTCATGACGGCGGCAGTCTCATAGCCATAGAATTTCAGGATCTCCGGCAGTGTCCGCTTTGAAACGTCATCCCTGGTTACTTCAAAAGAGAGCATGCCGTGGGAGCGGGGGTACTGACCGGTGATGACGCTCATGTGCGCAACCGGAGTCAGGTATGAATGGGCAATGGCGTTTTCAAAAAGTACCGACTGTTTTGCCAGCCGGTCGATGTTCGGGCTGGTGTTCCGCTGGTAACCGTACGCCCCCAGATGGTCGGGGCGGAGGATGTCGAGTGAGATCATCAGTACGTTGGTCTGTTCATGGCGAGCCTTGACTGCTTCTGCAGGGGGGGCTGTTGCCCCCTCTGCAGCGACAAGGCGGATGACAAGTATGAGCAGCATAGCTGTTGCGGCACGAAAAAGGGTGCCGCTACCATACTTCATCATTTCTTCACAGCTCCCTTGGCCTGGGAGTCATAGACCGGGTTCAGGCCAGGAATCCACTGTTTTGCATTAAGGTCGTGACCGATCGACTTGAAGTAGGCAAAGAGCTGCTGTTCCAGCTCATAAGCACGTTTCGGCTCCTGTTCTACCAGGTTCTTCAGTTCTTGCGGATCGGTCTTCAGGTTGTAGAGTTCGCGCCCCTTGTTTTCGAGGGTATAGATGAACTTCCAGCCGTCTTTGGTGATGACGGAACGTTTGTAGGTGTACTGGCGATAGTCGGTTTCGGAGTAGACATCCTTGGCAACCGCTTTCCCCTTTAGTGCAGGGATGAGGCTCTGGCCGCGCAGCTGGTTCTTTGCCTTTGCCGGCATTTTGACTTCCAGCAGATCAAGGAGGGTCGGCATGATGTCGAGACTGCTGATCTGGTCATTTATGACCTTGCCGCTCTTCTGATTGGGGAGCTTGATGATCAGGGGCACATGGATCAACTCGTCGT
The DNA here is from genome assembly GCA_038206285.1 of Geobacterales bacterium. GTDB lineage: Bacteria > Desulfobacterota > Desulfuromonadia > Geobacterales > DSM-12255 > VEOV01. Next base: position 22,487 of record JBBRBA010000024.1, read on the forward strand.
AAAGTGAAAAGCCGTGGTCGAAACGCTTGTGCTCGTAGAACTCCGTCCCGTGGTCGGAGGTAAGGACAAATATCGTCTTGTCGAGCAGACCCATCTTCCTGAGCTCTTCAAGGAAACCTTTGAACTTGGCGTCGGTGCGCTGGATCTTCTCGTCGTAAATGGCGCGCCAGAATTTGACATCCTCTTCACGGATGTTGACAAAGCCTTTTTCCAGGCCTTCTTCGCGCAGCGCCTCCTGCTCCTTAGCGGAACCGGTGAACTTCTTGTCATAACCCTTCTCTACAAAGCGGTAGTCAAACCCTTCTGCCGGGACGTTCTGGCCGTGCATGTCATAGCCGTGGAGGAACATGAAGAACTTGTTCCCCTTGTTTTCTTTCAGCCAGTCAAGCGCCTTGGGAATACTGACCCCCATGCTGCCGAATTTCCCCTTTTCAAAGAAGTACTGGTCAAACCCCTGGCCGTAGCCGAAGAAACCGCTCACCCCGGCATTACCGGTAAAGCCGCCGGTGGCATAGCCGTTCTCCTTGAGGACTTCAGCCAGGGTCACCAGATCCGGTGAAAGTTTTTTCAGATTGGAGAGCACGTTGTTGTTCGGCGGATTGAAAACGGAGAACTTGTTGGTCAGTCCGTGCTCTGACGGGTATACACCGGTGAACCAGCTCATCGATGCCGGTACGGTCCACGAAGCAACCGAGATGTTGTTGGTGAAGCTGAAGCCGTTTCTGGCCATTTCGTCAATGGTCGGCGTTATCTTTACCGGATAGCCGAGTGAGCTTACATGCGCCGCCTGCAGTGCATCAAAGCTGACAAAGACGAGATTGTAATCCTTGTACTTGAGTGGCAGTTCGGCAGTTTTCTTTGCCTTCTTCTCGGCGCAGTAAGAGACGCCGGCGACAGCGAGAGTTAAGGCGAGGCATAACAGCATGACGATTAAACTTCTGGTTTTCATTCTTTGCTTCTCCTTCTGTAGTGGTGTGATATTCGTGAATGCAGGTACTAAGGCTGAAGGCTGAAGGAAAAGCGCTCGATTCCTTACAGTCTTTAGCAACTATATGCTGCGATCCTTCGGCTTTCAGCCTGTCAGCCTGAATTGCTAATATATGTCGAGATCCCTGCCTACGGCAATCTTCCCTTGATATGCTTTCATCTCAGCCAGCAGATCATCAGCTGTCGAGGCAAAGGGGCGCTTTTCCGGAACCAGGGTTATCGGGTTGTGGTAAAGAATCAACAGCCTGGGCTTCGCCTTTGTTGCCAGTTCAACCAGCTGCTCTGTTGTTGTATGGTGCCTGGCTACATAGGCCTTGATGTCATACCCCTGGGCATTGGGACGCCGCGGGTTGTTGATGAATTTCATGGTCTGGGCTTCGTGGAGCAGAATGTCGCAGCCGTTGCAGGCATCAATCGTTGCCTGCTGCGGGGTGGTATCACCGGAGATGACGATGCTCCGGTCAACAGTGTCAAAGCGAAAGCCGTAGCTCTCTTTCCAGTCGCCATGCCTGGTCGGAAAGGCCGTGACAGTGACGTTTTCGTCCTTGTAGACAATCCCTGCCTTTATTTCATGGGCATTGACCTTTATCCCCTCTGGCGACTCCTTCTCCATGCCGTCGCGGCGGATGGCGATATCTTCCCGGTAGGCCTGCAGGACATGGTCGGTCATGCTTTTCAGCCCGCTTGGGCCGTAAACTTCAAGCGGGCTGTTTCTCCCCATGGTCCAGGGGGTAAGGATCAGGTCAGGGTAGCCGGCGGTATGATCGGAGTGCAGGTGTGTGGCAAAGACGACACGGATATTGGCCGGTGCCAGTTCTCTCACGCCGCGATCGCGCTGGGCAGCGGCCGCACGCCTGACAACCCCGGGGCCGAAATCGACCAGATAGGCGTTGCCGTTAACTACCACGGCAGTTGCCGCACCCGATCTGTCCGGGTCCGGCTGGGGTGTCCCCGTGCCGAGCAGCACCAGTCGGGTTTTTGTGCCGGCAGCAGGTGATGAACAGGAGATTGACGGCTGGAGAACAAGCGGCAGAAGTGTCAATAGGCAGATTAACCCGGTGCAGTTCCGGTATGTTGCAAGCAGGCGCATTAAATCATTACTCCACGGTGCTGCGTGATGCAGTCGCCTCGGGGAGAAACTATAGCATTTCACTGCTTGAACCGTCAAAAGAATCTTCCCGGCGCACTATTCCTGAAGCGCAGGCAAGCCCGCCGGCGCCGTTGATCAGTTGTGAAATATCGAGTTCGGCAGCAACAGTCAGCCCGGCAGCGATAAAAAGCTGCCGCGTCTCGGGGCAACCTGCAGTCATGATGATGCGGCGTGGCGCTATCGTCACACTGTTCATCGCCTGTCTTGTTGTCACCTCGCTGTTTTCCGGGATGCTGACGAGGGTAAAACCCTGCTGACGGAGGAAATCAACCACTTCCGGGTCAATGATACCGCTACGCACCAGTGCCAGATTCCGGTCAACAACCTGCAGTGAACCGAGCAGGTGCTGGGTACTGTTCTGGCGTGAGGGGATATGGGCGCAGGCAATCCCGCGTAACTTCAGAACCTGCCGGATCTGCTCAAAAGCAGCCATGTTGGTACGGTTGCCGACCCCAATCGCCACGAGCTTTTCGTTGATCCAGAGGGCATCGGCCCCCTCGAAACGCCCTTCGCCGGTAACTTCATGGATGATCGGCACACCGAGATGTTGCAGGGTTCTGGCCGCGTACTGTACCTCTCCCCGGCGGGTCTCGTTTGCCATGTTGGCAAGGATAACGCCTGCAGGGGTCATGAAGAAGAGGTCGCGGCAGAACATCATGTTGTAGAGATAGGAGCGATCAGGGGTCAGCGGGGTCGGGTCGATCTGGTTCACCTGAACGCCAAGGGTTGAAAAGGTGCTGATAACAGTTGCAAACTCATGCGCCAGCAGAGGGGCGTCAATCGGTTGCAGCTGCTGGATGGCCGCCGGTTCAGGATGGTTATCGATCTCTGCTCCCGGCTGAAAGATTATAACCGAGGAGAGGCTGCCGTATTCGGAATTAAGGCCGAAGCGCATCAGAGCCAGCTCTCCATGCTCTCACAGTGATAACCGAGCCGTTCGCTCATTTCGAAGATCTTCGGGTCGTCCAGCAGTCTGGATATCAGGTCGTTACGCCGTTTCCAGCGGTAGAGTTGCGGTGGGAGGGTGGATTGTACTACCGGCAGGTTGCCCAGTTCAAGCTGTTCACTTTCTGCAAGCGGAATTCCCATAAAGTCAAGTATGCGCTCAAATTCGGTTTTGCAGGAAACGGCTGAGCGGATGATATCTTCAAAATGAACAGTACAACAGCTCTGGCGGCTTGACGCCAGATTGCCCAGTATCTCGGCGTTTGCCGAATGCCACTGGAAGGCGCAAACCTCTACGAGTTCACGGTTGGCATACTCCTGCCACCCTTTCGGGAGGTCAAAGTTCCACCAGACGTTGCCAAAAGGGTAGACGTCGCTGTACCCTTTTATCTGCAGCTCTTTGGTGTGCGAATGGTTGCCGAAACAGCTGCCGAGGTTGTGGGAGAAGAAGCCGCGGTGGTGCCAGCCGTCGAAGATGCCGTTGATGGTTGCGGCAGGATTGCGCACCAGATGAATGATCCGGATCTCTGCCCGTGGAAAGAGCTGTTCCACCAGGTTCATCCGGTAGCAGTCAACAGTTGATTTCAGCAGCAGGGTTTTTTGCGCAAGATCACTGACAGATGGCCTCTTGCGGGGATGCAGCAGTACGAAAGGGGGCTCTTCGATGGTAAAGCGGCTCACCGGCGGGGCTGACGGGATTTCGAGCGACGGGAAGCGGAGGGCGGCCCGGTCGGTGCCGATATCGTAGTAAAAGGGGTTGATCTGCGACCAGCGGCAGTGGAGGCCTTCAAGCATCTCCAGGTAAAAGTCTTCGGTGTTGAAGAGCCGGTGGGCAGCAGCATAACCGGCAAATGCCGTGCTGATAACCTGGCGCAGCTCTGCCTCATCGACATCGATATCGGTCCACTGCAGCAGGAAACGGAGCATCAGGTTGTCAATGTAGCTGTCGGCATCGATATCTTTGCAGGCCGTCACGGTTTCGGCAAGAAAAATATCGGCAAGGAGGTCGTTGGTGAGTCCCTGAAAATCGATCACCTTGTCAAGCAGTTCAGTCGGAATCCGTTCCGAATCGTGCGGGTTGAATCTGTCCAGAGCAATGTTCAGTTTGTAGAAAGGCGAAGCTTCTCCGGTCAGAGCCATGACCTGCGGCAGCTTGCCGAGAAGCGCATAAAGGAGACTTGAGCCGGAGCGTGAAGACGAATTGATGACGACGACGCGGCGAATCGCGGCGAGAGCCTCTTGCGCCGGTAAAGAGTCTGTCCGCCTGGCAAGGATGGCTCTGCGGCTCTGTTTGATGCTGTCAATGACTGCTGTTATCTCATTCATCCGGGCTGCTGTACTTTCTTATGAGGCGGATATAGATCATGTAAAAGATTTTCCTGATTCTGGCGAAGGAGTTGCTGTCTTTCGCCAGATGCCGTGTCTCGACCCTGATTTTCTGGATCACTTCGTCCAGGAGGTAAACCAGGCGCTCTTTTGCGCCCAGTTCCCGTATCTGCATCAGCTGTTCCGGTTTATTGTCAAGCGGATAGCCAAGTTCCTGCAGCTCCTCGCCGGCAACCGCTTCGAACAGCAAAATCTCGCGTGCTGTCAGCAGTTTGCGGAATTTGCCGCGGTTCCCCCCGAGTACCGGCTTCGCCGTATTGCCCCATGAAATAGAGAGCCCGCCGGATTTTTTTGCCTCCGGAAAGCGGTGATACTCCAGCATCTTCTCGCTATATGGCTCTTCAATAAATTCGCAGAGACGTTGCACGGTATTGACCGGATCGGCCAGCAGTTCTTCGTATCTGAGGAGCATGATCTGCTCCCCTGTCAGCGCCTGCAGCAACTCCAGACCGGTTCGCTGTTCACGTCGCCAGCGAAGCGCTGTATAAAAGACATGATAGTGATTGAAGATCGAGGCTTTGGCGGAGACGGCTACATCCCTGCCATCGCGCACCATGAAGATGAAGCGGGCATCCGGATAGAAGCGGAAAATGTCTGCCACATGCTCGATCATGAAGGTGCTTTTGCAGCACCAGCGCTTCTTGCCGGACTGGTCCAGGTACTGGTTATAAATGGCAAAATAGATGCAGATCAGCTCTCTGGCGGCGGCTTCGCGAAAAACCCGTTCCCGGTCCGGCGTGATTTCCCAGGGGTAGGGGTGCAGCTCGACCATGCGGCAGACATCGGCAATCAGACAGCGAAAGTTGCTGTCGACGGCAAGATTGCCGTAGCTCTCTAGCAGCGGAAAAAAGAGCTTCATGATATGCGGTGGGTGCGGCACGGCGATGGCACTGTGGGAGTTGAGAATCAGGCGGAGCAGGTTGGTGCCCGAGCGTTCGGTGCCGATGATGAATACGGGGTTCAGGAGGTACTCCTCGTTTCGCTGGACAATTGCCGAGAGGATTTTATGGCCGCAGCAGGCGTTTTGTCAAGGAATCTGCCAAGTCCTGCCGCGCGCCTTTCAGCGGCGGGAGTTTCGTGAAATGGCTTGACGCGCACGCTGCTTGGGTATAAAAAGCAGTAACAACCGGGTTGCAAAGCAGGGATAGACGACAATACTAAACCATACGCGAGGATGGGGCGGAAAGCCCACGGGTCTCAAGCAGACAGCCGGGTTGCCGAAATATCAGACTTGATATGTGGCACCCGGTTTTTTTGTATCTGTGTCCAATAACTGTGTAATCAGAAAGGAGTCAACCATGAAACGTATCGCAATAGCCTTGGCAGGTTTGGCGCTGCTCGGGCCGCCCCTGGTCCAGACAGGTCATGCCGAGGTAAATGTCAATGTCAACGTTGGCTTGCCGCCTTTGCCGGCACCGCCGCAAATTGTCATTGCCGAACCGCCGGAGTTCATTCTTCCTCCGGCACTCGGTTTTTATGTCGCCGTTGGTATCCCGCAGGATATCTTCCTTGTCGGTAATACTTACTACCTTTACAATGATCGGGGTTGGTACGAGGGCCGTCACTTCAACGGCCCATGGCGCTATACGGAGCGTCGGCAACTGCCGCCCGGACTGCGCAAGCACAAGTTCGAGCGGATCCGTCACTATCGCGATGAAGAGTACCGCCGTTACCGCGTCGATCATAACAATTACCGCGGAAAACGCTTCAAGCCGGAGAAGGAGTGGAAAGAGGAGCGCAAGCAGGATCGCCGGGAAGACAAGGCGCAACGCAAGGATGAAAAGCGTTATGATAAAGAGCAGCGTAAAGACGATCGCCGCTATGAGAAGGAAGAGCGCAAACAGGATAAACATGAAGGTCGCGGCCAAGGCAAGCATGGTGGCAGTGACGACTGATCGTCAGCGCGGCTTTTTAAATGCAGCCTGAACGCCATAAAAACAAAGACCCGCATGCAGCGGGTCTTTGTCGTTGTAAGTCTTTGTTTGCTACTTCTCCCCCATGGCGATCACCAGCAGCATGTCGTCGATGATGTCGCCTTCGGCAAAACGGATATTGTGAACTTTCCTGAACTCTTCGTCTGCCACGCGATAGAGGGCCCGGATGGCGTCCATATTTGCCTCCGGTATCGCGCCGTTGTCGATCCACTTGTTGACCGATTCGGAAGTTACATAGTCGATATCCTTCACCTTGCGGAAACCCTGTCTCTGCAGTGCGTCAGAGATGTCGGCAGGCATCAGGTAGTTGCGGCGCGCCGGGTTGCGCAGCTTCTGGATGGCGAAAGTCAGCTCCCGGTCGGTCTCGCTGTATGCTGTCAGATGGCAGAGAACTGCCTTGCCCCCCGGCTTCAGTACCCGATGGATCTCAGGTATTGCCCGGTCCAGTTCGGCAAATTGCAGGCCCTGGCGGCAGACCACGGCATCGAAGCTGTTGTCCGCGAAGGGCATCGCCTCATAGGGGGCGAAAACTATTTCATCCATGCACCCCTCGGCGTGCCTGGCCATCTCCGGGCTGATGTCCAGACCGGTAATTTTGCGTACCTTGCCATAGAACTCTTTGGCAATCAGCCCGGTGCCGGTGGCGATGTCGAGCACCAGAGACTCTTGCCCTGCCTGTGACAGTTCGAATATTCTGCGGATCAGCGCCTGGTCTTCGACCCAGTTGGAGGAGTGATTGTATTTTTCAGCCCGGTTCTTGAAGTGAATAGCAGCATTTTCCATTGATATTGCCTTTCTTTGGATAATTTCATCCGGAAACTCCGGACGGGAAACATCTGGTTTTAGATGCGGAAACGAGATAAATGTCTGTCTGCCGGCGGACGGACTCAGCAGACCTCTTTCAGGTACCTCTGGCAAATGAGCCGCAGCTTGACAACGGCGGCTTGGAGCTCTGGTCGCGGCAGGCCTGACAGTGCAGGATTCATCCCCGGTATTGATGTTGACCGCCGCTAATTCATCGTGCTAACCTCATCCGGTAAAAACTGATCTCCAGCAATAAAACAGCTTATTGTCCAAGCAACCGGTCTTTAATTAATTATCAGAAAAATCCCCATTGTAACAGGTGAAATTGTATGGAGTGGTATCCGACACCCAGCTATCTTGTAAAAAGAAAAGTTATACTTGATTTCCTGAAGAAGGTTGAGGCGGTAAACTTTCTTGAGGTTGGTTGCGGGGCTGGCGATCTCCTTATCGCTTTGGCTGCCCGTGGTTACAGGGGAACCGGTATTGATATCTCGTCTGCCGCTATCGCTGCTGCCAGGGTAAGATTGAGGAGTACGGCGGTATCAGCGGAGCAAAAGCAGCCTGATGATGTTGACGGAGTCTTTGATGTCGTTATTGCTTCGGAAGTGCTGGAGCATTGCGAAGATGATGTCGACTTCCTGCGGAAGCTCAAGACAAAAATTCGACCCGGAGGATTCCTGGTCCTTACTGTGCCGGCGCATATGGATAAGTGGGGTGCTAATGACGATTTTTCCGGTCACCTGCGGCGCTATGAAAGGGGAGAATTGCAGCAAAAACTCGCACAGGCCGGCCTGGAAGCGGTCCATATCTATTCATACGGGGTGCCGATTTATAATCTTATGAAACCGGTTTATGATCGGGCCATAGAGAAAAAAATAAACGAAGCCGAAGTGTTGGATGATCGCACCAGGAAAAGCAGCGGCATGTGGCTTTTTCCTGCCCTGAAGACTTTGTTTTATCTGCTTTTTAATGATGTCACTATGGCGCCATTTTATCTGCTGCAACGGATGTTTTTCAATTCAGATCTGGGCAATGGCTATTTTGTCGTCGCCAAAAAATAATACCAGGCAATACAGGTCGGACCCCTTTCCATTCGCTACAGAAACTCCTTCAATCTCTCCTCTCTTATCTGCAGCAGTTCGTCAAAGGCCGCTCGCAGCGTCGGTTCAGCCAGGTCGGTCAGATTGATGATGGCGTCGTTGGGATCGTTGACCTTCCGTTCGGCCAGAGTCTCCAGGTAGGCGAGCGGATCGGTGATGTAGCCCCGTTCCACCGCCATGTCATAAATCTTCGTCCCCGGAAACGGGGTCAGATACTTGATGGAGATGGGGATGACTTCACTTTTGCGGCAGAAATCCATCATTTTCCGCAGCGACTCTTCACTCTCTCCCGGCAGGCCGACGATCAGGTTAGCCGCAACCTTGATGCCCGCCTTGACCGTTTCTGCTACGGCATATTCGATCTCTGCCACTTTCGTCTGCTTGTCCGCCAGGTCGAGCACCGTCTGATCCACCGATTCCACCCCGTACCAGATGTCGCGGCAGCCGCTTTTGTGCATGTGCCGCAGCAGTTCGGGCTGGACCCTTTCCACCCTGGTGGAGCAGGTCCAGGTGATTCTGTATTTCGCCAGCACGTCACAGATCTTGTAGGTCCGCTCCAGGTTGGAGGTGAAGGTGAGGTCGTTGACGTAGAAATAACGGATTTTGTGTTTCTCCACCAGTTCGGCAACTTCACGCTCAAACCGCTCCGGGCTCTTGTAGGATAGTTCGTGCATATTGAGGAAGCAGAAGGAGCAGCGGCCGTAGCAGCCGCGGGAGGTGGTCAGTCCCAGCTCCGGGATTTCCGGGTTTTGCCGGACACTGGGGAAGAGAAAAAGATCTGGAATGGGGAGGACATCCAGGTCCAGCAGCTGTTTTCTCGGTGGCGTCAACCGGACCTGACCGTCGATGATTAGACCGAGGCCGTGGATATGCAGGGCGTCGGCAGGCTTGCCACCGCTTTCAATATGTTCCAGCAGTTCCAGCAGGGTTGCTTCCCCTTCGCCGAGGATGGTGTAATCCGGTTGCAGTCTCGTAATCAGTGGCTGCGGCAGGGAGGAGACCAGTGCGCCGCCGATCAGGGTCGTGATCTGCGGGTTAAGCTCCCGTACCCGTGCCAGTACCATGGCGTTAACCGGAAAAGAGTCGATGAAGGTCGGCATGGCCAGCACGCCGCCGCGCTCAGCGGCATCGCGGCAGGCATCCTCTAAATCCTCTCCCATGCGCAGGTCGTGGATTTTTACCTGCCACCCCGCCAGTTTGGCGACGGTGGCGATGTGGCTTACCCCTTCGGTCGGTGTCTCCAGCAGAAACTCCCGGTTGGGGGTAGGCACCTGCGGCGAAGTGGGAAGGATCATGGTAAATGGCGGCCTGGAGCCTACGGGTCGGGGATGGGCAACAAGCTCGGCAAGTTTCTGTTCATCGGCTGTTCTGATCATAAATCCTTCTCTCCCAAGTATCTGCCGGTTTGCGGGCAATAAATTTTTCTGCCTCGGCCAGATAGATGTTGGCGCCATTGCTGTAATCATAGGGGCGGACCTCTATCCGGTAGTTGATGTCGCGGTAGATGGCGCGCAGCTCTTTTTTTGTCAGGTGCGGTGTGAACTTGACGAAGCCGGGGTGCTCGACATCCTCTTCGATTGACTGCTCTTCGGAAAGCCACTCAAGATGCTTTACCTCATCACTTATCAGCCCATCCTTGAGGCATTGGCGATAGAACTCGGTGCCGGGTAGGGCCGAGAGGTACTTGACCCGCGTCACCTCCTGGAACTCGTTGCAAAAGGCGGTCAGCTCGGCCATGCTTTCGTGGTTGTCATTGGGGGCGCCGATGATGAACAGCCCGCCGATCTTTACGCCGCAGTTGCGATGCAGCTGGATGGTGTCGATCATGGCACTCTTGGCAATCCCCTTGTGGTATCCCTCCAGCACCGCTTTTGACACTGATTCCATACCGTAGAGAATGAGATCGAGCCCGTTGGCCTTCATCAACAACAGCGTCTCCTCGTCCATGCCGGTGACCCTGTTGAAGGCAGTCCAGCGGAAGGGGTGGTCCCGGAAAACGGTATGCATCAACTGGTGAACATGGTTGCGATCGGTGACAAAGTTCAGATCATTCCACCAAGCCATCTGAAAACCGCGACTGCTGTAATAGTCGATTTCTGCCTTGACCCGTCCGACCGATTTGTAGTGCAGCTGCGGGAAGGCGCGGAAGCAGAAGGTGCAGTTGCACGGGCAGCCGCGGGCGGAGGACAGATATATCTCCGGGATGGTTTTGCCCTGGAAGCGCTCCCAGGCGGAGAAATCCTGGAAAGGGAGGATGTCGAGATCAGTCAGTTGGGGCCGCGGCGGGCTGCTGCTGATGCTGCCTTCGACCGTGCGCCATGACAGGCCGGGAATTTTCTCCAAAGGCATGGCGAATTCGTTGCCGGTCAGATGGTCCAGCAGTTCCGTCAGGGTGAGTTCGCCTTCACCGGCAACGACAAAATCAGCGCCGGTCTCTCTCAGCAGCAGCTCCGGGATGGCGGTTGCCAGCGGACCGCCGAGGATGACCGGTCTGTCCGTGCGCTCTTCCTTGAGGATGGCAACGACGCTGCGGACGTAGCTGAAACTGTCTCCCCAGACGCTGATGCCGATGATGTCACAATTCTGGGTAATGCCGCGGACATGTTCCGGATCGAAGTCGTCCCGCCGGTCGAAGAGACGGAAGGGAAAGCCGAGTCCCTTGATCAGTGCCGCCAGAATTGACGGACCTTCGAACGGAGCGGTATGGGCCCACTCCCAGCCGCGGGGGACGACAAAAGGGGATGGGGGGACGATCAGTCCAATGCGGTTAGCATGGAGAATTCCCGCTGCATGAGGTAACGGGAGCGCCGCCACCCTGGCGATGGTTTCCGGAGAGTTTGTCAAAGCGGCCATCAGTTAGCGGCTTTCCTTGCAGTAAAGATCACCCAGTTCCAGTCTTCGAAAACTTCATTGCCCAGGGTTTCGACCTTATGGGTGCTCCGGTAAGGTTCAGGCGCATTGGCAATAAGGGCGCAGATTTCGTCCTGCTTCCCAGTTGACAGCTCTGGCGCCGCCGCCATCCAGCGGGTGATGTTTTCGCGGACGGAGAGTCTGCCGGTTGTGACGACAGTGAAATACTTCTGCTCCAGTTCTGCTGCCAGGGTGTCGGCGGTGAAAAATTCCCGCAGCTGCAGCTGTTTGCTGCGATGGATATGCTCCAGCCAGGGTCTATCCCCGGCGGAAAACGGCACTGTCTGGCTGAGAATGAAAATACCGTCCGCTTTCAGCAGTCGCTGTACTTCTGCCAGTACTTTTTGCCCGTTTTCCAGGAGGAAGTATGCCTGACGCAGGATAATCACGTCGAAGGATTCGTCCAGGTAGGGGATGCTCTCTGCCGGGGAGCAGATGCAGGGGAAAAAGCGGTTGGCCTCTGTTGCCATCCGCGGAGTCAGGTCGATGCCGCAGATATGCCATCCCGCTGCCCTGAAATTTCGTCCTACCATCCCGGTACCACAGCAGATTTCGAGGGCCGTCCCGCCGCGCCTGCCTGCCGCAGCTTCTATGTGCGCCTGAATAAGGGTCTGGTCCGCTATCCAGTTGGCAGAGTTAGAGTAAGTTCCGGCTCTTGTGCTGAACTGATTTATCACTTTTTCCTTTTCCATAGGGCGTCCTTTAACGTATTAAAGCTAAAAATAGTAGCCCTCTGACCGTGATTTATAAAGAGAAAATTTACCACGGCTCAAATTCCGTTGTTTTAATTATTTTTGCTATGATATATTTTCATTATTGATCATCTGCATGTCTGCCATAATGAGCGAGCCAAAATGAACCTGTCAGTCAGACGTTTCCTGTTTCAACTAATTGTCCTCATTGCATCTCTTGCCGTATTGTCCTCCTGCAAGGATCAGGGCCGCAAAGTCGTTAAAATCGGCTATATGAACTGTAATAATGAGCAGGAGACAAAGCAGCGCTTCGTGCCGCTTACCCGCTATCTTTCCGACAGGATCGGGGTCGAGTTCGTTATGGTGCCGGTCGATACCCATGACTTCGAAAAACGCTTTAATCAGGGTGAATTTGCATTTACCCATACCAATTCGTTCATCTACATAATTCTCAAGGAGCGTAAAAACCTCAAGCTGATCGCTTCCGAAAAACGGGGCAATTTCGGCTCTCGTTCCGGCGGTGCGATCATTGCCCGCAAAGGGAGCGGGATTGAGACCCTGGCCCAAATTCGCGGGAAAAAGTTTGCTTTCGGGCCGATGCTTGCGCCGACAGGATATCTGGCGGAGTATGATCTGATGCTGCGCAGCGGCATCGATCCGGAGAAGGATCTGGGGGCGTACACTATTCCTTCCGGTTCGTTCAAGCATGAAAAACTTGTCTATGGGGTACTTTTCGGCCAGTATGATGTATCGGCGGCAACGCTGCTCGATCTGGAGACCATGACCAGGGAAGGGAAGATCACGCCCGATGATTTCACCATCCTGGCGCAAACGCCGCTTATTCCTTACTGCACCTTTGGTGCTGCCGCCAATGCCGACCCGGCACTTGTCGCAAAAGTGAGGAAGGCGCTGCTGGAGCTTGGCCCGGCTGATACCGCCGAGGTCGACGGAGAGCGGCTGAAGGTGTTGAAGGCGGCGTGGATAGACGGATATGAGGAACTGACTGACAAGGATTACGAACCGGTGCGTGAGATGGCGAAACGGGTAAATATGCCGCCGTACCAGAAATTCTGATTTGCCGCCAAATTGCAGCTGTTTTACGAGAAAATCCAAAATATGAAGTTTGACCGTTTCGATAAAATCCTGTTCATTCTGCTTGCCTTTGCTGTTGCCGGTCTTGCTGTTTATGCCATCCGTTCACTCCCCGGTAAAACTACTGCTGTAGACACGAGAAGCATGGAGCGCGAACTGGCAGCGCAGGCGCGTATCGCCCTGATCGACAAGCTCTTTGCGCCGGTCACTGCAGCAATGCAGGCCGGGCAGTATCAGGAGGCGCTTCTCAAGCTTGAGGAAATAAACGTCCGCTATCCCGGTGAAGCGCACGGTTTTATTCTCAAAGGCGAGATTCTGAGCCGGCTCGAAAGCCTTGATGGTGCTGTTACGGCATTTGTCAGGGGGGTTAAGTTAAACGGAGATTATATTGACAAACGGAGTCAGGTTTCACGCCGCGACATCATAGAGAAGCTGCTGGAGATATCTCTGCCCAGGGCTGCGGCAAGCTACAGGAACGCGCCGGGTAATCCTGTCCTGAAGGCGGCCCTGGCAAATAACAACTATTTGAAGAGCCGTCTGGCCGGGGGGTGCGAATAGATGCGCCATGATCGCCATGTCCTGCTGGTTGCCTGCAGCGGGGCACTGCTCGGCTTTTTAGGGGTGATGCTCGCGGTATGGGGGAACCCGGAAAACTCCGGAATCTGTGTCTCCTGTTTCATCGAGAACAGCGCCGGCGCGCTCGGGTTGCACAATAACGCCCGCCTGCAGTATCTTCGTCCCGAACTTGCCGGTTTTGTCCTTGGTGCTTTTGGCAGCACTCTGCTGAACAGGGAGTTTCGCTCCCGTGGCGGCAGTGCCCCGTTGTTCAGATTTGCCGCTGGATTCTTTCTCATTGTCGGCTGTGCCCTGTTCATTGGCTGTCCAATAAAGCTTTTCCTCCGTTTTACCGCTGGCGACCTGACCGCCCTTGCCGGTGTCATTGGCCTTCTTGTCGGCGTCTGGGGCGGGCTGAAAGGTCTGGCTCACGGGGTTGAACTCGGACGCCTTTCGCCAGCGGCTGCGCCAGCTGGGAGCGGCTTGCTTTCACCTCTCTTTTTCCTGCTAATGCTGCTTTTCGTCTTCGTGTCACCTGCGTTCCTGATAGCTTCGGAGCGGGGGAGCAGCGCCCAGCATGCACCGCTGTTTCTTTCACTGGGAGCCGGTCTGCTGCTCGGTTTCGTAGCCCAGAGGAGCCGCTTCTGCATCACCGGTACTGTTCGTGATGTCCTGCTTATGGGCAGGCGTGCGCCGCTGCTCTGGGGTGGAGGGGCCTTTCTTGTCTCTGCGGTTGTCGCCAATGTTGCTACCGGTCGTTTCAACCCCGGTTTTGCCGGTCAGCCCGGCTCTCATCAGGAGTATCTCTGGAGTTTTCTCGGCATGGCGCTGGTGGGCTGGTTGTCGGTACTGATCGGCGGGTGCCCATTCCGGCAGCTGGTCAAGTCGGGTGAAGGGGACACAGATGCTGCTCTTGTTGTTGCCGGAATGTTCCTCGGTGGTGCGTTGGTGCAGGGGTGGAATCTTGCTGCCACCTCGGCAGGCGTGCCGACCGGCGGCAAGATAGCAGTAATCAGCGGTTTCGCTCTTCTCTTTGGTGGCAGCCTGCTCTTCAGAAACAGGGAGTGATTTATTCCTGTCTGCCGGACAAACTTCGCCACGGCTTGATCAAGCTGCAGATATTCCCAAAATTATGAGCCATCTCCCCATAAATATGCATGAGTCACTGCAGCGCGGCTGGCAGGAGCTCGATGTCGTCTTTGTCACTGGTGACGCCTATATCGATCATCCTGCTTTTGGCGTACCGCTGCTGGCGCGCTGGCTTGAACACCACGGTTTCCGGGTCGGGATTATTGCCCAGCCGGACTGGCGCAATATCGACTCCTTCCGCGCTCTCGGACGGCCAAAGCTTTTTTTTGCGGTGGCTGCCGGAGCGATGGACTCCATGGTCGCCCACTATACCCCTGCCGGTAAACTCCGCCATGATGATGCCTACACTCCTGGTAACCGCCACGGTGCCCGTCCGAACCGGGCTACAATCGTCTATACTTCCTGCTGCAAAGCCGCCTACCGGGATGTACCGGTCGTCATCGGCGGGATTGAGGCTTCGTTGCGTCGCTTTGCCCACTATGATTTTTGGGCGGACAAGGTAAGGCGGTCAATTCTTTTTGACAGCAAGGCGGATCTGCTGGTTTACGGCATGGGGGAGCGGGCGCTCCTTGCCATAGCGCAGAGGCTCAAACAGGGTGAGGATTACAGGACTGTCACCGATGTCGGCGGTACGGCTGTTATTGTCCGCCAGGAACAGGCCGGCACAACCTGTCTAGAGATACCGTCATATGAGGATGTTCTTGCTGACAGGCAGAAATATGCCACTGCTTTCCGGCTGACTGCGAACGAGCAGAATCCTTTTTGCGGCAAAGTCCTGTTGCAGCACCACGGTGACCGGGCGCTGCTCTGCAATCCCCCCTCCATGCCGCTGGCGACCAAAGAGCTCGACGAGCTCTATGCGCTGGGATTCACCCGACTGCCACACCCTTCATATCAGGAGCCGATTGCTGCCTGGGAGCAGATAAAAAGCTCTATCACCACCCATCGTGGTTGCAGCGGCGGCTGTGCTTTCTGTGCAATTACCACTCATCAGGGGAAATTCATTCAGTCCCGTTCGGAACGCTCGGTATTAAATGAGATAGAGAGTGTCGCTGCCCAAAAGTGGTGTCGCGGCAGCATCAGCGATATCGGCGGACCTACCGCCAACATGTTCGGCACGAAATGCACGTCTCCTGACATGGGTCACAGCTGTCGCCGCGGCAGCTGTCTCTTCCCGGCAATCTGTCGCCATCTCTATCTGGCGGACAGGGAAGCGCTCAATCTTCTCAAAAAGGGACGGAATCTGCCTGGTGTCCGCCATACGGCAGTTGCTTCCGGCGTACGCTTTGACCTGCTGCTGCGCCAACCGGGGTATTTCGAAGAGTTAACTGCCAATCATGTCGGTGGACTGCTGAAGGTTGCGCCTGAACATCTCTGCGAGAATGTGACGAAGGTAATGCGCAAGCCGGGAGAGAAGGCCTTTGCGGATTTTCTGGAGACGTTCAGGCGGATGAGCCGCGAAGCGGGGAAGCGGCAGGCGATTGTGCCGTACCTGATCTCCGGTCATCCTGGCTGCACAATCAGCGATATGGTCGAGCTGGCGCTGATGCTTAAAAAACTCGGGCTGCGGGTCGAGCAGGTGCAGGACTTCACACCGACACCGGGCACGCTCTCCACCTGTATTTATTATACCGGCATCGACCCGTTCAGCGGCGAACCTGTGCATGTGCCGGCCGGGGCAAAGGAGAAGCGGTTGCAGAAAGCGCTGCTGCTGGCGCATCTGCCGGAGTCGCGCAAGGATGTGCTGGAGGCGCTGCGGCTCTGCAACCGGGAGGCAGACGCCGCCGCCATTTTGGGCAGCAATGTCAGTAACGCAACTGCAGACAACCATCCGAAAGCGCGAAGAATGTAGGGGCGACCGGCTGCTCGCCCTTAAAGCCGCCGCATTACAAAAAGGTTCGACATCAATGATAAATCGCCTCTTTACGCGCTCCTGCTGGATCTTCGACCTGGACGGCACCCTGACCCTGCCGGTGCATGACTTTGCCTTCATCCGCCGGGAGCTGGCAATCCCGGACGTTGCGGATATCCTCGGACACCTGGACAGCCTGCCGCCGGCGGAGTCCTTGCTGCGCCGGAGGCGCCTGGATGACATTGAGCGAGAGCTGGCCTGCCAGGCCGAAGCGGCGCCGGGCGTGCCGGAACTGCTTGAGCTGTTGCACTTTATGGGTGTGCGGCTGGGCATTCTGACTCGCAACAGCCGCGAGATTGCCCTGCTGACCCTGAATGTCATCGGCGCTCGCTGCCATTTTGCTGATGAACATATTCTCGGACGGGATGAAGTACCGCCAAAACCCGATCCGGCCGGCATCCATCACCTGCTTGGTCTTTGGGAGGCAGCTGCGGAATGCTCGGTGATGGTGGGGGATTACCTCTTCGACCTGCAGGCCGGGCGTGCTGCCGGGTCGGTGACGGTTCATGTCGGCCGTCCGGACGGTAAGCGCTGGCCCCAGGAGAGTGATGTCATCGTGGATGATCTTGGGGAACTGGTGAAGCTGATGGGGTTAAGCGAAGGTGGCGATTCCGACGATTTACGAGAGGCTTTCCGTGTTCATTAACCTTTTAACACTGATATTGCCAGGGAATAAAGATAGGTGGATTCAAGTTCGAAGTGCAACAGCCAGTGGTGGTTTGGTGTAACACATCTCCACCCCGAATAACACCTCATGCGGTGACCTGAATCCTAATACTTTACGTGGTCTGTGATTTAGTCGTTCTACCGCCCACTGCA
>JBBRBA010000025.1:0-39689 GCA_038206285.1 Geobacterales bacterium
GAGCCCCTCCTGGGTGACGGAGACCTCGAGGAGCTTTTGTTCGTGCATCTGCAAAGAGCAGTCACGACCACCAAGGGCGATGCACCAGTCGCCGTTGCCGAGCAGCTGAATCTCGTTATGCCGGGTCTGTTCGATGTTCAACTCCACCAGCACGTTTTTATTGTCACCAATGCCGTTGGCCTTGACCTCGTTGAGTATTTCGCGCACCAGTCCCGGCGCATCCGCAGCGGCCGCGGCGATGGTCTTGTCATCAAGGGTTTTGGCGGTCAAAAGCGCTGCGCCGAGGATCCGCTGCCCCTTGCCGCCGCCGCCGCCGATGGCCTTGAGCCGGACCCGGCTGCGCGGGTATTTCTTGAACATGGCGATCACTTCTTCCTCTACCCGGGCGCAGAGCTCCTCCACCGAAAACAGGTCTATCCCCCTGGCATAGGAAGCATAGAGGATATGGTCGGCCAGATCCTCAAGGGGGAGCGCACTGTTCTGCAGAACCTTGGGATCACATACCAGACCATCCGCTGCGGCCAGCGCCAGCAGTTTTTTCCGGTCGGGGTGCTTTTTTACCAGGGTACGGGCGGTGACGTTGTCAATGCCGGGGGTAACGCTGACATCAACGCTCAAGGCGGTCCGTTTCGCCTCGTCCTTCTTGCCGGCGCCTGACTGGGTAGCCGAACAGGGGCCGATAAAAACCAGGCCGGCTTTTTCGATGGCAGCGACAAACTCGTCATCTTCAGCCATGAAGCCGTAACCGGCGAAGATGGAGTCGTAACCGTTCTCTGTGGCGATGCGGATGATCTGGTCGATACGCTCGACCCGCTCTTCCTTGCCGGCGCCGGTATAATCCGGAACGCGGTGGACACGGCGGGAGTCGGTCAGGGTGCGCAGTTCGGGGGCCAGTGCCCTGGGGTAGACGATGGAGTCTTTTTCTGAGATTAGAATGCCGTAATGGTTGATGCCCATCTCGCTGTAGACGTCCATGGCCTCCTTGCGGATCGGGCCGCGGCAGACGATAAGCGGTTTCAGGTCCTCGCAGGCAAAGGATCTGACCCAGGCGGATGGAGCTGTGGCGAGGCGACGATCGCGATGGATCAACGGGTTGTTACGGTAGTAATCGGCAGCTTGCGGCATAGGTTTATCTCCTCAATCATTAGATAGCGAAGTCGAAAAGCAAATCAGAAAGGCGGTAATGCAAATGCTTTTTCCCGGTTAATAAAACTCGCGCTGCACAGCCTGCAGCGGCGCCGACTTGTAGTGCCGCAGGAAGAAGTTCATGTTTTCACCGAGAACCTTGCGCAGATCAGTAGGCATTACCAATGAAGAGATCGAACCGAGGCTGAGTGCCTCTTTCGGGTTCATCAACGCCTTTTCGTACCTGAGATTAAGTGCCGCCTCTTCCACCTTCAACCAGTCGGCAGCCTCCTTCTCGGCATCCGTTTTTGCAGTTGTTTCCTTGACGCCGGTCTCGATACGCTGCTGTACTCCCAGCTTAATCCGTGAAACGGTAGCGGAGCGCAGTTTACGGAGCTCGTCCTTGTAGACGAACTCTTTGCCCGCCGGACCCATTACCGCCAGGCGGGTTGTGGGGAGGGCCAGAACCAGATTGGCGCCGGTGGGGTAGTTGTTAAAGGAGGCGTAGGCGCCGCCGTAGGCGTTGCGCAGGATCAGCAGGATGCGCGGCGTTCTGATGTCGACGATGGAGTCGAGCATGGCCCGACCGGCCTGGACGATGCCACTGGCTTCCTGCTCGCGACCGGGGAGGAAGCCGGTGGTGTCTTCCATGAAGATCATCGGGATGTTGTAGATATTGCAGAAGCGGTTGAAACGGGCGATCTTGTAGGCGGCATCGCAATCGATCTGCCCCGAATCCACGGCGCTGTTGTTGGCGACGAAGCCGACGACATTGCCGCCGAGGCGGCCGAAGGCGGTGATAACGTTTCGGGCCCGGCCGCGCTGCATCTCGAAAAAGTCGCCATGGTCGCAGATCTGCTGGATGATGATCGAAACATCGAAGGGGGTGTTGAAGCCGGTGGGGGAGTTGAAGGCCTTTTTGAGCAGGGTGTTGATCTCCCAGGTCTTCCGGTCGAGCGGGTCGCTCGTCTCCTGAAAAGGGGCCATGACGCCGTTGTTGCTCGGCAGGTAGTTGAGCAGCTGCAAGGTGGTGCGCAAGGCAGCGACTTCATCGCCGACGGTCAGATCCGCCACGCCCGAAAGACCGTGGACATTGGGGCCGCCCAGTTCCTCCGGAGTGATGTCCTCCCCCAGTACCGACTTGACGACTCCCGGGCCGGTAAGGCCGAAAAAGGTATCCTGGGGCTGGATGACAAAGCTTCCCTGGCGGGGGAGGTAGCTGCCGCCACCGGCATTGAAGCCGAACATGCACATGATGCTCGGGACGACACCGCTGATCTTGCGCAGGGCGGTGAAGGCTTCGGCATAGCCGTCGAGGCCGCCGACACCGGCCGGGACGAAGGCGCCGGCGCTGTCATTCATACCGATCAGCGGGATGCCGTTATCACCGGCCATCTGGAACAAAAGCGCCAGTTTACGGCCGTTGGTTGCATCCATGGAGCCGGCGCGCACGGTAAAGTCATGTCCATAGAGAGCGACATCGCGGCCGTTGATATTGAGAATGCCGGTAACCAGCGAAGCGCCGTCAAGGTTCTTGCCCCAGTTCTGAAAGAGGATGTTAGGTTCCTTGTCGGTGAGGACCTTGATCCGCTCCCAGACAGTCATCCGTTTCTTGAAGTGCTGTTTCTCGATCTGGTTGATACTGACCGATTTGATCGGCCGCTGGATCAGGTCGTAACCCTCCTGCATCGCCTCCTCATAACCGCCAGTAGCCCGGGAGATCTCGCCGGGGATGTTGAAATTAATTTTTGTGGCTGGTTTGAGCGGGTTTTTCAGTATCGGTAAGATAGCCTGCCTGGACATGTTCACCCTCCTGTCGGTAATTGGATTTTATCTGCAGCGGTTATGAAAAAAACGCGTGAGCCTATTTGCTCATGACCACCAGGACCTTGACCTCTTTATCGTCATGGCTCAGCAGGCGGTGTCGCAGAGAGGAATCGAAGTAGATGGAATCTCCTTCGTAAAGGGTAATGATCTGGTCTTCCAGCAGGAAATCAGCGCTGCCGCTCAGGATAAAAATAATTTCCTCGCCATCATGACTGTAGGTATTCGCCTCCAATGCCTTTTCCGTAACGGTGACCATAAAGGCGTCCATCTTCTTGTTCTGCTTGTAAATGGAGAGGGATTCGTAAAAATAACCCTGGTAAGTACCGTCTTTGGACACAACCCTGGGAATGATCGAGCGCTCGTTGGCGCGAACGATTTCAAACTTGCGATCATCTTCGTTTTCGGTAAAAAATTGAGCAATTTTAACATCAAAGAATTTGGCAATTTTTGAGAGGGTGGCTATGGGGGGGGAAATATTGTCGTTTTCTACCTGGGAGATCAGCGCCGTGGAGAAACCGGTCTCCCTGGCCACTGCCTTGAGGGTCAGCTTCCGCGCCAAACGGAGATTTTTTATCCGCGAACCGATGTTGTACTCTGACATGCTGCTACTCCTTAAACAATCCAGGTGCAGGATGAATTATATTTTTACTAAAATTATTCATTAACAGTAAAATGTCAATTTATATTTAATATAAATAAAATATTTTACCGACGGTGAAATCGTGATGCGCCATCTGGCTTGATCCGTACGGCTGATGGCCAAGATACGGCTGCTGCTCACAAATCCCTTGTGTATGCGTTGCTCCTCTGCTATCAAACGATAATGGAGGGCCTTGCCGATGGAAATCAGTTTGAAGAATGTTGTTATTTTTGTCCGTGATCTGGCGATTGCCAAAAAGTTTTATGTCGAGCAGCTCGGGTTACCGCTGGTGCATGAGACGCAGATGATGCTGGAGTTCTTCCCCGGAGACGGGACAAAGCTGGGGGTGGCAATAGCCATGCATGAGGAGGCAATGCCGCTGGTCGGCCGGCATACCGGCGTCTCGCTCCGCGTGCCGGAACTGGTTGAACTCTACAAGAGCCTTGTTGACGCCGGTGTGAAGTTTGCCGAACCGCTGGAGGCCTCGCCCTGGGGGAAGATGGCGGTGGTTATGGACCCGGACGGCAACCAGATCGCCCTCGTCGATCGCTGACGCCTTCGCTAAAAGTCCATCTGCGGCGTTGCCCGGCAGGCCGTGACGCTCAACGTACCTGACGGTGCGCCTCGCGACCCGACCCTTGTGCTGCCTGGCAGCTGGAGCTTTTTGCTGTGCCTTTTGAAAGGCAGATCGGAGATCTATACCATGAAAATCATCAACCGGCAGCTGCTCGATGACATTACCGCCGCAGCACAGGAAAATCCCCGGCTGCGGAAAAACTGGAACATTCATCCGCATGACGATTTCCCGGCGCACCGTCTGCTGAACGCAATGGAGCCGGCTTCATACATCCGTCCGCACCGCCACCTTGATCTGCTCAAGGATGAGACTTTCATGATTGTGCGCGGCAGGCTGGGAATTCTGCTCTTTGATAATGACGGTGCGGTGATCGAGAAGCTGCTGCTCGATACCAGCGGTGAAAATATGGGTGCGGATATTCCTGCCGGGGTATTTCATACAGCAGTAAGTCTGGCAGCAGGGACGATTTTTTTTGAAGCGAAAGCAGGCCCCTACCTGCCGCTCAGCGAAACTGAAAAAGCCCCATGGGCGCCGGAGGATGGCAGTGAAGGCGTGGCAGCCTACCTCCGCGCGCTTGCCCGGGAGTTCCCTGCCTGTTCATGTTGAGAACTGCCGTCCTGTTGCTGTTTGCCTTGCTCACGCTTTCCCTGCCGGCAGCGGCGGCTCCGCTTAATGCCCGCTCTCTCAGCGGTAGCGGCTTGCTGCTGCTCCGGAGTTCAAGCGGCGCCGGGCTGTCACGCCTTGTTCTCTATCGCGAGCCGGGCCTGGGGCGGATTGCCGAACTTGACGCAGCGCAGCTGCCGCAAATAGCCCCCTCTTTCGAGGCGGCGGACGGCTTGCGGGCGGTTATCGTTACCGCAAAAAAACTCGGCTGGTACCGGATTGTTTACGATGCCGGCGAGCGCGAGGGGTGGCTTCAAGGGCGGTCTGCGCAACGGTTTCAAAGGTGGGAAGAGCTGCTGCCGGGGAAGTCTGTCGCGCTTCCTGCCGGGCTGAAAAAGGATTTTTATCTGTTGCGTAGCGAGCCCGACCTTGCGGCAGAAGCAGTTGAAACCATCGGCAAAGAGAGCGGTCTGGTCGTTCTCAGGGTTGCCGGTAACTGGATCAATGTCCGCCGAGGCGCCAAGGCAAGCGGCTGGCTTCGCTGGCGTGATGATAACGGTCGACTGCTGATTGCGGTAGATTACCGTGCAATAAGTAAAGATAATTAAATTGACTTTCTCCAAGCCGGGGCGTAGATAGCAATAATTCCTCGTTAGCATGAGGCGTTTGCACAAACAGAGGCTACTGCCCAAAAATGTCGAAAGACGCCAATGGGTAGACCAGGTTTTGCCGGATTAAGGCTTGACTTAAGGTAGCTGGTTCTCCCCGACCTACGTTGTGCACTGCCGAAAACCTACGAGTGGGGAATCAGGGCGCACTATTTATCAGGCCACGGTTCTCCGCGGTCTTTTTTTATTTACCGGCCTTCATATGGAGGGAAAACACCACTTTGGACAGTCATCGTTACGGCTTAATTCGTTACACCCTTTCCTTAGCCGCAAGGTAGCCCGTCTCCTTTTTCCTCCGACATGACGGTGCCTTGCTGGTGGACCAGCAGGCATGAACCGTCGTGGCCGGGGACCTTTCGTCAACTTCTTCCCAACTACAGACTCTATCAAACTATCAGGCTGAGCTTTTTCTAAAGCCGCTAAATTTGTCATTCCGGCAGGCTTTAAGCCGGAATCCAGATTCTAACCGGCTGAAAAGCACTGGATTCCCGATAAATACCTCGGGAATGACAAATAATAAATTAAATGCAATCAGGTCTTACCTGCTGTGCAGACTATACCAGAAGCCCCTTGCCAAGGAGTCAGCATGATTGAAGAGCTCAACGAAGTATATCTGAGCCGGGTTTTGGGAAAGACCGTTATCAATGCCCATGGCAGGAAGATCGGCGTTCTCTGTGATCTGGCCATGGTACCCGGTGAAGGGTTCCCCCAGGTGTCCCACCTCACCGTAACCAGCAAAAAACGCCTGGTTTCCATCCCGTGGCAGGAGATCACTCTTTTTAACCGTTTTGTCATCTCGGTTTCAGGAATAGTCACCGATTTCCCTCTGTACGAATCGCTCGAAGGGGAAGTGCTGCTGAAGCGGGATATTCTGGACAAGCAGATCGTTGATGTGAACGGCGCCAAGGTCGTCAGGGTCAATGATATCAAGCTGGGGAAGTACAAGGAGTATCTTTGCATACTCTCGGTGGATATCGGGCTGAGCGGCCTTTTGCGCCGCCTGGGGTACGAGCGGCTGGGGCGAAAGTTCGCCGAGCTGATAGGCAAAAAGATTCCGCAGCAGGAGATCAGCTGGGAGTTCGTACAACCGCTGGAAATTAACCTTTCGCGCCTCTCGCTCACCATGGCCCATGACCAGCTGGCGGAGATGCATCCGGCCGACCTGGCCACGATTATCAGCAACATCTCCCACCAGCAGATTCAGACGGTGCTGATCTCCCTGGACACCGAGACAGCCGGTGAGGCGATTCATGAGCTGGACCCCGAGCTGCGCAGCCGGATCATCTCCGAGATGGACAGCGAGATGGCCTCCGACATCCTCGAGGATATGGAGCCGGACGAGGCGGCCGATGTCCTTGGTGATCTTCCCGAAGCAAAGGCCCAGGAACTGCTCAACCTGATGACTGCCGAGGACGCCGGGGATATCCAGGAATTGATGGGACATGAAGATGACAGTGCCGGCGGTCTGATGAATAACAATTTCCTGACAGTGCCCCTTGGCTTTACCGCCGGTGAAGCATTTGCGGCGGTCAAACGCAACGCGGCAGAGATCGAAATGATTGCCTACGCCTACATTCTCGATGAAGAGGAACGGCTGCAAGGGGTCGTGAGCTTGCGGGACCTTCTGGTCAGTTCCCCCGAGACGCCGCTTGCCGGGATACTTGTGGAGAATGTGAAATCGGTCACCGTGGATGCCGAGCCGGAAGACATCCTCGAACTGATCGCAAAATATAACCTGATAGCCCTGCCGGTAGTTGACGCGGAGGAGAAAATGGTCGGCATCATCACCGTCGACGACATCCTGGAGATGTTCCTCCCTTATGCCCTGAAGCGGAAGCGGCATTCATAGGAACTTCATGTAATGGTCGAATTATTTGTCATTACGGCAGGTCTTTAGCCGGAATCCAGATTCTAACCGTCTTAAAACAGTGGATCCCCGATAGAAACATTCGGGGATGACAAGCTTTTTGCAAGCGTCTCATAATCCAGGCCTGCTTTGCCGCAGCATCAGTATCACCACCTGGGAGAAGGAATATGTTCACCAGCTTCAGTTTTTCCCGGCTCACGCAGCCGTTCCGCAAGATAAACAGGCGCAACATTGTGCTCTTCCTCGCCATTCTCGGCCCGGGGATAATCACCGCCAATGTCGATAACGATGCCGGCGGTATCACTACCTATTCGCTTGCCGGGGCCAAGTTCGGTTATTCTCTGCTCTGGCTGATGATTCCGACAACCATTGCCCTTGTGGTTATCCAGGAGATGTGTGCCCGGATGGGGGCCGTTACCGGCAAGGGGCTTTCCGACCTGATCCGGGAGACGTTCGGCGTCAAGGTGACCTTCTATGTCATGATTGCTCTTTTGCTGACCAATATGGGAAATTCAATTTCCGAGTTTGCCGGCATTGCCGCCAGCCTCGAGATCTTCGGCATCAGCAAATACCTCTCCGTGCCAATAGCTGCCGTCATGATCTGGTTTCTCATCGTCAAGGGCTCGCTCAAGATGGTGGAGAAAATCTTCCTGGTGGCCTGTCTGGTCTACATTGCCTACCCGGTTGCCGCCTTAATGTCCCATCCGGCCTGGGGCGAAATCGCAAGAGCGACGGTAATACCTGATTTTCGTCCCAACAGCGAATACATGATGATGATGATCGGCGTGGTCGGCACTACCATCGCCCCGTGGATGCAGTTCTACCAGCAGTCGGCAGTGGTGGAGAAGCGAATCACCGTCGATCAGTATGCCTTCAGCCGCCTCGACGTGATCATCGGCTGCTTCATTGCCATCGTTGTTGCCTCTTTTATTGTCGTTGCCTGTGCCGCCTCCATTCATGTGCAGGGGCTCAAGGTAGAGACAGCGGCCGATGCAGCCATGGCTTTGCAACCGCTGGTCGGCAAACATGCGACGGTGCTGTTTGCCTTCGGTCTCTGTAACGCGTCTTTGTTCGCTGCCTGCATCCTGCCGCTGTCAACGGCCTTTTATATATGTGAAGGTATGGGGTGGGAGTCGGGGGTTGACAATGATTTCCGCAAGGCACCGCAGTTTTTCTGGCTTTTTACCGCCATCATCATCATAAGTGCAGGGTTCATACTGCTCCCCAATGCTCCGCTCATCGCCATCATGTACATTTCCCAGGTGGTAAACGGCGCGGTGCTACCCTTTGTCCTGATTTTCATGCTGCGCCTGATCAACAACAAGCGGATCATGGGGAAATATGTCAACGGCCCGGTCTTCAATACCATTGCCTGGATTACCGTGAACATCATGATCATCCTGACTCTGCTCATGACCTTCGATCTGATCTTTCCCGGCCTGTTCGGCCGTCTCCTTGGCAGATGACGCCTGGCGGCCTCAAGCTGTTTGTTTCGGTGGGAAATCGGAAATATCTCAACAAAAACATTGACGTGGCGGGGAATGGTATGCTATTCGACACTACATGCTTATACCTGTAAAAAACATGGCAGCACGAGCTATCAGCGCAGCGGCATTTTACGCCGCCTGACTGCCCGCGCCTGCTGAGCAAGGTTTCAGCAATATTGAAAGTAGAGCCGTGGGTGTAGACCTTCGGCTTTTTTTATTTCTTTGGAGGCAAAATGAGAACAGAACTTGTAAGCCCGGGTGTGGGGGAGATGACCTACGAGATCCGCAATATCGTTAATGTTGCGGAAAAACTGCAGAAGTGCGGCGTAAAGATAAACTGGGAGAATATCGGCGACCCGATTGTCAAGGGGGAGGTTATCCCCGAGTGGATGAAGACGATCGTCGCTGCTGAAGTGATGCATAATGATACCTGGGGATACTGCCATACCCGCGGACTCCTGCCGACACGGGAGTTCCTCTGCGCGCTTACCAACAAACGCGGCGGAGCGACGATCACCCCGGATGACATAATCTTTTTCAACGGTCTTGGTGACGCCATTGCCAAGGTTTACGGCTGTCTCGATGCGAAGACGAGAGTCCTCGTGCCGTCGCCGACATATACGACGCATACCCTGGCAGAGTCTGCCAATGCAGCGGCCCTGCCGATCTGCTATCGGCTGAAGGTCGAGGATAACTGGTATCCGGATATGGAAGAGATGCGCCTTCAGATAGAGCAGAATCCGGGCGTTGCCGCCATCATGCTGATAAATCCTGACAATCCGACCGGTATGGTCTACCCGAAAGAGACGCTTGAGAAAATTGTGGCGCTTGCCAGGGAGTTCGATCTTTTCATTATTGCAGATGAAGTCTACAACAGCATCGTTTATAACGGCCAGAGCACCGTGCCGATTTCGGACGTGATCAACGATGTCCCGGCAATCGCGCTCAAGGGGATTTCGAAGGAGTTTCCGTGGCCCGGCTCAAGATGCGGCTGGATAGAGGTTTACAACTTCGACAAAGACGCTGCTTTTCAGAAATACGTGAATGCCATTCTGACCCTGAAGATGAATGAGGTCTGCTCGACCACCCTGCCGCAGAAGTGCATTCCGGCCATCATGGAGCATCCGCAGTATCCGCTTTATCTTGAAGAGAGGACTGGGCGCTACGAGCGGATGAGCAACATTACCTGCAATTTCCTCAAGGAGGTACCGGGGCTGATCGTCAACCGGACCAATGGCGCTTTCTATATGTCGGTTGCTTTCCAGGAGGGGTTGCTGACTAACCGGCAGTCGCTGCCGATTGATAATGCCGAGGTGAGGGAGCTTATCGAAAAGCTTGTTTCAGCGCCGAATGTCTCGCCGGACAAGCGGTTTGTCTACTATCTACTTGCGGCAACCGGTATCTGCATTGTGCCGCTCTCCTCGTTCAACACGCCTTTGCAGGGGTTCCGGGTGACGCTGCTGGAGCGGGATGAAAAAGAGTGCGAGCGGATATACGGCACATTGGCCGGGAAGATTAAAGAGTATCTGGCCTCCTGATCCATGGCGTGAAGGAGCAATGCAAAGGGCAGGGTATGGCTGAAAAGAGAAATCTCGACAGGCACCGCGAGCGGTTTCATTGCTTTTTAGTGCCGGAGAGTTGGTAAGGACGGCTTTTACCGAGGATATCTCAAATACCGGCTGAACTGCTATGCGTCTGCCATCAGCTTGATGGCGATCTGCCTTGCGCGGGGGCCGTCGAATTCGCACAGATAGATCGCCTGCCAGGTGCCGAGAACCAGTCTGCCGGCATCAATGAGAAGAGTTTGTGCCGTGCCGATAAGTGATGATTTGATATGGGCATCCGAGTTTCCTTCGGCGTGGGTATAGTAGAAATCCGTCGGCACCAGCTTGTTCAGTGTAGCGATGATGTCTCTTTGCACTGCCGGGTCGGCCCCCTCATTAACGGTAAGCCCGGCTGTAGTGTGCATGATAAAAAGGTGACAGACCCCGTTTCTTATCCCCGCGTTTCTGACGACCTCCTGAACTTCGGCCGTTATGTTGATGAACTCTGTTTTTGAACGGCTTCTTATTTCGAGCTGTCTCAGCACCTTGTCCCCCTATCTTCTGCCGGCAAAACTGCAGCCGTCTCTGCTGCCGCGCCGGCAGGCCTCGATGAAATCGGCATCAGCCTCTTTGTCTCTTTTCAGGTTGTTGAAAACAAGGCCTCTGGTCAGATAGCCGCCAGGTTTGTCAGGCTCCAGCCGGATGCAGTTGGAAAAGTCCTGCAGCGCTGCGTCAAAACGTTTCAGTTTCAGCAGAAAGAAGCCGCGGGTGCTGTAAAGGGCAGGGTTCTGCGCTTCCAGGGCGATCGCTTTTGCATAGAATTCCAGGGCAAGCTCGTTCTCCCCGGCAGAAACATAGTTGTCTGTCATCTCGATATAGCGCAGCGTACCTGGCGGGTTGCGAAATGCGGTGAGGCAGGTGAGCGCCAGCAGACAGAGAAGCAGAGCGGTCTTGTTCATCGAAAATTAAGCTTTGTCATGATCATACCCAGAAATTTGTTTACCGGGTTCGTGCGTGACAGGAAGGTGAGGGGGGGCGGCCTGCGGATACCGAGAGAGCCGAGGGCCTCGATGATACCCCGGTGTTTGCCGTGGCGCAGCCCCATCCGCAAAATCCAGATACAGTCTTTTCTTCTCCCGGCGAGAAACATTATCCGCCCCTGACGGAAATAATGCTCCGGATTTTTCGGCTCTTTTTTGATTGCTTCATGGCAGATGGTTACTGCAGTCTTGAAGTTACCTTTAACCTCCGCCAGACAGAGGGCATTTGCCGACAGCAGCAGCGGGGAGCGTACTGCGACCGGAATCTGCTCGATATCGGCAAGGGCGGCAGCGAAATCCTTGGTCGCAAGCTTTGAGTCGATAAGCTCGATTTGTTCATCTGTTACGAACGTTGCCGGTGTGTCATCTGGTTCAATACTCATTTAATCCCCTTGCGCCCGGAAACCTGCATCTGCCTGATTTCTGTACGTAGCATGTTAATCTGGTCCAGGAGGTTTTTCGCCCCCAGTTCCATGATTTTGACCGAGTCCAGATTGATCTGTGTCGATTCCCGAACATGGTCAATTGATGTAAAAATCTGCATGCTACCTTCGGATTGTACCTGGCAGGCGTTCTTGATCCGGTTGATATCTTCTGCCATCCTCTCGGTAGAGCCGGCAATTTCGGCGCCAATCTGCTGCTGATTCGCCGCTGACCTGTTTACATGGGCAGTGAAACCCTTCATTTTTTCAACAGCCGTCATGATCGAATTGTTGGTGCGGGTTGACTCCTGGCAGGAGCGGGCAATCTGCGCCACCATCTCGGCGACATGACTCATGGCGCCATGAATGAACTGCCCGCCCTGAGCCTGCTCAACCGTGGCGCGGGCAATCTCGTTTACCCTGTCTGCAGCCATTCTGACCCCGGTCAGAGTCCTTTCCAGCGCATCACCGGAGCGTTTCGAGAGATGCTCTCCCTCAAGAACCTTGTCTTCAGTCTGCCTGATTGCTGCCACTGCTTTTGCCGTTTCCGCCTGTACCCCGTTGATCAGTGAGGAGATCTCCATGGTTGACTGTCTGGTACGGTTCGCCAGACCTTTGATCTCTCCGGCGACAATGGCAAAACCTTTGCCGTGTTCACCCGCCTGGGCAGCAATTATTGCCGAATTCAGCGCCAGCAGGTTTGTCTGCTCGGCGACTTCGTCAATTACCGACAGGATGCTGCCGATGGCGGATACTCTCTCCGAGAGGGTCGTGATAGAGGCATAAGTGCTTCTTGAAGAGTTACGGATTTCATCAATCCCGGTGATGGTCGCCGCAACTGCCATACGCCCCTGTTCCGCCCCTTTCAGGACATCATCGGTTATTATGGCGGTTTCTCTGGCATTCTCTTCAACTTGCTTGTTGGCTGCATCCATCTGGGCGATTGACGATATTGTATTGGCAGAAGCCTCCATGAGGCTTTTAACATTGGCGCCTATCTCCTCCATGACCGCTGTCATTTCGATGATGGATGAAGAGACTTCATCGATAGATTCACTCTGCACGTTGACATTTTCACGGACTTCAGAAATTCTGCTGGAGATTTCCTTGATGGATGCGCTGTTGACCTCTGCTGAACCGGATAGATTGATGACCCCTTCACTCACTCTGTCGACAGAGCTTATGATGCCGCTTACCGCGGTAGATGCCAGCTCGACCCCCGCCGACTGAACCTGTGCGGCGGCAACTACCCGTTGCGTCGCTTCGCTGTTATGGCGGGTGATGTTCGTCAGTTCTGTAGCGATGCCGCTTATCCCGGTGAGCAGGGATTCAAACCGGTCGAGCATTATATTGAGGTTGTCGGCGAGTTCACCGAGATCATCTTCAGCCGAGACATCGGCGCGGACGGTGAGATCACCTCCGGTTACCAGCAGGAGGGTTGCCGAGAGGTTGCTGATCCGTTTGGCCAGATTCCGTCTGTAAAATATCCGGACAGATGTTGCCAGCATGACGGAAATCAGGGCGAAAAGCAGCAGGGCAATTTTTGCAAATCCCTGATTTTCAGCGGCAACGCCGGAGCCAAGGGTTTTTGCTGCGGCAATTACACCTGCCAGGGCGAAAATCAGCGAGCTGATCTGGAAATAGCGCATTATGTTTGCGCCGGCACGAAGGTTCCGCGGCATTTATCTGCTCCTTGGGATCACAATTAATGGCACATTATAACTGATTACGAAAAGAATTCCAGAGAGTTAAATGTCTAATGATGTATAAATATTGCTGCCTGCAGCCGGCTAAGAGGTCTTTTCCCTTGACATAAGCCGCTGTACAGCTATTTTTACAAGGAAATAATTTAACGAGGCAGACAGAATTGACCGGAATATTCAGAACGAAAGCATGGCAGTTGCTTATCCTCATGGTTGCGGTTCTGGCCATTCTTGTCGCCTGCAAACAGAACGGTACGCAGACCGGTTCCGGCAGGCTGCGCGTAGTAACCACCCTGTTTCCGCTGTATGATTTTGTCCGCAATGTCGGTGGCGATGGTGTCGAGTTAACCCTGTTACTCCCTCCGGGTGTCGAGCCGCACAGTTTCGAGCCAAGACCTGAAGATGTACTGAAAGTTGCCAGGGCCGATATCTTCGTCTATACAAGCATGGAAATGGAGCCGTGGGCAGAAAAGCTGGCCAGTGCTGTGGCGAAGTCCGGCAAGCCGCTGAAGCTGGAAGCCGGCGCCGGCGCGCGGTATCTTGACGCCGTCAAGGGTGGCGATGACGATCACCACCGGCATGAAGGCGCAGCCGGCCGGACAAGGGATCCGCATATCTGGCTGGACATCCGCAATGCCATGCTGATGGTTGACAATATTGCCGCTGCGCTGGCAAAGGCTGCGCCGGCAAAGCGCGAAGAATTTCTGGCTAATGCTGCTGCCTATAAAAAACGGCTGGCAACGCTGGAGAGCCGTTTCAAATCAGGCCTGGCCGAGTGTAAAAGCCGCGAACTCATTCATGGCGGCCATTATGCGTTTGCCTATCTGGCCGACTGCTACCAGCTCAAATACATCTCCGCGTTTGGCGTTTCGGCAGAGAGCGAACCAACACCCGGCAAGCTGATGGAACTTGTCGACACTGTCCGGCGTCATCACGTCAACTATGTTTTTTACGAAGAACTGCTTTCACCGCGCATTGCCCAGACAATAGCCGATGAGACCGGAGCCGGACTTTTGAAACTGCACGGGATTCACAATTTGACCAGAGCCGAGCTGGATGGGGGCGCATCATATCTCTCCCTTATGGAGCAGAATCTTGCCAACCTCGGTAAGGGGCTTGAGTGCCGCTAGAAACTCTCAATGTATCGGGACTCACCTGCAGTTACAACGGCATGGAGGTGCTTAGCAGCATCTCTTTTTGCGTCACCCCCGGCGATTACCTCGGGATTGTCGGTCCGAACGGTTCCGGCAAAAGCACTCTGGTAAGAGCTCTTTTGGGCCTGGTGGAACCGGATGCAGGCGAGACGGAACTGTTCGGCGTTCCGGCTGACCGGTTTGTCGACTGGGCCCGGATCGGCTATCTGCCGCAACGGATCAGATTCTTCAATCCGAATTTTCCCGGAACGGTTGAGGAGATTGTCAGGCTCGGGTTGATAGCCGGCAGCACAAGGCTCTCAAGAAGATCAACCTCCCAGAACAGGGCTATCGACGATGCGCTGGAGCTGCTCGGCATAGCAGCTTTAAAAAAGCGGTTGATAGGCGGCCTTTCCGGCGGCCAGCAGCAGCGTGTGCTGCTGGCACGGGCAATGGTGAACCGTCCGCAGCTGCTTATTCTCGACGAGCCGACAACCGCTCTCGATCCCGAGACGCGCGAGCAGTTTTATGCACTGCTGGAGCGGGTAAACAGGAGTGAAGGGACAACGGTGCTGCTGGTTACCCACGACACCTGGAGCATTGGCAAATATGCCAGCCGTTTTCTCTATATTGACAAAAAAATCGTCTTTGACGGCAGCTTTGACGACTTCTGCCGTTCCGCGGAAATGACGGCATTTTTCGGTGAGCATGCGCAGCACCTTATCTGCCACCGGCATTAATCTTAAGATTCTGTTGATCAGGGCTGATTTGAATGGCTAAAACTTTGAAAAAACCGGCAAGAGCCGATAAGAAAGAACTCTTGCCGGCAGCACTTTTCGCCCTGGTTGCCTTTGCCGCTATCCTTTATGTCCGGGTGCGCCTGCTCGGTATGCCGTTTGAGCGGGATGAAGGGGAGTATGCTTACACCGGCCAGCTGATTCTCAAAGGGTTGTCGCCGTATCTGCACGCCTATACCATGAAACTGCCCGGCATGGCTTTTCTCAATGCGTTTTTTCTGTTCTGTTTCGGCAAGAGCGTAACGGCTATCCGTCTCGGGCTGCTACTGGCAAACGTGCTGGCAGGGCTGCTGCTCTTTTTTACCGGCAAAAAACTTTTCGGCACCACGGCAGGGCTGCTGGCGGCGGCGGTTTTCGGGCTGATAACGCTCAGTCAGCACCTGCTGGGAACCTTTGCCCATGCTACCCACTTCATTATTCTCTTTGTCCTGGCCGCCTTCCTCTGCATCATCAGCGATAACAAGCCCCTGTCCCAGAACCGCTATTTATTGGCCGGTGTTTTCTTCGGCTGTGCCTTTCTCGTCAAGCAGCATGCCGCTTTCTTTCTCCTGGCCGGGTCGTGTTCTGTACTGCTCACTGTCAGACCGCTTCGGGTCGCTGCCGGCAACTGCATCGTCATGCTGTTCGGGTTTTTATTGCCGTACACCGCGCTCTTGCTGCTGGTTTTGAAGCAGGGAGCCTTCGGTAATTTCTGGCTCTGGACTGTCAGCTATGCGGCGCAGTATGCAACCGGCCTGACGCCGCTCATGGGCTGGATCAATTTCAAGTCACAGTTGCACGAAATATTTGCGAGCATGCTCCCTTACTGGGTGTTGGCGCTGCTTGGCCTGATTCTGCTCCTGGCAAGGCACAACAAAAAAGAGCTCACCTTTATGCTGCCGCTGCTTGTGGCCGCTTTTCTGGCAATCTGCCCGGGATTTCATTTCCGTCCCCACTACTTCATCCTGATCTCACCGGTTATTGCCCTGCTGGCCGGAGGGGTGGTGAGCGGAATACTGTTGCCGAAAACGCTGAAGCTATTTTGTATCGCCGTCTTTTTTGCGGCGCTCGCTTTTCAGTTCTGGACTGAAAGGTGGTTCCTGTTTATTGCTTCGCCGCAGGAATATGTGAAAAAGGCCTACCAGACCACCAAGCCTTTTGTGGAGAGTGCCGTGGTTGCTGATTATCTGGCGAAAAATACCAGGAAAAGCGACCGAATTCTGGTATTGGGTTCGGAGCCGCAGATCTATTTCTATGCCGACCGTATGGCCGCAACCGGACATATCTACATGTATCCGTTGATGGAAAAACAGCCATATGCCGAGCAGATGCAGCAAAAGATGCTGCAGGAGATGGCAGTCAATAAGCCGGTTTATCTGGTGCTGGTGGATGATCTGAGTTCCTGGCTGGCAGTCTCGGCGGGCGGCGAGAAATTCCGGGAGAAGTTGAACGACTTCGTCAGGCGCGGCTATGAGCTTGACGGTGTTGCCCGGGTGTCGCGCGACAATGAATCGTTTTATGTCTTTGGCGAAAGATCCCTGCAGTTTGTCCCTGATAGCGGTTCAAGGATTCTCCTTTACAGGTTGAAAAGAACATGACCCCGGCTGCCAACAAAGAGTGGACTATTGACAGGGTTGCGCCGTTTGCCGCTCTGGCCCTGCTGACCATCCTGTTCTGCATGACCAGGTATGCTGATTACGACCTTTGGTGGCATCTGCAGCTGGGCGAAGCAATCGTTACCACGCAGAGCATTCCCTGGCAGGACAGTTTTTCCTATACCGCCGCCGGCAGAGAGCAGTTCACCGGTGAGTGGCTCGCTGATGCGCTGATCTTCCTGACTTTCAAAGCCGGCGGCTTTCTCGGGCTGAATCTTCTCAAGGCGGCACTTCTGGGGACAGCACTCTGCTTCATCTGGCTGCAGATAAGAGGTGAGGGGAGAGCTGCGGACAGAACTTTCACCGCTGCCGTTGTCACGCTGCTCCTGGTACTGTTTGCCCTCCGTTTTCGCCTCTTTGTCCGGCCGTATCTGTTCTCGCTCCCCTTTCTGGCGGCTTTTCTCTATCTTCTCGATAGATGGCGGGCCGGCATCAGGGGGAGGGAAATCTATGCTCTGCCGCTGCTGATGCTTTTCTGGGCCAACATGAGTGTCGGCGCGGTGTTCGGTGTCTTCGCCATCGGCCTGGCAACAGCGCTGGAAGCTTTCGGCAACAGGTCGTGGCGGCTTTTGCCGGTGCTGCTGCTCTCCCTGCTGGTGTCACTGGCCAATCCGGAGACCTACCGGCTCTACACCCTGGCCATCGATCTGACCAGCGACCCTTATCGCGCCCTGATCGGCGAGTATCAACCGATAACGCTCGATATTCTTTTTGGCAGCGGTCTGCGCTACACCCTCTGTTTCCAGATTCTTGCCGTTGGCGGCAGCCTCTGGTTCATCCTTTTGCGCGGCTGGAAGAATCTTTTTCAGTTGCTTCTCTTTGCTTTTCTCCTTTATGAGTCTTTCCGCCAGGTCAGGCTGGTAGAGCTTTTCAGCATAGTGGCCGCCCCATCCTTTGCGCTGCTTGTCTCCCGGATGCTGGCTTTCCTCCCGGAAAAGGCCGTGCGCTTTGCCCCTGTCGGCAACTACGGCATTGCCGTATTGATTCTTCTCCTTATCCCGTCGACGGTATTCAATTCACCGGTATATGCTTTCGGTGTCGGGCCGAAGACCGGGGCCTTTCCTGAAGGCGCGCTCAAGTTTCTGCAGGAGCAGCAGATCTCCGGGAAAATGTTCAACAGCTACGGTTTTGGCGGCTACATAATCTGGCGGGGGGAGGGGCGCAAGGTCTTTATAGACGGTCGTTACCGGCGACTCTACAGTCCGGCGGAATATGGCGAATACAAAGGGGCGCTCGAATCCGCCGCAGCCTGGCGGGCTGCCGAGCTGAAGCACGGTTTTGATTATGCCCTGCTCGAATACGACATGTTGAGCCAGCGCTTCCCGGCGCATCTGCTGAAAAATCCGGAGTGGGCGCTGGTCTATTGGGACAACTACTCCCTGATTTTTGTCAAGCGCACCGCGGAGCGCACCGCGATGATAGCCGCTCGTGAGTACCGGGTGGCGCGTCCAACCTTCCTCGATCTCAGTTATCTAGACCAGTATCAGCAGGAAGGGAGAGTGAATGAAATCCTGCCGCTACTGGATCGGGAGGTTTCTCTCAATCCGGATAACCAGTTTGTTATTCTCGCCAGAGTCTACCTCCGCTACCAGTTGGGAAAACTCTATCTCGGTCAGATCAGGGACGACCTGGAGCGGATTTTGCCGCTCAAACCGGATTTTGCCATGAAACACTCGGCGCTGGCCATGGTGCTGGCTGAAGCCGGTGACACTGAACGGGCGAAAAAAGAGGTGGCACGGGCGCTGGCGCTTGACCCGTTTGATGCTGCGGCGCTGGCGCAGGCGAAGTCGCTTGGAATCAAGGTGAGGATGCCGAAGGGTGGTATCACGGGGCATCCGTGAGTTACCGGGAACCGTTAAACAAAGGCTGGAGGCGTGAACTGTGAATAGTGAACTGGAAAGGCGATGAGCGCGACAGAGGCTGGAACTGTGAACAGGTTATTACCGATCCCATCTCCCAGAGCCCAATTCCCGATTTTTCAGGTTCAGCTGATCCCGGTTCCCTGTCCCCGAATTTGACTCTCGATGTTGAACCAAAGGATTGCACGTGTCGATTACCGAAATATTCTCATACAGTTTCATGCAGCGGGCGCTGGTTTCAGGTCTGCTGATCGCGGTTCTCTGCGCTGTTCTCGGCGTTTTTCTGGTGCTTAGGCGGCTGTCGCTTATCGGTGACGGGCTGGCGCATGTGACCTTCGGCAGTGTAGCTCTGGCGCTGGCGTTAAATACGCAACCGCTTTTTGTGACCATTGCGGCGCTGCCGCTGGTGCTGCTCTCTTCGCTCGGCATCCTCCGCCTGACCGAAAAGGCGAGAATATTCGGTGATGCCGCCATCGGTGTCGTCTCTGCCGCCGGCATTGCTGTCGGGGTAATCCTGGCGGGAATCTCCGGCGGGTTCAATGTCGATCTGTTCAGCTATCTGTTCGGCAATATCCTGGCAATCAGCAGTGCCGAGACTCTGCTGGCAATAATCCTGTTTCTGCTGGTGACCGGGGTTGTTCTGTTCTACTACAACGAGCTGTTCGCCATTACCTTTGACGAAGAGCTTGCCCGCAGCAGCGGTATCAGGGTGGAACGGATCAACGCCATACTGGCGCTGCTGACAGCGTTGACCGTGGTGCTTGCCATGAAAGTCGTCGGTATACTGCTGGTTTCGGCGCTGCTGATAATCCCGGCGGTGACGGCGCTGCAGGTTGCCAGGAGCTTCAGAGCCACCATAATCGCCGCCTCCCTGTTCGCTGCGTTTTCCGTCATCGCCGGTATTGCACTTTCGTTTGTACTTAATCTGCCGACCGGCGGGTTGATCGTTCTGCTGAATATTGCGCTGCTGCTGCTGGCGATCGTCTGGCGGAAGCTAGCCTTTCAGCAGGTGTAGCAGTTCCACCGCCACCTCATAGCGGCCGAAAGGGGCGATGATGTAGTAACCGCCCGTGGTGCCGCGTATGTTTTCCAGCAGTTCCATGGCAATCCTGATCCCTTCTGCCGCCCCGGCCTCTTTCTCCTTGCCCTGCATCCGCTTTCTGACATGATCGGGGATCGTAATCCCCGGCACTTCATTATGCAGGTATTCACAGTTGCGTTCACCGACCAGCGGCATGATGCCGACCAGTAGCGGAATACCGAGATATGCCGTCATTGTTGCCATGGCTGTTACTCTGTCAGCATCGTAGACCGGCTGCGTCTGCGCAAAAGCCGCTCCTGCCGCGACTTTCTTGGCAAGCCTGGCAACCTGGACATCCAGCTTCGGTGTATTCGGGTTGAAGGCACAGCCGACGGTAAAGCCGGTTTTCCCGGAAATTGACTGTCCCAGAGCGTT
Source organism: Geobacterales bacterium (assembly GCA_038206285.1). GTDB lineage: Bacteria > Desulfobacterota > Desulfuromonadia > Geobacterales > DSM-12255 > VEOV01. The sequence goes on from JBBRBA010000025.1 coordinate 20,383, forward strand.
GACGCCGCTATTCAGGTCAGAGATCAGTTTTATCAATTCGAAGGAGTTGACATCGAACACTGATGAGGCGCCGTTCTGGTCGCCCAGTCTTGCCGGGTCGCCGGTAACCGCAAGAATAGAGCGGATTCCCAGCAGGCTTGCCCCGAGCAGATCCGACTGGAGCCCGAGGAGATTGCGGTCGCGACAGGTGATATGCGGGATCACTTCAATGCCGATCTCTTCCTGGATGATTCTGGCCAGGGCAATGTTCCCCATTCGGACCCGTGCCAGCGGATTTTCCGCCAGATTGATCGCATCTGCGCCCGCCGCCTTCAGAGCCGCTGCGCCGGCAAGAACCCTGCTGCAGTCAAGGCCTTTCGGCGGATCGAGTTCAACGGTAACTACCGGGCTTTTACCCCACTGCGCCAGAAAACTTCTCTTTATATCGGTGTCGACAGCGGCAACTTCAGGCTCGCTGATCTCGATAAAAACCGGTCTGCGGACAGGATTTTTCCCTGCCAGCCGCAGGGCGAGCTGGCGGATATGTTCCGGGGTCGTACCGCAGCAGCCGCCGATCAGTACTGCGCCGGCCAATGCCATCTCCAGGCCTTTTTCGGCGAAATATTCCGGCGTAGTCAGGTAGAGGTAGCGACCGTCTACATATTCCGGGAAACCCGAGTTGGCGAAGGCTGCCAGCGGGAGTGAACTCCCTTTGGCAAGCTCGCCGAGGGTGAGCAGTACTTCACGGGGGCCGGCGCCGCAGTTTGCGCCGACAAGGTCGGCTCCGGCAGCGGCGATTCTGCGGGCAGCCAGTGATGCGTGTACGCCGCCGCCGGTGCGGCCACCCTCCAGATACGCCATGCTGGCAACTATCGGCAGCGCTGTTTCTCTGGCGGCCCTGATGGCGCAGAGAAGCTGCTTTAGATCGGAAAATGTTTCCAGAATGAGGAGGTCAGCCCCCCCCTCGGCCAAAGGCAGCACCTGCTCAAGGAAAAGTGCGGTCATGGCGTCGCCGGTCAGCTCGTTCTCATCGCCTTTCAGTTTTGCCAGCGGGCCGACCGATCCGGCGACGAATACCTGCTCCTTTACACCGGAGTCAACGACTGCCTGCCGCGCTATGGCGACACCCTGCCGGTTGAGCTCGGCAATCTTCGTCTCCAGGCCGATCGGCGCAAGACGGGTCCGGTTGGCGCCAAAAGTGTTTGTTTCAATAAATCTTGCGCCGGCGGCAAGATACTCCCGGTGAAGCTCGGCTACCAGCGTTGGCCGGACCAGGTTCAGGTGTTCGAAGTTGGCATCCAGGCCGACCCCTTTACTGTAGAGCATGGTGCCTATGGCGCCGTCGCCGACAATCACCCGCTCTTTGACGAGTTCAAGGAAATTCATAATAAAACCTCAAGCGGATCCGGGAGAATGGACGTTGATAACCTGTCGGCAAATTAAAATATTGCGGATCAGTCCAAGGAAACAATCAGCCAAAAAACGCTTCCTGTCAAGGGGGACTCTTCCTGCCTGTTCTTGCAGAGAGGTGTTAACGCCACCGGGACCTTCCGGCCGGAAAAGCCTTCTGGTTGCGGCATGATATTTGCAAAGATTTTTCAGCCGCGATCAGCAACAGCAGGATAAATCTGTTGCCTCCGGTACATTCTTCCCTCTTCAGGGGGAAAAGGACTCTTTTCATGGACAAGATTCTGCTTGTTGATGATGTAAATCTGCACCGTGAAAAACAGAAGGGTATCCTGTCTTCTTCACGGGTGCATGTTCTTACTGCGAGCGATGGAGACGAAGCAATAGCCATCGCCCGTAAAGAGCTTCCGGACCTGATCGTTATGGACAGTCACCTGCCGAACATGGATGGTGTTACCTGTTGCCGGGAAATCAAAACTGATCCTCTGCTCAGGCATATCCCGGTTATCATGCTGACCAACGCCGTGAAGTCTGCCGATTTCGATGAGTACAGGGCAGCAGGGTTTATTGATTTTCTGCCGAAACCGATTGACGGTAAAATGTTTTTCTCGACCATAAGGAAATATGTTCCGGCAATCGAACGGCGCACTGTACGGGTACCGCTCTGTACGGAAGTAAGGCTTGCAGGCAATAACGGCTTCCATGTCGGCATGACGAAGGATGTAAGTCCGAAAGGTATTTACGTAACCACTGAATTGCAGCCTTCAGCCGATGAAGAGTTGACTGTTTCGTTCGTTTTGCCCGGCAGTGAAGCCCCTACAGAGGCGCGTGCTAAAGTTGCCTGGTGCAGAAACATGGGCTTTGACGGTAATCCCGGATTAAAATCCGGATTTGGCGTTGAATTTCTCGAAATTACCGGCAAGGGGGTTCCTTTTGTCAGGAAAAGCGAACTCGAGTCATTCGTTGCCCTGTATTCCTGAGCTGTCAGCGCAAATCCTGTCAGGGGTCTGAAGAATCCGCTGCCGGTTCGAACTTCCAGTGGTGACCAGGCAAAAAACCGGAAGAGAAGCGTAAAAGGGTTAAGGCATAGCGCCGTAACCCTTTTACTTTTCATGGAGCCGGTGTGCCGGTTTGAAGCGCTTTTTGACCGGGTCATAATTTACAATTGATCGCTGTTCTTTCGAAATGCTATATACTTTCTCACCTTAAGCAGATTGGTTGCTCTTTAAGGAAAGGACTCTCCCTTTGGATAAGATACTGATTGTCGATGATGTGAAGCTGCTTCGTGAAATTCAGAAGGGGTTGCTTGCATCCTCCCGGGTACATGTTCTTACTGCGGGCGACGGGCTTGAAGCATTGGCCGTTGCTCGCCGGGAGCTGCCAAACGTGATCGTGATGGACAATAATATGCCGCTCATGGATGGCGTTACCTGTTGCCGGGAAATAAAGAGAGACCCTCTACTGAAAAATATTCCGGTCATAATGTTGACCAACGCAGTGAAACCTGCCGATGCCGCCGGGTACAGGGACGCAGGCTGTAATGACTGTCTGTCAAAACCGATTGACAGCAGACTGTTCTTGTCCACCATAAAAAAATATATTCCGGCAATCGAATGCCGCGGCTTACGTGTGCCGATATCTACGGAAGTAAGGTTGCACGGAAATAACGGCATCCAGAAGGGGGCAGCGCGTGATATAAGTCTTAAAGGAATTTATATTACAAGTGAATTCGGGCCTTCACCCGGCGAAGAGATAGGGTTTTCGTTCGTGCTGCCCGGCAGTGAATCTCCTACCGAGGTACGCGGCAAAGTCGCCTGGGTCAGGAAAAAGCAGCTTGATGGGAAATCAGGGTTCAATTTCGAGTTTGGAGTTGAATTTATCGAGATTACCGGCACAGGGATGCCTTTCCTCCGGAAAGGTGAACTCGAGGCGTTTGTTTCCTCCCGCGCCGGAATTGCCTGAGCTGCTGCAGATTCAGCTGAGGCTGGAACCTGCTGTCATTAGCGGACTGGCAACATTCGCCGGAAAAGCAAAAGGGTTACGGCAATATGCCGCAACCCTTTTTTTGTTTATGGAGCCGTTGGTCGGAATCGAACCGACGACCTGCTCATTACGAGTGAGCTGCTCTACCCCTGAGCCACAACGGCAATACAGCTACTTTTCTAGCCGATTTTACCCGCCACGTCAATCATTCCTTTGCCGTCTTGCCCATGGCGTCATCCATGACCTTGTAGGCGCAGAACTCGCCGCACATGGTGCAGGCGCCGTGGTCGGCCACTCCGGATTCGGCACGCAGCTGCCGCGCTTTGTCAGGGTCGAGCGCCAGAGCGAACTGCCCCTCCCAGTCGAGTTTCTTGCGGCATTTGGCCATGGCGATGTCGCGGTCGATCGCCCCTTTGACCCCTTTGACAATGTCCCCGGCATGGGCGGCAATGCGAGTGGCGATCACGCCGTCACGGACATCTTCAACCGATGGGAGCTTGAGATGCTCTGCCGGCGTTACATAGCAGAGAAAGTCGGCACCGGCAGCCGCGGCAACGGTACCGCCGATGGCGCAGGTGATATGGTCATAGCCCGGGGCGATATCGGTTACCAGCGGCCCGAGTACGTAGAACGGTGCGCCGTGGCAGAGCCTTTTCTGCAGGAGGATGTTGGCTTCGATCTGGTTGAGCGGCATGTGTCCCGGTCCCTCGATCATTACCTGCACGCCGGCATCCCAGGCGCGCTGGGTCAGCTCGCCCAGCAGGATCAGCTCGTGAATCTGGGCGCGATCAGTGGCGTCCGCCAGGCAGCCGGGGCGGAAACCGTCGCCGAGCGACAGGGTCAGGTCGTATTCCCGGGCAATCTCGATCAGCCGGTCATAATGCTCGAACAGCGGGTTCTCGGCGTTGTTGTAGGTCATCCACTCGATGGTGAAGGCGCCGCCGCGGGAGACGACATCCATGATCCGCCCTTCGTTCTTCATCCGCTCGACCGTGCTGCGCGTCACGCCGCAGTGCACGGTGATGAAGTCGACGCCGTCCTCGGCATGCTTGATGATGCCGGCAAACATCTCCTCCACTGTCATGTCGACAATCGCTTTCTTGCGCACCCTTACCGCATCGAGCGCCGCCTGGTAGAGTGGCACCGTGCCGATGCAGGCGCTGGTCTCGGCGATGATCGCCCGGCGGATCTCATCCACCGGCCCGCCGGTGGAGAGGTCCATGATGGCGTCTGCGCCGTAACGAACGGCAACGCGCGCCTTTTCGAGCTCCTTGGAGATGTCGAGGTCATCAGAGGAGGAACCGATATTGGCGTTCACCTTGGTGCGCAGGCCCTTGCCGACCGGAAGCGGGCTGCCGTTCAGATGCTTGATGTTGTGGCAGATGATGATATTGCCTGCCGCAATCCCGGCGCGAATGAACTCTGGCGTCACCCCTTCAGCGGCGGCGGCAGTCTGCATCTTTTCGGTAATGATCCCCTTGCGGGCGTAGTCAAGCTGGGTTGTTGCCATCTGTTACTCCTTGTAATTTAAAAAGCGGGAACTGGGATCAGCTTAAACTTGAAAGTCGGGAACTGGGATCTGGCATCTGGAAAGGCTTTCCCAGTTCCCCGTTCCCGGTTCCCAGTTCCCGCATTTCGCTATTCAGTTCCCGCATTGCGCCATTAAGTCCCCTGTTTCCGCATTTCCCGTGCTGCCAGAAAATGATTCACCGGCCCATGCCCCTTACCCAGCGGGACTGCCAGCCGGATAGCGTTGGTGATGAACTCCTTGGCTCTTGCCACGGCAACAGGGAGCGGCTCCCCCTGTGCCAGAAAAGCGGCGATGGCTGCCGCGGTGCTGCAACCGGTGCCGTGGGTGTTGGTGGTGGCGAGCCGCGGCGCGGTCAGCCACTGCTCATTATTGCCGTCGAAGAAGAGGTCGACGGCGTTATCCCCGGCCAGGTGTCCACCTTTGAGCAGAACATTGCGGGCACCCATTGCCCGGAGCGCCCGGGCGGCGGCGACCATTTCCGCCTCGGTGCTGACGGTCATGCCGGTCAGCGCTTCCGCCTCGGGAACGTTGGGGGTAAGAAGGTAGGTCAGCGGCAGCAACTCCTCACGCATGGCACTGACGGCGTTGGCGTCGATCAGGTTTGCGCCCCCTTTGGCAATCATTACCGGATCGACGACCAGAATATTTTTCCGGTAGCGGACTACCGCCGCGGCAACCGTTCTGATGATCTCCGCCGAGAAGAGCATGCCGCTCTTGATGACGTCAACCGGGATGTCGCTTAGTACGGCTTCCAGCTGCAGCGTTGTAAACCCGGCTGGCGCAGCGTGAATACCGCTCACGCCCAGGGTGTTCTGGGCGGTCAGTGCAGTTATGACCGATGCGCCATAAGAGCCAAGCAGAGTTATGGTCTTTAGATCCGCCTGAATACCGGCGCCGCCGCCGGAGTCGCTGCCGGCTATTGTCAGGACTACCCCTTGCGGTGCCGGTTTGCGGCGGTTGAAGAGCAGTGCCAGTTCTGCTGCAGCCAGACCCGGTTCACGCCGGGACATGATCGCCGCAATCACGGCGAACGAGTCTGCTCCGGCAGCCAGCACCGATGGGGCATTATCGCGGTTGATGCCGCCGATGGCAACAATCGGGATGTCAATTTCCCCCCTGGTTTCTGCCAGCAGCTTTATCCCGGCAAGGTGCGCAATCTCCTTGCTCTCTGTCGGGAAAATTGCGCCGAAACCGATGTAATCCGCCCCTGCCGCCACGGCGGCAAGCGCTTCAACAGGGTTGTGGGTCGAGATACCGACAAGTTTGTCATTGCCCAGCCGCTGCCGGGCCAGTGCCGGGTTGCCGTCATCCTGGCCGAGATGAACGCCATCAGCATCAAGGAGAGCGGCAAGCTCGACATCGTCATTGACGATAAAGAGGACGCCGTTCTTTCGGCAGAGCTCACGCAGCTCCCCTCCCAGACGGGCTTTCTCTGCCGGATCGTGTCTCTTCGAGCGGAACTGTACGGCGCAGACATGATCAATTGCCGCACTGACTCTTTCTGCCAGGCGCTCCTCATGGTCGGTGATCAGGTAAGGCCCGGTGATTTTATGTGCAAGCTCTGCTTTGGTCACGATACTCCAGATGATAAAAAAGCCGCGACGAAAGGGTCACGGCTTGCAGAAACAGATGTTGTCGGAGTTGTTCTGACCGCTTCCCTACGCCGGTATGATCCGGATCAGGTATTCGGGGTTCGAGGCGCGCCTCATCTCAGCTCTTGCGAGCTCCCCCAGCTGGCTAATAATATTCAGTTTGAATCAGGGTGACAACCTAGACCAGAACGGCCTGAAAGTCAACGGGTGATTGCTGCAAACGGTGCAAACGGGTGGGCGGCGCTGCTGCTTTAAACAGGGTCAATAGATGCCACGCTCAACAAGAAAAAGCCGGTTGCTTATTTCCGGGTCCCCCGGCTTTTTCGCCAGGGCGGTTCGCAAAGCGCTCACGGCGAGAGCATGCTGGTTTCGCAACAGATAAATTTCTGCCAGGTTTAGCCAATGAAAGGCTGTATCAGGAAATCTGACGGTAAAGGAGGTCGCCTGAAGCAGGGCATGATCAAGGATGTTGACTGAGGGGTTGGCAGCCGCTTTGACGGCAGAGTCTGCCCGTACAAAAACCAGAGCGGTTTCATCGGTGTAAACGAGCCGCCACTCTGCCGATTTCAAGAGCAGCTGCCAGAGCAGATAGCGGTCACCGGTAATCGGGTTGAATGCCGACGTCAGGACAGCATCAAAACCGGCTGCTGAAAATTCAGTGAAAGCAGCAGCACTGCCGGTCATGGCAAGGTCGTTCATATACTGTTCAATGGAGAGCGCCCGGGAGTCGCTGGAGATCCTTCGCCCCGGAGATGCCCAGAGCACGTAGCCACCCCAATAGGCATCACAGTACATATACCCGGTTGCCCCGGCGCTGTTGACAAATTCAACCGCCTTTTGCGGAAAGCGCCCTTTTTCAATCCCGGAGGTGAATCCGCGGCCTTCCTTAAGATCGGCTATGCAGATGAACGCCATGAGGCCAAATGCCGCTATGGTAATCATGCCTGAATTTGACCGTCTGCCGAAAAGAGGCGAGACCCAGAGAGCGGTGTAAATGGAACCGCAGATGACGAGAAAAGGGATATACCTTGCGGCAGAGAGTGACAAAAGGGCGAGCGCAAGGAAAACAGTCATCTGCTCCGGCGGTATGCGCCGGCGCAGAAAGATTATCAGTATTGTCCCGAGCAATAACACGAGGAAATAACCCCAGTAGATGTCATTGTACTTAAGGGCCAGGTTAATGGGGGAGATATACTCAAAAACCGTTTTCAGATACGCCCCCCCCTGCATCGTCACCATCTCTTTGAAGGCGGCTAACTGGTTCGGATTGATGCAGGCAGCGGCGATCCCGGCAAAGTACCATCTCAAGGCCGGCGAGCCGTCACTTGGGCCGGGAGTGCGGCGGATAAATGCTGCACCGGCATAGATGACGATGATGACCACGCCGACCAGAAAACTGCCGTGCACGTTTGCCCAGATGATCATTACCAGCGGGAGCCAGCGGTGCTGACGCAGTTCGATCAGGGCGATGACGAGCAGTACGCCGATATAGGCGAAAATCTGCGGTCGGTCCGCCCTGAAGGCGAGAAACTCTGCGTAGACCAGGAGCGACTGCAAAGCTGCGACGGCGGTTCCTGTCCCTTTCAGGCGGAGAAAGCGGAACTGCCCGAGGAAAAGAGTTGTAAAGGTGAGCGCCTTGAGAAGAGCGAACCCGGCATAACCAAGAACAGAGTAAATCCAGTAGTAAAGAATCTGGCATAGCCAGTAGCCTTTCAGAATTATCTGCGCCCGGTCGCCGCTTGCTGCCGGATATACCCCGAAAGGGTCGGTGTGGGGCAGGGCAGCGTTTGCGACAATCCACCTGCCTGTTGCCAGTTGCCAGAAAAAGTCCAGATCCCAGATGTTGCTGTAGTAGGTGATCCCGGTAAAGAGAAGGATCAGCAGGTAACAGACATAATCTGCCCGGTTTGCTGTGAGAGGCCGGCTGTCAGCAGGTGAAGGAAACAATGGCATCAATAACCCTTTCCTGATCATTTTCCGCAAGGTCAGTGTAAAAGGGGAGTCGCAGGAGGCGATTGCTGGTATCCTCGGTAACGGGACACTCTCCCGGTTTTCCGCCGAGCCGGATTCCCATTTCCGAAAGATTAAGCGGCAGATAGTGAAAGACGCTGAGGATGCCGCGTTCCAGCAGAAAGGAGATAAGCTGCTGCCTGATATCGAGGGATGGCAGGAGGATATAGAACATGTGATAGGCCTGTTCGCAATGTTCCGGGACAACGGGGAGGCTTATGCCGTGCATCTTTCCCCAGTCAGCCAGCCCGGTGTTGTATCGGTTACAGATGGCCTTACGCTTTTCCTGGATGGTTTCCCTGCACTCCAGCTGGGCAAAGAGGAAGGCGGCCAGCAGATCAGAAGGGAGGTAGCTGGAGCCGATGTCGACCCAGGTATACTTGTCCACCTGCCCGCGGAAGAAACGGTTCCTGTTGGTCCCCTTTTCGCGGATAATCTCGGCCCTGTCAATCAATGCGGGGTCGTTGACAAGGAGTGCGCCACCTTCACCGCAGTGGATGTTCTTGGTTTCGTGAAAGCTTTGCGTCGCCATGGTGCCGAAGGTTCCGAGCAGCTGCCCCCGGTACCGGCCAAAGAGGCCATGGGCGTTGTCTTCGACGACCGCGATTCCCCTATTGGCTGCAATATCCATGATGGCGTCCATCTCGCAACCGACCCCACCGTAATGTACCGGAATTATGGCTCTGGTTTTTCCGCTGATGAGTTCAGGGAGAAGCTTTTCATCGAGGTTCATGGTGTCCGGACGGATATCGCAGAAAACCGGTTTTGCCCCCCTTAAAACAAAGGCATTTACCGTAGAGACAAAGGTGAACGCCGGGACAATGACTTCGTCACCAGGGCTGATGTTCAGCAGTATTGCTGCCATCTCCAGGGCATGGGTACATGATGTGGTCAGGAGCGCCCTGCTTACGCCGAGGGACTCTTCAAGCAGCTGGTGGCAGCGTCTGGTAAATTCACCGTCGCCGGAGATATGGCCGTTGCTGACCGCTTCAGCCATATAGCCATGTTCACGCCCGGTCAGATGGGGTTTGTTGAAAGTTATATTCATCCTTTTACGACCTCTTTGGGGGCTGTTTTCGGTAAGGTAATGATCCGGAAAAATACCCAGCCGAATCTGCTGATATTATTACGCCGGTCGAGAACCGGTTCAAGCAGTATCTTTTTACCGGGGAACATGGCGGCGTAATTGTCGTTCAGGTGAATCAGGAAGCGCTCTTCATACTCTTCAAATGACTGATTCTGACACCAGTAAGCGAGTACAAGTTTTCTGTTGTCTATCATCTTCGGGACGGCCTGGTACCTGTCGACAAAACCGTATTTCCGCAGAAAGCTGTTGTAGGGGGGGGAGGCAATCAAGCTGCCGATCGGGAAATTTATAAAGTCCGGGCTGCCGCGGTACTCTTTTAACGGCGAGACTGCTTCCAGATTGAAGAAAGCGTTTTCATTAATTACATTGGCGCAGAGAAAAACAGCGTCAGCGCCGATTTGCCGCTGAATTGTGGCAATAGATTCCCCGGTCGATTGTTTTATGAGCTTGAGCTGCTTTCCTTCTCTGCTCAGCTCGGTAGCGGAAACGAATATTATGTAGCATGTCGCTGAAACGCTGAAAAGGGTAATGAATGTTCTGGCTGTAGCAGAGCGTATCCAGCCGCCGCTGATATGCGGGAGGAGAAGTGTGCCGCAGAGCATGAGGTTGGCGAACAGCGGAATTGCTATTCTGGTCGGGAACCGTATCGCCATCACCACCAGGAGGGCGAGTACTGTTAATGAAAAAGAGCCTGCCAGAATGAGCGATTTCCGGGCGGAGAAACTTTCGTTGTTCGTCTTGAACAGTGCCACCGGCAGCAGCGCCAGGACGATCATGGCGATCAGCGGCAGGTTCTGGCTGATGGCGATCTTCAGTGTTGCCAATGAAGCGAGCGCGGTCGGCTTCGAGTTGTTTTGCATAAACAGGGCAAGCTTTTCGCCGCTGAATATGTTGCCGTCATGCAACCACCAGCTGCCGGCCATCATGTAGTCTGCCGGTGTCCATCCCGTGGCAATGAGCGCTCTTCCTGTCTGACTGTTCTGAAAGGATCTGGCTGTATCCAGATATTCGGAGCGGATTATGTTGTAGCTGGCAAATGATTCATATTCGGGGCTGCTGCGGTAAAGCATGGCCGCTCCGGTGGCGATCATGATTGCGAGCAGCAGCGGTGTTGCCGCCGCAATGAGACGGCGGCTACGGTTTTGGGTAAAAAGAAAAGTTGCTGCCAACGGTATGCTGAAGCCGAGAGTAATAACCATAAACTGCAGGTCCGGTCTTACCAGGTAACTGATGCCGAAGAGCGTGCCGTAAATCCAGCTGCGGGCCGAAACAGGGGTGTTGTTGAGGTTGTCGGCGGCGATCGCGGCAGCGGTAGTTACCCAGAGGAACAGGCTTGCGGCGGCGAAGTTGAGACGGTATATCAGGTAACTGTAACAAGCCAGCAGCACGCTAAGGCAGATGATTTTAGCGGCTTCGTTGCCGGCAGACCTGAAGATTGCCCTTATTCCCGAGATGCAGCCGGTGAATAGCAGGCCGTACATCAAAATACCGTACCAGGGGAGAGCCGGGACGGTTTTATAGAAAAGATAAAGCAGGGAACTCAGCGGCAGAGAGAGAAAAATTGCGTCCGGGGTTGCTGTCAACCCCAGCTTGCCGGCGATAAGCTGGATCATCCCCATATCGTCATTTGATTCGTACATGCAGTTGCCGGCGGCAAGAACGGTTATCGTCACAACAGTGGCGATAATGACCGGCAACAGCCGGCAGGTTTCAGTTAATCTATATCGGGTCATGTAGCTGCTGTTCTCCGGGAGAAAGTTGCTGTTGCGCCGGTTCAGAAGTCGTTTTTCATCTGCCATTGCCATCTTTCCTGAATATGGGATGCCATGCGGTTTTTGTCCAGGGCATGAGCTTTTATGATCTCCCTGTTTTCCGCTGTTTCCCTGATAAGGACGAGGGCGACTTCATCCTGGTAGATCAGCGCCCATTCTTTGTCTCCGAGCAGTTGCAGCAAAAGGGGGTACGGTTTGAGCGAAATCGCATCGGTGCCGGGTATGATGATGAAGTTTATGTCGTACAGCTGCAGGATTGATTGCCACTGAATACCGGACAGCACCATGTTATGCCGGGAGAATATCTCCTCTACCAGTGTCCTCCCATCGACAAATACCGGGTAGGTATTATAGCACATAAGGTAGCCGCCCCAGCCGACATAGTTGAACATGTTGCCATGTGGTTTCACCCGGTTCAGGAATTTGCTGGCATTTTCAGGGAACGATCGTTCCGCCCTGAATTTAAGCACATTCCCGTAATCGGTTGTTGCCAGTAAAGCGAGCAGTATTGCCAGCGGCAGAAACCTGGCAGCTTTCCCTGGATGCCACTCCGGAATGTACCGGCAGAGCAGAGGGACTGCCATGACAAAAAAAGGGATGTAGCGTGTCGCTGTCAGGGAAAGGCCCAGCAGTGCGGCGATGACGAGAATATGGGCAGGCGCCATTTTTTTCAGGGAGTAAAGAATTGTTGCCAGCGAAGCAAATACAAGCAGCCAGTAAAAATAGTCGATCGTCTGATACTGCAGGGCAAGTTTAACCGGAGAGCTGAATTCGGCTATCATGTTGGTGTAGTTTTTTGAAAGAACGAAGAATTCCTTTAAAATTCCGTAACCGTTCGGGTTGATAACTGTAATCAGAACTGCGCCTGACAATTCCAGCAGCAGAGCTTTGCCCGGCCGGTCACGGCCCATTGCGCACTCAACCAGATGCCCGGCTGCATACAGCGCTATTACGGCAATGCCGAGAATGAATGAGCCGTGGCAGTTGCTCCAGAGCAGCATGACAAGCAGCAATGCCGCGAAGCTGCCGACTGATTGCCTGAAATCCCGGGAGCTCCTCAGCCGCTCAAGCAGAAATAAAAGGATCGGCATCAGGATGAAGCCGAATATCTGGGGCCTTTCATTCGAATAGTTGCGTAACACGTTTGCTACGGCAACTACCGTAAGCAGCGGCACAATCCATCTTTTGCAGCCGCCTGCAAGCCTGTATGAAAAGAAAAGTATGGCCGTATAGCAGAAAGAGCGCAACAGCACCATGCCGGCCACACCGGCAGCTTTCCAGGTGCCGAAAAAAGCAAGTTGACCAAGCCAGTACTGTTTGAGAATGACCGGTATCCGCTTCGATTCCGGGTTGAAAGGGTTTATTTTTTTTACGGTGAATGAGAACGGATCCGAATCCGGGATAGCCTTATGCTGCCATATCCACTCCCCGGTTTTTACATGCCAGAAAAAATCACCTTCTCCGACAGGGGTGGTAAATATGATTGCCGCCCAGGCTAACAGCAGCAAAAGGATAATTCTGTTTATGTGTTCACTCCAGCCGGAGCTGTCAGTGCGGAGTTGATTCATGATCCACCTACAGTTTTAATCCGTTAATCTGTTGGTAACGTTTCAGCCGGCGTCAGTTTAGGAAAAATGCAATCTTTTCAGAGGGTATGCCGCTACGGATGCATATAATTGCAAAAGGATCAGCCGCAGGACTGGTTCTGTTTCCTGACTGTTATCGTGAAGTCGTAGATGTCATAGTCGTGCAGCAGGGCGACATTCCGCGAAAAATGACGCTTGCAGTAATCAAAGAAAAAACAGGGGTCGGCATAGTAAAGGTCTGAACGCATCCGTTCCGGATCGGAATATTTTGTGAGCATGTTGAAGGAAAACCCTTTATTACTCAGGCAATCAATCCTTGCCAGGGTTTTCAGGACATGATCGGTCCAGATATCCTGTTCCACGTCCATTTTCAGGTTGAAGATACCGCTTTCGACAACATAATCGGCTGTGCGCAAACTCTCTGCCGCTGTTGTAAAAGAGCATGCGGGTTCATTATCATGTGTCTGCCGAGCATGGGCAATCATCTCCGCGAGCATGTCATAGCCGGTATAGGTGAATCTGTAGCCGGCCTTGTGCATGTAATCCAGCAGCGCACCGTAGCCGCAGCCATAGTCGATTATCGAGAAAGGCTCATCAGGGCTGCATACCTTGACAAGCTGGGCAAAGCGGATCTCCTGCGCTTCGCTGGAATTCCAGTAAACTCCTTCCGGGGCGCTGCCATGCGCGGATATTTTATCCTGATAACAGCTGATAACTTCCCGCAACATGATTTTCTCATCCATAAGATCGTTCTCCTGCCGTTATGAACTGCCGGGTCAATACTTTGCCTTGCCACGCAGAATCAAACTGAGCACGGTGAATATGTTTCTGAAAAACAGATTTTTCTTGTTGGGCGTGGTACGGAATATCCGCCAGATTCTACCCGGACGGAAGAAGAATTTCATGTAGGCGCGCTTCTCAAGCTCCTTCAACTTTTGATCTGAAACCTGGCTGAAATTGGTTGTGACGGAGTCGTAGCTGAAGGAAAAATCATCAGTGAACTCGACTTTTCCGAGGTACTTGTCTCCCAGAGGGGTCATCGGGAATATCTTGACCAGCGAGAAGTTTGCCGTAGCAAGCTTTGAGCCGGTGGCATAATCGATGGTGGCCATGATCTCTGCCTCGGTTTCATCGGGAAAACCGATCATGAAGAAGCCGTGCGAACTGATTCCCGCCTTATTTATAAGGTCGATGACCCTGTCCAGACTGTCAAGGTCTATCGGTTTATTCACCGTTTTCTGGATACGGGGCACCGCGGTTTCAATGCCCAGATTTATCCTGTAGACGCCTGCCTTCCTGAAGAGTTCGACCAGTTCCGCATCGATCAATTCGAATTTCAGCCCTGACGGGAAGGCGAAGGCCAGCTTTTTCCCGAGGCCGGCAATAAGCTGCATCGTTTCTTTGGCACGATCAGTTTTAAAATTGAAGATGTCGTCTTCAATGTGGAACTCCCGGATGTCATAAGTCTCGACCAGCCAGCTGATTTCCCTGAGGATGTTTTCCGGTGAGCGGGCTCTGAAGGGGAAACCCATCAGGTGATAGCAGAAGCTGCAATGCAAGGGGCAGCCCCGCGCCGTGAGAATCGGCAGGATGCGGTTGTGCTTGTTGAGATTGTTGTGAAAATGGGGATCGACGAAGTACTCTTCGAGCGCAATGAGATCGAAGGCGGGAAAGGGGATTTCGTCGAGGTTGGCGATCAGCGGTCGCTGAGCGGTCTCATGGAAAGCGCCGTTTTCTCCTCGCATGACCAGGCCTGGCACGGCACGAGGGTCAAGACCTTTTTCAAGGGTGGTGACCAGGTGAAGGAAAGTTTCTTCTCCCTCCCCTTTGACGATATAATCAATCGGCGTATTTTCGAGCACCAGGCTGCTGAAGGCCGTAGCGTGGGGACCACCGGCAACGAGGGTGACTTTGTCCCCGAGTGACTGCCTGAGGGTATGGGCGATATGGCGGATATTTGACCATTCAATCGACATGCCGGTAATGCCGATAATATCCGGCTGCCACGCAGTTATTTCAGGCAGCATCTCCTCGATCGGCGTCGCTTTGAGGCGAAGGTCGATGACCTTGACCGTGCTATCGCTCTTTTCCCGAATGAATGAGGCCAGATAGAGCAGGCCGAGGGGGGGGTAATTGGTATTGCTCTCGTTGCCAAAGGGCTGAATTAACAGGATTTTCATGGGGCTCCCTTGCTTTAACCAGGTCTCAGGTTTGCCGCACCGTCAGATAATGTAGCCGAGCGCTTCCGGCCCGGTCATGAACATCAGATCAAGGATGGAAACCTGAGGGTCATACGGGGGGTACAGTTGCGGATAATGCGGGTAATCGTAACTGATGTATTCGAGGCTGATGCCGGCAGCCGGGAAGAGCTCTGTTTCGAGGTAGTTTTGCGCTGACGGCCCGGAAATATATTCCGTTGCCCCAACACTCTTCAGGATATTGATCAGCCGCTCGGTCCGGCTGCCGGTGATGCCGGACAGGGCAGAAGAGCGGAGAAAGCGGGTATGGACGATGCCAAGCTGTCGCGCCAGCTCAATCGTCAGTTCAATCGTGAAGTCGGCGAGAAATTCCGGATTTCTGCCGTAATAATCCGTTAGCAGCGGCTCGTATTGCCTGAAAAAAGGGGCCTTGCCGTATAACTGCCTGAGAGTTGTCCAGTGAGTGGTATGCCATGGTTTGTCCCGGTTAATCCGCACCATGTTGATCGGTATTTTCTCCGCTACCACACCGGCGGAATGAACCGGAATGGTCAGCCATCTGGAACCCTGCGAGGTCTTGACCCGATTGCGGTTACGCCAGCCGTGCTTGTCATACTGGACATCATCGTAAAAAATAAAGAGATCGGCCTTGAATATCTGGTGGAAATACCCGCGCCACGGGATGTATGAAGGCTGCAGAATGACGCACTTCACCTGGAAGCACCCGGGTCCTTTTCAGCTGACGTTGTTTCCTGGACGATGTATGCCGGACGGTTCATGCTCCTGGTAAATATCCGCGCCATATACTCGCCGATGATCCCCAGGGCAAACAGTTGGGCGCCGCTGAACAGGGAGATGATTGAAGCCAGGAAGGGAAAACCGGGAAAGCTCCCGATGGCAAGATAAATAATAATGACATAGAGAATGACCAGAATCCCGAAAAACATGAAGGCAAAGCCGATGAAGCTTGCCAGTCTGAGCGGCGCCGTGCTGAAAGCCGTGAGAACGAGCAGGGCCGTGTTGAAAAGTTTTTTGAAGTTATATGTCGATTTGCCGGAAAAGCGGTGATCATGTCTTACTGTTACTGCCGCAAAGCGGGTCGTACCCCATGACAGCAGGACATCAATAATCACATCCGGGCCGTGAAAATCGGCAAAAGATCTTCTGATATCGGTCCTGATGGCGCGAAAGGCGCTGAAATTCCGAAATGTCCCCACACCCATGACCAGGGTAAGGAGCTGTTTGATAGAAGCAGAAGCAAAATTCCTTGCCAATGAGTGCGGGAGTTCTTCCGGGGAGCCATAGACGACATCATAACCTTCAGCCAGCTTTGCCAGAAGCCGTGGAATCTCTGTTGGCGGATGCTGCAGGTCGTCGTCCATGGTGATGACCGTTTCGAAACGTGCCGCGCGAATTCCGCACAAAAGGGCATTGTGCTGGCCGTAGTTTCTCATCATGTTGATGCCGCGCACGTTCGGGGTTTCCCGGGAGATATTCCTGATCAGCTCCCAGCTGCTGTCTTTACTGCCGTCATTCAGCAGAATGATTTCATGGTCGGCAGCCATGGAGGGGAGCAGTTCACACAACTGCCTGACCAGTTCAGGCATGATGTCAGCACTGTTGTAGACAGGTATGACAACCGAAATGGAGTTAACTGCCGGTAAATGACTCATAATCAGTAACTGATATGGCAATAGCCGGAAAATGTCAATTCAAGATTTGCTCCGGTAACTCCAACAGAAGAGCTTGGACAGGAGTTTACGGCAGCTGATTTCATCTGATTTGCCTTTACAGACTCGCCGGATAAGTGATAGAAAACGGCAGATTATTCGACATTCACCAAACGGAGTCTATTCGTGTCAGACAGCAGACCGACAGTTGCCGAGATAGACCTGGCGGCGCTACGCCACAACTATGCCGTTATCCGCCGGGCGATAAAGCCTGAGTGCGGTATCCTGGCCATTGTCAAGGCCGATGCCTATGGTCACGGCTTCATGGATGTGGCGCTGGAGCTGGAAAAGCTCGGCGTGACCGCTTTTGGCGTGGCTTTCCTGGCAGAGGGGATTCAGCTGCGCAAGAGCGGCATAGACCGGCCGGTGCTGCTTCTCGGCGGCATCTATCCCGGACAGGAGAAGAAGTGCGTCGGCTTCAATCTCTCCACCGCGGTGTTCGACATCAGGCAGGCGCAGGCTCTTGATACCGCCGCTGCCAGGCTGTATCGCAAGGCAAAGGTGCATGTCAAGATAGATACCGGCATGGGGCGGCTCGGGGTGCCGTATCAGGAGGCAGGACTCTTTTTCAGCCAGCTTGGCGAGCTGTGTAATATAGAAGTGGAAGGGATTTTGTCGCATTTTGCCTCTGCCGATGAACTGGACGACGCCGGGCGTGAATATACGGAAAAACAGGCAGAGCGTTTTAGCGCCGCAGTGCAGAGCGCCGCTGCCAGCGGTTTCAGCCCGCGCTACCTCCATATTGCCAACAGTGCGGCGGCATTCGGCCTGGAACTCCCCGGCTGCAACCTTGTTCGCCCCGGAATTGCCCTTTACGGCGCGTTGCCGTCTGCCGATTTTGCCGGCAAAATGGATCTGCGGCCGGTCATGGCGCTGAAAAGCAGGATAGCCATGCTCAAATGGGTCGAGTCGGGCACCAGCATCAGCTATGCAAGGCGCTATACCGCCGGAGAGAGGACTCTGGTTGCCAGCGTGCCGGTCGGTTATGCCGACGGTTACCGCCGCTCGCTCACCAACACCGGCGAGGCGCTGGTCCGCAGCGTGCGGGTTCCGGTCATCGGCACGGTCTGCATGGACTGGATCATGCTCGATGTCAGCAGGGTTGAAGGCGTTGCCGTCGGCGACGAGGTGGTGCTGATGGGGAGTGACCAGGCAGGGAACGCTATCCGTGCCGAGGAACTGGCAGCGTGGGCGCAGACCATTCCCTACGAGTTTTTCTGTGGCATAAGCAAAAGGGTGCCGAGGATATATCTGCCGTGACTACTCTGTCAGGCGACAAAAGCAGGCGGCTGGCCGGACTTTTCCCCTACGCCCTGCTCGCCCTGGTGACGGCAGCTCTTTACGCCAACACCCTCTTTGGCGGTTTCGTCTGGGATGACAACCTGTTTGCCGCCAATCAGGTCTACTGGCGTTTCGATCTGCGTACCATCTTCCTGTCGCTGGCAAACGGACTCGAATACCAGCCGGTCAGGGATATTACCTTTCTTTTCGACATTGCTCTCTGGGGTGACCGTCCCTTCGGCTTTCATTTTACCAACCTGCTCCTCTTCATTATTGTTGTGCTTCTTGTCTATAAAGTTTCCGCCAGGCTTTACACCGGGTTTGTCAAACCTGCCGGGGAAGTAGCGTCCCCTTTTGTCCCGCTCTTTACCGCACTGTTTTTTGCACTGCACCCGCTACGTAGCGAGGTGGTTGCCTGGGTAACCCAGCGCAATACACTTCTGGCAACGCTTTTTTTTCTGCTGGCGATCCTCGCTTTTCTCCAATACCAGGAGCAAGGGGGAAGGAAATTTATTGCCCTGTCAGCCGCAGCTTTTTTCCTGGCACTGTTTTCCAAGGCAACGGTCATCATCCTGCCGCTGCTCTTTTTGCTGCTGATGGTTGCCGGCAAAGAAGCACGCTGGCGCCAACCAGGATTCTGGCTCCCTTTGCTGCCGTTTGCCGCTATTTCCCTGGCCGGTGCCCTGCTTCACCTTGCCATCGCCAACCGGACAGCGGTAATCGCTGCCGCTTATTACGGAACTTTGCCGGAGAGGGTTGCTGTCGCCCTGCAGATTCCGTTTTTCTATCTGCAAAAAACGCTGCTGCCTCATGATCTCTCCGCCTTTTATGTTGAAAACTTTGCGCATTCCATTAGTTCGCCACCGGTGGTGCTTGCGGCAGTTGCACTTGTTGCTGCCTTTGTCGTTGCCTGGCTGCTGCGCCGCCGGTTTCCGGAGCTGCTGCTCGGTGGCGGCTGGTTCATTATCACGTTGCTGCCGGTTTCAAACCTCTTTGCCACCAGTCCGGCAGTTGCCGACCGCTATCTCTTTCTTCCTGCAGTCGGACTTGCCTTTCTGGCTGCTTCCCTGCTCAGCCGGCTTCGCCTGCCGCTCAAGGCGGGCGTTGCCGTAGCAATACTGCTGCTCTTGCTACTGGCTCCGGTTACCTTT
>JBBRBA010000026.1:0-38944 GCA_038206285.1 Geobacterales bacterium
AGCGGCAAGCAGATATGACTCATCCATGGGGAATGAGGCAAACCGGCCCTGCCAGAGATGACCCCGCCAGTTCTGCCTGAAGTTTATCATGCGGCTGTAGCGCCGGTGGGCCTCGCCAATGCCGCGCCGCAAGCCGTCATCTGATTCCGGTACAGCAATAAGGTGAACATGGTTCGGCATCAGGCAGTATGCCCATATTTCTACTGAGCATTTCCGGCACCATTCGGCCAGCAGCGCAGTATATGCCTGATAATCTTCATCGCAGAAGAATGTGGGCAGTCTTCTGTTGCCCCGTTGGGTAACGTGGTGAGGTATTCCTGCAGCTATAACGCGAGCTATACGAGCCATGTGCTGAACCTAATTGAACATGGCTAACAAGTCAATAGATAATTAAATATGGTGTCCCCAGAATTAGAGTGTCCCCATAATTAGGCTACCGGCTGAGGAATCCGTCATGACCGGCCGTGATCATGTCGAGTCTCTTGACATGCTGCACAGGAAGAGTATAAAGGGCAGGAAAAGCAGCCGAGATCCGCTTGGAAGAGCGGATGCGGGGGACCCAGTCAACAGGGGCGTATTCCTTCAGTAGAAGGATAGGAGACTTTCAGTTCCGAGCCCGTCAGCTAACCTCGTAGGCATCTGGAAGGGCACGACATCGGTCTTTTGGCCGTCGACGATTGCCGGCGGTTTTTTTATTGTGCCGCCGTCAGCCCTGCAAAGCAACTTTGCGGAGGCGTACCAATGAAACAGCAGGGAGATTCATTCTGGGGCGGCATTGTCAAATCCATGGGACTGGTGTTCGGCGACATCGGCACCAGCCCCATATATACCCTCACCGTCATCGTCACCCTGACCAAGCCCTCTCAGGAGAGCATCTACGGTATCCTCTCCCTGATCGTCTGGACACTCGTCATTCTGGTCAGCGTCGAATACGCCTGGCTCGCCATGGGGCTCGGGCGCAAGGGTGAGGGGGGCACCATCGTCCTGCGGGAGATCCTGGTAAAACTCCTCAAGCCCGGACGGCAACTTGCCTTTGTCACCTTCCTCGCCTACATCGGCATCTGTCTCCTCATCGGCGATGGCGTCATTACCCCGGCTATCTCCATCCTCTCCGCCGTTGAAGGACTTGAGCTTATTCCCGGTCTGGAACATACGCCCCAAGCGGTTTTGATTGTTATCGCGTCAATCATTGCCATCATACTGTTTTACTTTCAGAACCGTGGTACCGACCGTGTAGCCACTGCCTTCGGTCCCATCATGGTGGTCTGGTTTCTCGCCCTCTCCATCTCCGGCGTCATCTCCATTATCGATCATCCGGCGATTATCAAATCGCTTTCGCCATATTATGCTGCCCATTTCCTGCTCAATAACGGCATGGCCGGTTTCCTGGTGCTGTCGGAAGTCATCCTCTGCGCCACCGGCGGTGAGGCGCTCTATGCCGACATGGGTCATCTGGGGAGAAAGCCGATCATCCGCGCCTGGTACTTCGTCTTCATCGCCCTGGTCATCAATTACCTGGGACAGGGCGCTTTCATCATCAACCATCCTGACGCCAAGAACATTCTCTTCGGCATGGTCAAGAGCGAAGCGGCGCTGCTCTATATTCCCTTTCTCATCCTGACCATCATTGCAACGGTCATTGCCTCCCAGGCTCTGATCAGCGGCGTTTTTTCAATTGTCTACCAGGGGATCACCACCAGAATCCTGCCGCTGCTGAAAGTTGATTACACCTCCAGCCACCTGAAATCGCAGATTTACATCAGTTCGGTCAACTGGGCGCTGCTGGTGATGGTCATCATCATCATGATCGTTTTCAAGAGTTCGGAACATCTGGCGGCTGCCTACGGTCTTGCCGTCACCGGCACCATGACCATTACCGGCATCATGATGACCATGATTTTTGCCCGGACAACCAAAAAATGGAAAGTGCCGATCGCCCTGCTCGTCACCGTTGCCGACTTCGCCTTTCTGACTGCCAATCTCAACAAATTCTCCCATGGCGGCTACTGGTCGCTGGTTCTGGCAGCCATACCGTTCATTACCATTCTGGTCTGGACCAAAGGGCAGCGGGCGCTCTACAAGGCGCTGCGGCCGCTGGATTTCGAAACCTTCGAGGTGGCTTACAGCCAGATTTACGCCAAAGGTAAAAACATCCCCGGCACCGGACTCTTCTTTGTCAAGGAGTGGCAAGTCATCCCCCCCTACATGATTCACTGCATCATCCGCAGCAACATCATCTACGAACGCAATGTGCTGATCTCGATCATCCGCACCGATGATCCTTATGACCTGGAAACAACCCTGAAGAAAGGGCTTGCCGAAGGCATCGACGCCTTTGAAATCAGGGCTGGCTACATGGAGATCCTCGATATTGAAAAACTGCTGAAGGAGAACGGTATTGTCGAAAAGGTGATTTTTTACGGCATCGAAGAGATCACCACCGAAAACCCGGTCTGGATGCTTTTCTCCACCATCAAGCGGCAGACGCCGAATTTCGTCCAGTTCAACAGACTGCCGGCTGCCAAGCTGCAAGGGGTAGTCACCAGGGTGGAGATGTAGAGGTTCGAGTAAACATCAGGGGAAGAAATAGAGCGGCTAAGAAGCCGCTCTATTCGTTTCTGTGGCAATCAAGCCGCTGTTTTGTTATAAACGTGATCTGACTCTGCCTGAACCAAGTGAGCCTGACAACTTCGCCAGGCTTTAGTTTGAAGCGATTTCCCGAATTTGTGGGCAGATCTAAAGGATATAGATGTCTCAGAAGCACGAAGATTCATTCTGGGGCGGCATCGTCAAGGCTCTCGGCCTGGTGTTTGGAGATATCGGCACCAGCCCGATATACACCCTGACCGTTGTTTTTGCCATGACAAAGCCGACGGTTGTCAATGTCTACGGCATTCTGTCCCTGGTTTTCTGGACCATGACCATTCTGGTAACCGCCGAGTACGCCTGGCTTGCCATGAGTCTGGGCAGAAAAGGCCAGGGGGGTGAGATCGTCCTGCGGGAGATCATCATCAAGCTCTTCAAGAAGGGGCGGGTGCTGGCCTTTGCCGGCTTTCTCTCCTTTGTCGGGGTTTCGCTGCTCCTTGGTGACGGGGTCATCACCCCGGCTATCTCCATCCTCTCGGCAGTTGAAGGTCTGCTCCTGATCCCGTCGCTCGCAGCAACCAAGCAGTCTGTTCTGGTTGTCATCGCTGCACTGATCGCCTGTACCCTTTTCTTTTTCCAGTCCCGCGGCACCGACAAGGTAGCCCGCATTTTCGGCCCGATTATGGTGGTCTATTTCGGCGCTCTGCTGGTATCGGGAATGATCTCCATCGCCGGTACACCGGGCATAGTCACGGCAATCAATCCGTGGCATGCCGTGGAATTCTTCCGCCAGAACGGCTTTGCCGGCTATATCGTTTTATCGGAAGTCATCCTCTGCTCCACCGGCGGCGAAGCACTTTACGCCGACATGGGCCACTTGGGGAAAAAACCGATCATCAGGGCCTGGTACTTCGTTTTTGCCGCCCTCTACCTGAACTATCTTGGGCAGGGGGCTTTCATCCTGCGAAATCCGGAAGCGAAAAACATCCTCTTCGCCATGATCCAGAGTCAGTCCGCCATACTATATATCCCATTTCTGCTCCTGACGATCATGGCCACCATCATTGCTTCCCAGGCCATAATCAGCGGCGTGTTCTCTATCGTTTACCAGGGAATTACCACTCGACTGATGCCGCTTTTCAAGGTTGATTACACCTCCAGCAGCATCCAGTCACAGATCTATATCGGCGCGGTCAACTGGACACTGATGGTGGCTGTTATCTTCGTGATGTTCTTCTTCCAGAAATCCGGCAATCTGGCAGCGGCCTACGGCATGGCGGTTACCGGTTCCATGACCATCACCGCCATCATGATGATCATTGTTTTCTCCAAAACGACCAAGCGCTGGAAGGTACCGATTGTGGTAATTATTGCCCTGCTTGACATCGTCTACTTCACCTCAACCTTTTCCAAACTTCCCCATGGCGCCTACTGGTCGCTGATTCTCGCATCGATCCCATTCGTGACAATCATGATCTGGACCAAGGGGCAGGCAACCCTTTATAAAGCGCTTCGCCCGCTCGACCTTGAAACATTTCTTATCAGCTACGAGCAGATCTTTTCCAAAAGTCGCAACATTCCGGGAACAGGTCTCTTTTTTACCAAAGAGTGGAATGTTGTTCCCCCTTATGTTATCCACTGCATCATCCGCAGCAATATCATTTATGAGAGAAATGTGTTCATCTCCATCGTCCGCACCGATGAGCCGTTCGGAGTAAAGACCGAGCTTCGGCCTGGAATCGGACCGGGACTTGACGCCTTCGAGATCCGCGCCGGCTATATGGAGATGATCGAGATCGAAAGGCTGCTCAAGGAGAATGGCATCAGCGAAAAAGTAATTTTCTACGGCATCGAGGACATTGCCACCAGGAACCCGGTCTGGCGGATCTTCAGCACCATCAAGAAACTTACCCCTAACTTTGTCCAGTTCAACAAACTCCCGGCGAGCAAGCTGCAGGGGGTTGTCACCAGGGTAGAGATGTAAAAAACCCCTTTACTCACGCGACGACGCGACGAAAAAATAGTTATAAGCGAGACTTTCTTGCCATAATAATTTTGTTTTGATTATATCTCGATTTTACGTTGCGTTAGTTGCGGTTCAGGCCCTTTGGGTCCGTTGCGTGAAACTTTTTTTGGATTATAAAAAATCTGATGGAGAGACGATGAAATACCAACCCGTAATCGGACTGGAAGTCCATGTCCAGCTCAAGACCAACACCAAAATCTTCTGCGGCTGCTCCACCCGGTTCGGGGCAGCGCCGAATTCGCAGACCTGCCCGGTCTGTCTCGGACTCCCCGGTGCGCTGCCGGTACTGAACCAAAAGGTTGTGGAGTTTGCCATCAGGGGGGGGCTGGCCACCAACTGCAGCATTGCCCCCCGCTCGGTCTTTGCCCGGAAGAATTACTTCTACCCCGATCTGCCCAAAGGCTATCAGATCAGCCAGTACGAGCTCCCGATCTGCGAGAATGGACATCTTGACATCGAAGTCGACGGGGTCGGCAAAAGAATCGGCATTACCAGAATCCACATGGAAGAGGATGCCGGCAAGCTGGTGCACAGTGATCTGCCGGGCATGGGGAACGGCTCCGGCGTCGACCTGAACCGGGCCTGTACACCGCTTTTGGAGATCGTTTCCGAACCGGATATCAGGACTGCCGACGAAGCGGTGGCCTACCTGAAGAAACTGCATCAGATCGTCGTCTACCTCGGCATCTGCGACGGCAACATGGAGGAAGGGAGCTTCCGCTGCGATGCCAACGTTTCGGTCATGCCGATAGGTAGCGACAGATTCGGCACCCGGACCGAGACCAAGAACGTCAACTCTTTCCGCTTTGTCAAACAGGCGATCGAGTACGAAATCGAGCGGCAGATCGAGGTTATCGAGGAGGGGGGCAAAATCGTGCAGGAGACCCGCCTGTTCGACCCGACCAGCGGTACCACCCGCTCCATGCGGGGCAAAGAGGACGCCCATGATTACCGCTACTTCCCGGATCCGGATCTGGTGCCGCTGGTGATTGATGACGCCTGGATCAATAAGGTCAGGCTGTCGCTGCCGGAACTTCCCGACGCGAAACTGGCGCGTTACCAGGCTGAACTGGGGCTGTCGCTCTACGACGCCGAGGTGCTAACGGCAAGCAGGACTCTGGCCGCATATTATGAAGAGATACTGGCCAGCGGCGCGCCGCCGAAAACCGCGGCAAACTGGGTCATGGGAGAGGTCACCCGCGGGCTGAACGACAACGACCTGGAGATTGCCGCCTGTCCGGTAACACCGCAGCTGCTGGCAGAGCTGCTGACCCTGATTGACAAGGGGACCATCTCCGGCAGGATCGCGAAGACGGTTTTTGACGAAATGTGGCAGAGCGGCAAGCGGCCGGCCGAAATTGTTGCCGAAAAGGGGCTAATGCAGGTTTCCGACACAGGCGCAATCGAGAAGATCATCGCCGAGATCATGGCCGCCAACATGGGACAGGTGGAAGAATACCGCAACGGCAAGGAAAAGGTCTTCGGCTTCTTTGTCGGCCAGGTAATGCGGGCCTCGAAGGGGCAGGCGAATCCGGCAGTGGTGAACAATCTGCTGCTGCAGAAGCTGAAGGGGTAGTCATCACCCCCCCCTGGTGGAAAAATTCGCGCGGCGAACTGTTCCTGGCAGCCCAGTTCCTGCTCTTTGCCATGATTCTCCTGGCGCCGGCTACCCTTTCATCGCTGCCTCTCTGGAGCCGCTCCTGGCAACTGGCAGGCACAGCCTGCGGCGGCCTGCTGCTGCTCTGCGGCGGCCTGCTGGCGCTGGCAGGAGTTTTTAACCTGGGACGCAACCTGACCCCGTTCATCTGCCCGAAAGAATCGGCTGTCCTTTTGGAACAGGGCGCCTACCGTCTGGTCCGCCATCCGATCTACAGCGGCATCCTGCAGCTCTCCTTCGGCTGGGCGCTTCTAGTGCATGGCTGGCTGACGCTGCTTTACGCCGTTATCCTCTTTATGGTCTTTGACCGCAAGCTGCGCCGCGAAGAGGAGATTCTGGCCCGCATCTTTGCCGGTTACGCTGCTTACGCTGCTAAAGTCCGCCGCTTGATTCCCTTTGTCTATTGAGCGGCGACGAAAATCTGATGCGAATATGCAAATGAGGTAAAGGAACGATGAACTCTGCTTCCTTGCCTGTAAAACGACAAAAGCCCGCGAAAGCGGGCTTTTGTCGTTGAGACAGGTTAATTCATCATTTACAGGCTTCATCTTGCCATCAATCATGACCGTCCGGAAATCCTGACCAGGCAGGTTCTCACCCTGAACCGGCAGTTATCATGATCCGGACGGTTAACTGTCTGCCCAATAGTTATGACGATTACGCAGATGATATCAGCCAGAACATCTATGGCAACAGCATCAGCTTCAGCCGGGCACCCGGAATATTACAAGACAATACGCGTCTGACAACTGTTTGCACTGCCATAGGACAAATCATTTTTTTTATTGCTGTAACGCCTATTACACAAACAGACATCATCCAATATTTAATGAAAACCAGGTGTGAGCATATACAACTTGCAGATGTGGGTTGAAATAACATGTGAATATATTTCCTTGGATTGTCCGCACAAGTTCTAAAAGGAGGCAAAAAATGACAAAACTCTGCGCAGTTCCGGACTATTGCCGCTGAACCGGCCATTACAGTCAATCCGGTATCCATTGGTTTTTCAAACATAACAACAAATAGAAAGGAGAAGATTGATGAACAGAATAAAGAATCATTACAATAAACTCGTCTGGTTTATTGCCCTGCTGCTGCCAGTTTTACTGGCCGGATGCGGCGGCGGCACCGAAGCCGGAGGCGGAACATGGAATAGCGGCGGCACCGTCTCTGCGCCCAGGATCACCTCCACAACCCCTGCCAAAAGGGCAACTGGTGTGGCGATCAACAGTCTGGTCATGGCCGACTTCAATGTGGTGATGACTCCGGCTACGATCAACGAAACTACCTTCAAAATGGCAAACAAAACTCTTGGCGGCACCCCGGTATCAGGAGAAGTGAGCTACCTTGGCACGACTGCTACTTTCAGGCCGTACATCAATCTCGCTGTCAGCACTGAATATACTGTTACCATGACCACCGGCGCCAAGGACCTTGCAGGCATCGCGCTTGCAAGCAATTATGTTTGGAACTTTACAACGGGTACGGTCTCGGACATCACCGCGCCGAGGGTTTCTGCCACCGGGGCCTACGGCACAACCGGCGTGAAATCCGGCAAAACCGGTCTGCCCATCAACAGAGACACCACTGCTACCTTCAACGAAGCAATGAACCCGGCAACGATCTGCGGGCCGGCAAACCTGACAACAGCTTGCCCAGTGGCAACATTTACCCTGGTCAAATCATCTAACGGAGCGCCTGTCGCGGGAGTAGTCAGCTATACTGGCAAAACCGCCAATTTTAACCCGGACAACGATCTCGAAACCGGTACCCTCTATATATCAACAATCACTACCGGGGCAAAGGATCTGGCAGGCAATCAATTGGCAGCACCTTACATCTGGAGTTGGAGTACCGGCCTTTTGCCAGACACCACCCGGCCGGTGATCGACCTTACCAGCCCGGTTAATGCTGCCATAAACGTTCCTGCCAACAAGGTTATCACTGCCAGGTTCGATAAAGACATGCTGCAGACAACGGTGCTCGCAAACTTTACGGTCAAGGAGACATTGACCTCCAATCCCGTGCCTGGAATGGTGGTCTATGATGCGCTGACCAACATTGCGGCCTTTACGCCGAACAATCCGCTCTCACTCGACCGGGACTATACTGCTACGGTTTCCGCTGCAGCCACAGATCTCGCCGGCAATCCCCTGAGCGTTTTCCCGGCCGTGCTGCCAAAACCGAATCCATGGACCTTCAAAACATCAGCAGCAACTCCGCCGCCGGTTATCATTGTCAATCTCGGGAAAATCGCTTCCTACGGCATTGCCTCAGCCGCCGGAGTAACCAACGCAACCACCGTCCCTATTACACACATAAACGGGAATGTGGTACTGAATCCGACTGCTACCTGTAATGCCGTGACCGTCGGCAACAAGGGGACTTTCGGCCTGTGCGGCGGAGCACCGCCAACAATCAACGGGACTGTAATTACGCAGACGAATCCGGACACCGTCACTGCAGACGCGGTCATGGCCGACCTGCTGGCAGCGTTCCGGAGCATCTCCCGTACGGCTGACGCACCGGCCGGCACACTGAATAGCGCATTAGAAATAGCTGCCCCGACCGGTTTGGGGAATGTAGCCGGCAGCGTACTCGTAGAGGGTCAAAACATGTTCACCCCCGGCGTTTACCATGGCGGATCGATCGTGATTACCGGCGACCTGACGCTTGATGCCCAGGGCGACCCTACCGCTGTCTTCGTTTTCCAGTCAGACAGTTCAGTCAAAGCTACAGCCGGCTCTCCCGGGACACACACCCGCATCCTCCTCAAAGGCGGCGCCAAGGCTGCCAACGTCTGGTGGAAAGTCGGCAGTTCAGCGACTCTTGGACTTTATGCTGAATGGCAAGGCAACATCCTCTCCTATGCAAGTATTACCATGGAGAACGGTGCCAAATCCTGCGGCAGACTGCTGGCAGGAGCCTATGCCCCCAGTGGTGCGTTCGTCTTTGAATCCAACATAGTCACCGTACCTGGTAATCCGCACGATCTTACCTGCCTGTAACAGGGCGGTGAAAACAGGACAAGTAAAGGGGAGACAGGCAATTCAACCTGTCTCCCTCAACGAATCCAAAAGAGAACAAGAAAAAAAGGGAAGCCGCTGAAAATGGAAGCTATCAATTGCGCAGGTCTGCTTGTGGCTGCGGGTTTTCTGCTGCCGACCGGAATTACCCGGCGCGCAGCCTGGACGGATGACCATCGAGTTGCCCATGAATCATTTAAAGGAGATTTAAGATGAAAAAAATATGTTTTAGGCGCCCTGTTTCAAAAATAATGGCAATGGGACTGTTCGCCTGTTTTTCTCTCACACCATTGTCTGCCCTCGCCGAAGTAAAGGGAGGAAGCTTTGAAATAACCCCGTTCGGCGGGTTCAATTTCTTCGAAAAGAAACAGAACCTGGAAAACAGCCCCATATATGGCGGCCGGCTTGGCTATAATTTTACCAAGCATTTCGGCGTCGAAACCACGGTGGAATTTATCAACAGCCATGTCGACAACAAGACAAAAACCGGCTCAGGTCAGGGAGAGTACCGAAGTCCGATGGATAGTGTCGATCTGGCTTTTTATCATATTGATGCGGTCTATCACTTCATGCCAGAGGGAAGCTTCACCCCCTTTATCGTTGCCGGTGTAGGCGGTGCCCACTATGACCCGAAGATATCGAACCGGGACTTGACCGCCGTAAACCTGGGTGTCGGCGCAAAATTCTGGATGACCGACCATGTCGCCCTCAGAGTTGATCTCAGGGACAATATGGTGATTGATGAGACTTACCATAATCTTAATGCTACCGCAGGACTGGTATTTGCGTTCGGTGGCAAGTCAAGTTCCGAACCGGCGCCGGTTGTGAAGGCGGCTCCTCCGGTTGTGAAGGCTGCTCCTCCGGTTGTGCCGGCGCCGGCTCCGGTTGTGAAGGCCGTGCCCGTGCCTCTGGTTGTGGCCAAAGACACCACCGCACCGACTGTTACGCTTGTGAATCCTTTTAACGGCTCCGTAGATGTGCCTTTACTGAGGCAGGTGCGTGTATCCTTCAGTGAGGCGATTGACCCGGCTACGATCAGCTCGAATACATTCGTCTTATATCAGGGGGATACTCCTGTTCCGGGTAAAGTGGCAGCCCCCACCGACCAGACTGCAAGTTTTACCCAGGTAAATGAATTCACACCCAATACCGTGTATAATGGAAAGGTTACCACCGGGGTAAAGGACCTTGCAGGCAATTTACTGGAAAAGGAGTTTGTCTGGAGCTTCAAAACAGCGCCGACGCCGGTACCTGTTGTCATTACCAAGACCGAAACAAAGGTTAAAACGAAGACAGTCATCGTTAACAAGTTTGTCATGCTCACAGGAGCACATTTCGCCTTTGACAGTGCCGCCCTTACACCGGCAGGTAAAGACCTGATTAAACAGAATATCAAGATCATGAAAGATAATCCTGAAATCAGAGTCCAGATTCAAGGTCACACCTCTGCTGCCGGCTCTGAGAAGTACAATCACGGCCTGAGCGAACGGCGCGCAAAAAGCGTCAAGGACTTCGTGATCAAAGATGGCGGCGTTGCTCCGGCAAGACTCGAAACAATAGGCTATGGCGAGACAAGACCGGCCATGAAAGAAGTAAATCCCAGGAACCATGGATCAAAGGAAGCAAAAGCTAACATGAGAGTTCTTTTTGAGATCATCGATAATTAGGAAGACACGACAGGCCCGGGGACAAAAAGGCGTTCTGCCGTCCCCGCCTGTCGTCAGCACAAAAACGGCGGCAATCAAACCTCTATAAGGGAGATCACCATGAAAGAGAGCACGAAGGACCAGGCAGAAGGGACTTTTCATAAAGTGACGGGCAAGGTCAAGGAGGTCGCCGGAAGACTGAGCAATAATCCGGAACTGGAAGCCGATGGTAAAGCCGAAAAGATAGCCGGTAAGGTTCAGGAAAAAATCGGCCAGGTTGAAAAGGTCATTGGCAAATAGGCCTGGCAGTATCTGGGGAAAAAAGTTCTCCATGAAATTCAGAAGCGAGCGGGAGTAATTATGCTGGACAAACGAAAAGCCTACGAAGAAAAGCTTGCGGCGCAGCTTGAGGAATGGAACGCGCACATCGCTCTTTTCAAGGCAAATGCTGATATAGCGACGACGGCGGAGATCGACTACATTAAAATCACTCAAGCCTTGCAGCTGAAGCATGATGAGGCCAGGAAGAAGTTGCAGGAGTTGGTGGTCGCCGGCAATGGCACCTGGGAAGGCCTCAAAACCGGTGTAGAAAAAACCTGGACTGAAGTACAGGCCGCCTTCCACAACGCAGCAGCAACATTGAAATAGTTTCAATTCGTACACAAGTGAAAGCCTCAGGGAGTCAACAAAAACCACGGGAGCATGGATGCGAAAACTATTACTGGTTGCCTTGGCATTAATGATCAGCACAACCGTTGCAACGGCCGTTATGTCACAGGACGAGTCAGCAGCTACGGCAGCGGAAAAGACAGCCGCGACTGACAAAATCACTGCCGGCAACCCGGGCTTGCGGTTCTGACCGCTTGTTTGCGAGAGGTAAAAGGGACAGACCGTTTTCCGACTCATCTTGAAAGACAGCCATCCACCCTTAATCAAAACGCCTGTTCAGCTATTCTTTGACTCTGCAGGTACAGGATTTCCGGAGGCCCCATGCAAAACCTGAAAATAACCTGGTTTTTCCCGATGTTATCGGTTTTGGTCATGTTCCTGTCCGTCAACATCGGCTTTGCCGAAGATAAACAGCAGTCGAGCATCCCGACACCGAAAGATGTCCCCGGCTTCGAGTTGAAGGAGAAAACCCCGGAGTCGCCGCTGCGGCCCGAACCGCCCGGCAAAGACTCCAGCGTACCGCGCGACAAGGTCCAGGAGCAAAACCCCATCGATACGACCGGGCCGAGCCCGGCAGCGGTGAAAGCCGGCTTGACGCCGGAAACGGTGCTCTCCTGGGAGACCGGAGCAGGCAAAAGCTACCTGATACCTGCGCTGGAAGTGCCGGGGTTCCTCATTCTGCTCAGCGGCTACGACCGGCTCGCCTACCCAAACCAGATGCAGGACGGGAAAAAGGTCTACAGTTCGACCTTCTCCAGCACCTGGGATCACCTGCGACGGCAGCACTGGGTCTTCGACCAGGATCCCTTCAACATCAATCAATTCGCCCATCCCTATCAGGGAGCAACCATGTACGGACTGGCGCGCTCTTCCGGCCTCGACTTCTGGGAGTCACTGGCTTACAGCAATATGGGAAGCTTCCTGTGGAAAATGGCCGGTGAAACCGATCCCCCCTCGATCAACGACCAGATTACGACCGGTAATGCCGGCAGCCTTCTCGGCGAGGCGTTGTTCCGGATGGCGGAACTGGTACTGACAGACGAAGGGCCCAAGCCCGATGTCTGGCATGAACTGAGTGCGGCGATAATCTCGCCGACGACGGCAGTCAACCGTTACGCCTTTGGCGATCGGTTCAAAACCGTATTCCCCAGCTACGCCCCGGCCACCTTCTGGCGTTTTCGGCTTGGTGCGACCCTTAACAGAATCTCGCAGGCGGACGCGATCCTGGACTTCGGCATGTCCTACGGCCTTCCCGGGAAGCCGGGCTATACCTACAAGCGCCCGCTGGACTACTTCGACTTCCAGATAAGCGGTCTTTCCAGAAAGGGTAACGCCGTTGAAAACGTCATGCTCCGCGGCCTGCTTTACGGCAAACAATACGACGCTGGCAACGACTACCGCGGTATCTGGGGGCTTTACGGCAGTTACGACTATATTTCTCCCGGCGTTTTCCGCGTCTCCTCCACGGCGCTTTCGCTAGGCACGACCGGTCAGTACTGGGTCGCGCCGGGGGTGGCGCTGCAGGGTTCCCTGCTGGGCGGCGTCGGCTTCGGCGGAGCCGGAGTCGCGCAAACAGGCAGCGCCAGGGACTACCATTACGGCGCAACCCCGCAGGGGCTTCTTGCCCTGCGGCTGCTCTTCGGCAACAGGGCCGCACTCGAACTCGGCGGCCGCTACTATTATGTGAGCGGCACCGGTTCCGATAACACCAATGGTTCGGAGACTATCGTCCGCGCCAATGCGAACCTGAACATCCGCATCTACGGTCGTCACGGCATCGGGCTGCAGTATGTAGAATCGAGCCGTGATGCACAGTACGGCAACTTACCGAGCAAACACCAAAGTGACGGCACTGTGAGTCTCGTCTACACCTTCCTCGGCGACTCACATTTCGGCGCTGTCGAGTGGCGCGAACCGAGTGAACACTGACAAGTAAGGGATCTTCACGACCGGATGTTCCCCTGGAGTATATGACACAACAAAGCCCGCGAAAGCGGGCTTTGTTGTTGCCGGGAAAGTCATCATCTTGCAGGCTTTGTCCCTCGCCCTCTATTGCCAACAATTCCCGCTAACGTGGAAACCACCGGCATGAACTGCCGTCCCACGCCAAGACCAACCCCTTCATCTGTTCATGATCCCGCCCGGCGTATTGATAATGAAAATCATCTATATCGTTTTCACTCCTGAAAAGTGCTATATTTTTAGTTAGAAGCATAGGCAAAACCGGAAGGAAAGAGCACTGCTCTTCGGAGCGGAAAGGAGTAAATCATGTACGCCATAACCGGAGCAACGGGTAACATAGGAAGCAAGGTAGCCGATATCCTGCTGGCAAGAGGCGAAAAGGTGCGGGTGATCGGTAGAAACAAAGAGACTCTGCAGCGTCTGGTAGCTAAGGGAGCCGAGGCGGCAGTCGGGGATTTGAAGGACAGCGCGTTCGTGGCCGGAGCCTTTACCGGCGCCACGGCGGTGTTCACCATGATTCCCCCGGATTATGCCGCCCGGGATTTCCGGGCTTACCAGAACGAAATCGGCGAAAACCTCGCCGCGGGAATAGTCGCGTCAGGGATAAAATATGTGGTGAACCTGAGCAGCCAGGGCGCCGACCTTGCTAAAGGGAGCGGGCCGATCCTCGGACTCCGTGATCAGGAAGAGCGTCTCAACACTCTTGACGGGGTAAACGTTCTCCATCTCCGGCCTACCTATTTCATGGAGAACCTGCTGATGAACATCCCCCTGATCAACCAGAAGGGGATCGCCGGCTCTGCCGTGCAGGGAGACCGGAAATTCGCCATGATCGCCACCCGGGACATAGCCGCCTGCGTGGCGGAGCGGCTCGTAAAGCTGGACTTTGCCGGGAACAGTGTCCAGGATCTGCTTGGTGAGCGCGACCTCTCCCTTGTTGAGGCGACCGCCGTTATCGGCACCGCAATCGGCCTGCCTGATCTGAAGTACGTGCAGTTCGCGTACGAAGATGCGGAAAAAGGGCTGATCGGGATGGGGGTCGGCAAGGACGCAACCAGGCTCTTCATCGAAATGAGCAAGGCGTTGAACGACGGGCTCTTTGCCGTCAACCGGACGAGGAATCCGGATAACACGACGCCGACCTCGTTCGAGCAGTTTGCTGTTGAAACCTTCGCCGGTTACTTTGCGGCAGCGGCACCGCGCAAAGCGGCCTGATGCAGGCATCCTGCGGTTTATTGCCGCAGCAACAGGGAAAGCCCGCTTTTGGCGGGCTTTTTTGTGTTCAACGTTTTTTGAATCCTTCTTTCATCCATCTTTAAGGCTGATGCATTGCCTGGCAGTAACTTTG
Organism: Geobacterales bacterium; assembly: GCA_038206285.1. GTDB lineage: Bacteria > Desulfobacterota > Desulfuromonadia > Geobacterales > DSM-12255 > VEOV01. The sequence continues at coordinate 14,924 of JBBRBA010000026.1, forward strand.
TGTGCTACCCTGATGCCATGAACCGAAAACCCTTACCTAAAATGCTCTACGCCGATGCCCACGGCAATATCTTCGACCATCCGTTCCTGACCATGGCCGGCATGAGCGGCAATGAGGCCGTGCTGCCGGAAGAGATCGAGCTGATTCCGCTGCCTGAAGACAGCCGCCTCTTTACCATACCGGACACGCCGCCAATAGCCTGGGACGGAAAACATAACAAGTTCGTGACAATCAGCACGGTTCGTGAAGGCCGCCGGGAAATGCCGGTGCAAGCGGTTTCCGCCTTCATGGCTCCTGGCTGGATGCGGACACTGCTCCCTGCCTGCGACTACAGCAGAAAAAAGGTGCAGCTGCCGCTCTGGGCATACACCGCTGTCGGCTGGGATGAAGAGAAAGAGCAGTTCGTTGTTGCCGCGACCAGGGTAGATGGCAATGAAAACTGGCAGCCGCGCAACTATGACGACCGGCTGCTTGATCCGCTGGTCAGGAAAATGCTCGGGCAGTTTCCGGAAAACCGTCTGCTGGAGCAGCTCTCCCGTTGCGCCATCGACTATCACTGTTTTGCCGCCAAAAATCTTTTCTATCGCCGCTGGGAAGCACCGATTCCCACCTCGCCGGTCTGCAACTCCCGCTGCCTCGGCTGCATCAGCCTGCAGCCTTCCGACTGCTGCCCGTCGAACCATGAGCGGATAAGCTTCGTGCCGACACCTGACGAAATCGTCGAACTGATGCTGCCGCACCTGCTGGAAGCGCCCGAGCCGATCGTCTCTTACGGGCAGGGATGCGAGGGTGATCCGATCATGCAGGCGGAGACCGTGGCCGAAGCGACCCGCCGGCTCAAGAGCGGGGCCGGGAGCCGCGGCACCGTCAACTTCAACTCGAACGGCTCATTTCCCGACCGGATCCGCCTTCTTAGCGATAGCGGCATGGACTCGATGCGCTTTTCCATGAATTCGGTGCAGGAAGAGCTCTACAACCGTTATTACCGGCCAATGAACTATCGCTTTAGCGACGTGGTCGAATCGGTGCAGGTTGCCAAAAAGCGCGGCCTGTTCACCATGATAAACTACCTGGTCTCACCGGGGGTGACTGACACCCCTGCCGAAACAGATGCCCTGCTCAAGTTCCTTGGCGAGACCGGCGTTGATATGCTGCAGCTGCGCAACCTGTCGATCGATCCTGACTTCTACAACCGGGAGATGGGGATAAAGGGGGCCGGCAGCGGCATGTACCGGCTGCTGCAACGGATAAGAAAAGAGTTTCCGCAGGTGCAGTTCGGCTATTTCAACAGGACAAAGGAAAACTTTTTTCCGCAGGGGTATGAACAGGGGTGGCCGATAGAAGGGTGAATACCCTCCAGGGCATAAAGAGTGAAGAGTTAACATGGAAGAGCTGGAAGCCGGGATTAAAAAGGTCTGCGGAGAGCTCCGCAGACCTTTTTGCTGATACCTGAGGAACTACTCGATTATAAACTCGGCTTCTTCGATGATAACCGGATACTTGTAGCCGCCGCCGAAATCCTTGTCCTTGTAAAGAGTTCCATTTACCAGGACCACCACACCATCTGCCGGAATCGACTTTGAAGTCACTACCATATTGAAATCGCCGCTTGCCTGCGCGCCGGAACCGTCGCGCAGATGAATCCAGTTTTTCCCCATGATGCCGGTGGAGACCTTGACAACCTTGCCGCGGAAAACAATTTTCTTTTTGTTCAGCTTCGACTTGTTCTTGTAAAGCTCGGCAATTGTGTAGGCGTTTTTCCCTTCGGCCTTTTTCACCTTGACCTTGGTATCAGGGGATACAGTACCTTTACTGCCGGGAGATTTACCGCTCACCTCTTTCTTGTCTTTTCCTTTGGCGGCAACCGCCAGCTCGGTAAAGACGATCTGGTCAAATACTCTCTTGAGGGTTTTGCTTTCAAACCCGGTCATGACCATGCCGGGATTGAAAGTCTGCTTTGAGCCGACGGCAATTTCGACAGCAGGCACTGCAAGCCAGATTTTTTCGTCCCCTTCTTTTCTAAGCTCGACATAAGTGTAGCCGCCACTGTTGATTGTCTGGAGGACTTTGCCGGTATGGGGTTTGGCAGGCGCTGCCGGAGGCGCCGGAATGGTGGCGTTGTCGTTAGTGCCACGCATGAACGGTTCACTCCCCATGCCCTTACCGGAGCCCATGAAGGCAAAAGTGACAGTTGAGAACAGGGTAATAGCTGCGGCGAAGGAACAGGTTGCAGTAAAGCGCATATAATTCTCCTTTCGATTAAATATTGTCCCATTATTTCCAATCTGCGGCGCATTGTCAAACTAGATATAACAAAAACGCTTTTGCTTACAATCTTTAATCTGTGTTAAGATTTCTGAATACGGCAATGAGGAGCGGCAATGAGCAAGGAACGCAAGGTGACGGTGAAAAATGTCTGCCAGATTCTGTTGAAAAAAGCTCTTATCAGTGAAGAGCAGTGCAAAATGGTGCTCTCCCGCGCGGAAGCACAGACAGCAAGGCTCTACAGTCATCAACAGTCCGGTTACTCAAGACGTTTTTCCCAGGTTGTCGAGCATATCTCTCCGGCCGAGGTCATCTCCTCATTTAATCTGGAGATACCGGAAACCGGCAGGATTCTGACTGAAGACGCCATCACGGAGACCATTGCCCAGGCGGTCGGCATGGAGTATGTCAAGATTGATCCGTTGAAGATGGATCTGGAACTGGTTACCGACCATGTAACCCGTGCTTTTGCCCTGAAAAACCTGGTTGTCCCTATCGGCGAAAGAGACGGCGTGATCATCTTTGCCCAGGCTGATCCATTTAACAGTCAAGCCATCGAGGATATCAAGCAGATAAGGCACATCCAGACTCACCAGGTACTTGCCTCGCGCAGCGATATCCTCAAGATCCTGCGCGAATTTTTCGGCTTCCGCGCTTCGGTGATGGCGGCACAAAACGAAGTGGCGAGCGGCGCCGACCTGTCGAATCTTGAACAGTTGGTCCAGATGCGCGCTCAGGGTGATATCGAGGGGAGCGACAAGCATATTGTCTCTGCCGTAGAATTCCTGCTCCAGTATGCCTTTGATCAGCGCGCAAGCGATATCCATATCGAACCGAAGAGGGATATGTCCCTGATCCGCCTCAGGGTAGACGGTGTGCTCCACAATATCCACACGGTACCGAAACAGCTGCACCCGCCGATGGTCTCACGGATAAAGCTCCTGTCACGCCTTGACCTTGCCGAAAAGAGGCGCCCCCAGGATGGCAGGATAAAGACCAGCCACAAGGGGAAGGAGATAGAGCTGCGTGTTTCAACACTGCCGGTTGCTTTTGGCGAAAAGGTTGTCATCAGGATTTTCGACCCGGAGATACTGCTGCAGGATCTCGACAGGATAGGCTTCTATCCACGCGAATACCAGCTCTACAGCTCTTTCATCTCCAAGCCGAACGGCATCATCCTCGTTACCGGCCCCACCGGCAGCGGCAAGACTACTACTCTTTACTCCTCCCTGCGGGCGCTATCATCCCCGGATGTGAATATTGTCACGGTTGAAGACCCGATCGAGATGGTAATGGAGGAGTTTAACCAGGTCGGGGTGCAGAACGCCATCGGGATAAACTTTGCCACGGTGCTGCGCAATATTCTCCGCCAGGATCCGGACATTATCATGATCGGCGAGATCCGCGACCGGGAGACGGCTGAAAATGCCGTTCAGGCGGCGCTTACCGGCCATCTGGTGCTGTCGACGCTGCATACCAATGATGCGCCGTCAGCTGTTACCCGCCTGCTTGATCTTGGCGTGCCGTCATTTCTCATAACGTCAACTGTTGTCGGCATTATTGCCCAGAGACTGATGCGCTGCATCTGCAAAGAGTGCAAGTGCGAGCGGAGACTGACCCCGGACGAGGCTGCCTACCTGCAGCTTGAAAAACAGGATGTGACTGTCTGGGAGGGCGCGGGCTGCGGCGAATGTCGCGGCACAGGCTATCGCGGCCGTAGCGGCATATTTGAAGTCCTGGATTTTACGGATAGTATCAAGTCGCATATCTCTGACAGGATGGATCTGGCGCAGCTGTATGCTGCCGCAAAGAGCGACGGCATGATTAACCTGCGGCAGGTGGCAATCAGAAAGATGCTGGAGGGGGTAACAACTTACGAAGAGGTGCTGGCCATAACAGGATGATGGCAGCTGCTTTCTCCTTGCAACAGAGCACTTCATCAGGCAGGATAACCGCATGAACATGAAATTCTTTGTCACCTGTGCAAAAGGGCTGGAGGAGCTGGTTGCCGCTGAGCTTGTCTCTCTCGGGTTCACCTCTGCCAAACTGGAGCGGGGCGGTGTTTTTTTTAACGGCAGCCTTGTTGACGGCTGCAAAGCCTGCCTCTGGCTCCGGACGGCAAGCCGAGTGCTTCTTACCCTGGCCGAGTTTCCGGCTAATTCTCCGCAGGAACTTTACGACGGCGTCAGGACTGTTGACTGGCCGCAATATCTTCGTCCGGAGATGACGCTGGCGGTCGATGCAGTGCTCCGGGATTCGGCCATGACCCATTCAGGCTTCATCGCCCTTAAAACCAAGGATGCCGTGGTCGACACCATCCGCGACCGATTCGGCAGCCGGCCAAATGTCGATACCAGGGATCCCGACCTCAGAATCAATGTCCATCTCGTCAAAAATCACTGTACGCTGAGCCTCGATCTTGCCGGTGACCCGTTGGACCGGCGTGGCTATCGACTGGATCGCAACAAGGCGCCGCTCAGGGAGAATCTTGCTGCCGCAGTTGTCGCCTTCAGCGGCTGGCAGGGCGCTGTTCCGCTGTATGACCCGATGTGCGGCTCCGGGACTATTGCCATTGAGGCGGCGCTGCTTGCATCAAAGACAGCACCCGGCCTCCTGCGGGAAAAGTTCGCTTTCCAGAACTGGCCGCAGCATGACCCTGTTGCCTGGAAAACGGTTATCAGCGAAGCCGAGGCGCTCCGTCTGCCTGAGCTGCCGGTGAAAATCTGCGGCTATGACCGCTCGCCGGGATCGATAGAGATGGCACGGCAGAACGCCAGGCGTGCCAGAGTGGCAGGCATGGTCTCTTTTAATCCTGCCGACATCAGCACCTTTACCCCGCCGGTGTTACCGGCAATCATTATCCTCAACCCGCCATACGGTGAACGGATGGGTGAAGCCGAGGAACTGACCGGTCTCTACCGGCTTCTGGGTGATGTCCTGAAACAGCGCTGCGTGGGAGCAACCGCCTTCATTCTTTGCGGCAACAGTGACCTGGCAAAGAATATCGGTCTGAAGGCGACCCGCAGAATTCCTCTCTGGAACGGTCCGATTGAATGCCGTCTGCTGAAGTACGAAATGTATTAGGAGCCTGCCGGAAATGCTTGACATCTGCTCGATGCAGGATTTATTATGTCAGTTCGCTTTACGGGCCTATAGCTCAGTTGGCTAGAGCTACCGGCTCATAACCGGTCGGTCCCAGGTTCGAGTCCTGGTGGGCCCACCATTTTTCCAGTGTTACTTGGAGATGTCCATAAAGCGCTTTAAGTCTGAAAATTCCCATAAAAGGGGGAGAAAGAGTGCATACCATCAGGGTGCACTCTTTTTCTTTTTAAGGCATGTTAACGGCTAAACTCTCGGACATCGTTGGAATCATTAATAAAATTGCCCCGCCTTATCTTGCGGAAGAATGGGATAATGTCGGACTGCAGGTCGGTGATCCTTCGAGCGTGATCGAAAGGATCATGGTCTCGCTAGATCCCGGCGCTGCGGCCGTAGATGCAGCAATCAAAAACTCCTGCCAGCTTCTTCTCACCCATCACCCCCTGATTTTCAAGCCGCTGAAAAAAATATCCACTGCTGACGAAACCGGCGCAATTGTTCATAAAGCCATCCGCAGCGGTCTTGCCATCGCCTCAATGCACACGAATTACGATATTGCCGCTAACGGCGTCAATGATCTTCTGGCGACCGCTCTCGGCCTTGGCGGCTGTCGCCCCTTGAAGATTTCTTTTCACGAGGAGTTGCTGAAGCTGGTGGTTTTCGTCCCGGTGACGCACCAACAACAACTGCTTGATGCTGTTCTCAGGTTCAGTACTGTCCCGGGCAATTACAGTGAATGCTCTTTCAGCACTGCCGGTACCGGTACTTTCAAGCCGCTGGCAGGAGCAAACCCTTTTATCGGCAGTCCCGGGGTCAGGGAGAGCGTTGCCGAAAGCAGGATAGAACTGCTCCTGGAAAAATCCTCCCTGCAAGCTGCACTCAAGGCTATGCATGCGGCTCATCCGTATGAAGAACCCGCTTTTGATCTCATTCCGCTGTTTAATGCCAATGGCGGTCAGGGAATCGGTCGTATCTGCGACCTTGATGCGCCAGTAATTCTTGAGGAGTTTGCCGGTGTTGTGAAAGAGCGTCTGCGCCTTGCCGCGCTTCGCATTGTCGGCAACAGGGAGAAAATGATTTCCAGAATCGCACTTTGCGGCGGCAGTGGCGCCTTCCTGTTGCATGAGGCTGCCAGGCAAGGGGCTGACCTGCTTGTTACCGGCGACATCAAATACCATGAAGCGCAAGAAGCAGAATCACTTGGCATAGCACTTATTGATGCCGGTCACTTTGCTACGGAACGAATTATGATTGAAGGGCTTTCACTGCAACTGGAGAGCGAATTTGCCGCAAGAAAGCTTGCGGTTCAGGTTGCAAGATGCAGTGAGGAGCATGACCCGTTTGAATTTGTCTGAAGCAGTTTCATATAAATAAAGAGCAAGAGGAGACATTTGTGCACAACAAGCTAATGATTCTGGAGGACCTGCAGGAACTGGATCTAAAGTCTGACGGCAGTCAGGCGAGGATTCAGGAAGCCCTTGCCGAGATTGAATCGCTTGACGGGCGTATTCAGGAAGTTCTGTCTGCGGTTGAGACAAAGAAAACGGAGATAGCGACCATTGATGCCGAAAGACAGACAGTGGAAGAGAACCTGGCAACCGAAAATGCCAATATCATCCGTTCTGAAGCCAATCTCAAAGGGATCACCACGCAGAAAGAGTATCAGGCAGTCAACAAGGAGATAGCTTCGGCAAAGAAGCTTATCGCTGAGCTGGAAGATCAGCTGCTGCAGAAGATCAGCCGTCTGGAGGAGCTAACTGCAGACCTGTCGTCCATGGAAGCCGACCAGCAGTCTCTTGACGAAAACCTGGGATCGCAGAAAGCCGAAATACGGGAGCGGATCGAAAAAGAAGAAGCATCTGCCGCAGCTGCTGCAAAAATTCGACAGGAGCACATAAAGTCAATCCCGCCGGGAATTCTGAAGCGTTATGAGCAGCTGCGCGAAGGTCGCAAGGGGGTTGCCGTTGTCGAAGCCAGGGATGGCGGCTGCCTCGGCTGCAACATGCAACTCCCGCCGCAGCTATATAACAACCTCTATCGCGGTGAAGAGCTGATTACCTGTCCGCACTGCCAGAGGATGCTGGTCCTTAAACAGGATCAACAGGTGTAATTATCAGGTTTGGTTGAAGCAGAACAGGCAGTCGCCGCATTGCAGAAATGCAGTGGGGAGGAAAGTCCGGGCTCCACAGGGTATGGTGCTGGATAACGTCCAGCGGGGGTGACCCCAGGGATAGTGCCACAGAGAGAAGTCCGCCCGCCGTAGCCTTGGCAAAGGCGGGTAAGGGTGAAAGGGTGAGGTAAGAGCTCACCGGGTTCGGCGGTGACGTCGAATGCCAGGTAAACCCCACCAGGAGCAAGACCAAATAGGGGAGCGTCAAGGGCGGCCCGTCCATGCTCCCGGGTTGGTTGCTTGAGGTCGTCGGTAACGACGATCCTAGATGAATGACTGCCACCTGCTTTCAGGTAACTGAAGGCGAGGAACAGGACCCGGCTTACGGTCTGCTTCAACCAATTTTTTTATGGAGTATCAGTGAAAGTAGCGCAGTTATGGTCTGCAGCAACGGCGGCTGTCAAAGCCGAATATTGCGCCTGGCCACCGACGCTCAAAGAGGAAGTTGCTGCGATTCTGACTGCGATCGGCATGCTCAAGGAAAGATCCGCTTTTCTGGTCGACGCAGGAGCGCTCTGCGCAGCCTGCCTGGGTCTCTGCTGCCGTTTTGGCAAGCACCATTTTTCCGTTATTGATCTGCTTGGCTATCTGGTTGCCCGGCAGGAACTTTTTACCCCTGATTTTGACAGCCCGTTATGCCCGTATCACACCGGCAACGGCTGCGTCATGGAACCGGCTCTGCGGCCGTTCAACTGCAGCATTTTTATCTGCGAGCAGATCGAAGCCTCCCTCGATGAAGCGCTGAAGCTCGAACTGGCGGTCATTGAGAAGGATCTGCGCCGGTTGGGCAGTAAACTTGAACAGCTGCTGGGAAACCGTTTCGAGAATGGGCTGTTGATAACATATGAGAGGAGCCTGGTATCAGGAGAGCCTCTCTTCAGATACTGACTAGCGAGGATGTAATGGCAACAATCAATGATCTGGTACTGATTCATGTCGACAGCAAACCTGGATTCTACGCCCGTATAGAAGATATTTCGCCGGATGTGAAAAAAGGGTGGTGGGTTGTAAAGCTTCTTGTTCTGAGCTTTCCGCTGCAGGTATATACCTGGATACTTGATGAGAGCCAGATAGCGGGCTCATCTTTCACCATGGGCGGCACGCCGCTGATGATCGAGAAGATCGACTCCCCGGTGCTGCATGAAGAGCCGCCAAAAAACCAGGAAACCAGTGCAGCAACTCCCGCCAAAAGTAGTGAACCGCATAAATCCAAGGTTGTTTCCCTTGTCGATCGCAAGAAAAACAGGTAGCGCCTAGGCGCCGCCTCTCCCGCCGAACATCCTCAGTAACGCCCCTTTCCTGACAGCCAGCGCTGCCTCCGGGCAGAGCTCCCGGCAGCAGAAACAGCGGATACAGCGATTATAATCAAAGACCAGTTTTTTCCCCTCGATCCTGATGACCTGAGGTGGGCACCCTCTGACGCAGATGCCGCAGAGAACGCACTTCTCCGGCAACTGTACCGGTCGCGTGGTAAGGTGATTTTTCAGGCTGTTCCTGATAAAGCGCGGCAGACCGAAATCTACATCGGCAAGCGGCGGCAAGCGGAAAGGTTTGATCTGCAGACTCTCGGGAGCAGCGCCGATGAGCTCGATACTCTTTCTGTCAGCGCCGCAGAGGCCGAGCCTTTCCGCCTCCCTTTCGACAAACAGAAGCTTTTTCGGGATACCGGCAATCTCGGCAGCAATCACATCTACGGCAACCGGATTCACGCCTGCGAGCAGCAGCCCGACATGGCGCGGATCGCCGCTCCCCGGGCCATCCCCCTCCATCGCCGTAATTGCATCGACAATGGTCAGTTCAGGCGGGCGAATCTGGTACAGCTCCAGCAGCATTCTGGCAAAGAGCTGCCGATCCGCCCCTGCCTGTAGATGCCATGCCGGTTTCGCCGCCCCGACCAGGATACCGAAGAGGTTTTTTACGCCGCAGGTAAGGGTCATCATTTCGTGAGTTTTCAGTTTTGGCAGGTTGATCACCCGGTCGGCATCCAGATAGGGCACGGCAACCTCGAACCGCTTGAAAACCCCGCCTGAGCCGACAGCGCGTACCTCGGCAAACTCGACCAGCTCGGCGCCGCTCTCCTCGATCACCCTGAGCATGCCGGAGCGTCTGGCAACGGCCCGCAAAGTCCCGAACCCCGGAGAATCACCGACCAGAGCGACCCCGCCAGCCTTTTGCACCAGCTCGACAACCGCCCGCAACAGCGCCGGATGAGTTGTTACCGCCGCCGCCGCCGGTTTGGCTGAGAGCATATTCGGCTTGATCAGCACCCGCTCGCCCGGCTTTACAAACGCAGCCATGCCGCCAAGCGGTTCCAGCAAACGCCGCAGCCCCGACTGGACCTGAGCGGCAGCGTAGGAATCTACCTTTTCAATAACAACCTGGTTCATGGCAATGACTATAACGGTCGCAAAAAGCCGCTGTCAAAGAAATAGCGAATTTGCCGGCAATTCGGCCCCTTCTGCAGTACATCTTTCAGCTCGGCCGGAGGATGCGACAATGCCCCTGAAATTCCGGATTTGACATCCATTACTTATCAGCTATTCTACGGGAGGATGACAGAACGAGCCGTGCCGTGATATCTCTTGCAAACTATTTTGCGGCGATGTAAACGATGCAGCGGCAAAGACCAGCTGCCGCCCTCTAAACCTGAATTGAAGGAGTCAACATGAAACGATTTATGCTACTGGCGCTCTCGTTTATCGGCATCGGCCTGCTTGGTGGCTGCGGTTACAACAGCATGCAGGCTGCCGAAGAAGCGGTTTTTGCGGCATGGGGAGATGTTGAGGCATCCTACCAGCGACGTGCCGACCTCATTCCCAACCTGGTAGAGGTGGTAAAGGGATACGCAAAACATGAGGCAGACACTTTGCAGGCAGTCACTGAAGCGCGCGCCAAGGTCGGTTCGCTGCAGGCAAGCAAGCAGCTTATCAATGATCCGCAGGCGTTTGCCAAGTTCCAGCAGTCCCAGGGGGAGTTGTCCGGGGCATTGTCCCGGCTCATGGTTGTGGTAGAACGTTATCCGGATCTCAAGGCCAACCAGAATTTCCTTGATCTGCAGAACCAGCTGGAGGGGACAGAAAACCGGATTAATGTCGCCCGGGTCCGCTACAACAAGTCTGTACAGGATTTCAATACCAGCATCAGAACCTTTCCGAACAGCATGACCAATTCGCTGCTGCTGCACCTGTCGCGCAAAGAGCCGTTCAAGGCTGAAGAAGGGGCGAAAACAGCGCCGAAGGTAAAATTCTAGTCCTGCAGAAAGATTGCGCAGTTTTTTCCTGCATCGCGTCGCTATTGGAGACAGAATGAGATTTTTTGCTGCCCTGCTACTCTGCCTGGCGCTTTCCTCCCAGGCGCTGGCACTTGATCTGCCTGCTCTCCGCGGGCATATCAACGACTACGCCGGCATGCTCTCCCCGGAGAGGTCCGCCACTCTGGAGCAGCAGCTGCGCAGCTTTGAACAGAGCGATTCCACCCAGATCGTTGTCCTGACAGTGCCGACTCTTGGCAACGAGAACCTTGAAGAGTTCTCCATAAAGGTAGCCGAGTCCTGGAAAATCGGCCAGAAAGGGATTGATAACGGTGTCCTTCTCCTGGTTGCCAAAGCAGAACGCAAGGTCCGGATCGAGGTTGGACGCGGTCTTGAGGGTAAACTGACCGACCTTGTTTCCGGGCGGATAATCCGTGCCGAGATTGCGCCGCAGTTCAAGACCGGCGACTTTGACGCTGGGATCACCGCCGGTGTCAATGCTCTCATGGCAGTTGCCAGGGGGGAGTACCAGGCTGCCCCTCGAGATCTGCACCAGGGGAGAAAAGGTGCGCCGCCTATCCTTACGCTTCTTTTTTTGCTTGCCATTGCTGCTGTTTTTGCCGGCTCATTCTCACGTTATCTTGCCGGCACCGTTGGCGCTGCCGGTCTGCCGATTATCGCCTTGCTGACCTTTCCGGGGCTGGCAGTAGCCATTCTTGCCGGACTGGCAGCCGGCGGTTTTCTGCTCGGGCTTTTACTGGCGTTTCTTTTCGGCGGTGGCAGCGGTGGTAGCGGCTATTTCGGTGGCGGCTTCTTCGGGGGCGGCTTTTTCGGCGGCGGCGGTGGTGGTGGCGCTGGCGGCGGTTTTTCCGGCGGCGGTGGCGATTTCGGCGGCGGCGGTGCTTCGGGTGACTGGTGACAAGGAGTGATGGTGAAGTATGAAGCAATTTAACGCGGAGAATTTTTTCACCCCGGCGGAGCAGGAGCAGATCCGTCTGGCCATTGCAACTGCTGAAAAAACAACGTCGGGCGAGATCGCCACCATGGAGGTGGCACGCAGCGACAGCTATCAGGAGGCGGTTACTCTCGGAGCTGTCCTTGCGGCGGCAATGGCGGCGCTCCTGGTTGCCATTGCCAGCCAGCATATCACCATCTGGTCATATATCCCCCTGACCGTTATCCTTTTTTTCCCGGCTCACCTGCTCATCAAACTGATGCCCTCTCTGCAGAGGTCGTTTATTGCCGGAAGCCGCCTCAATGAAGCGGTAAAGGCACGGGCAGTGCGGGCGTTTCTTGAAAAAGGCCTGTACCGCACCAGAGATGAAACCGGTATTCTTGTCTTCATCTCCCTTTTCGAACGCAAGGTCTGGATTCTTGGTGATCGCGGCATCAACGCCCGCATCCCAGCCGAATCGTGGCAGCAACTGGTGCAGATACTTACTGCGGGAATCAGGAACGGGCAAGCCTGCGAAGCCCTCTGCAGCGTCATCGGCAAATGCGGAGAAGAGCTGTCGCGCCACTTCCCGAAGGAAAGTGACGATATCAATGAACTGCAGGATGAAGTTCTGCTTGAACGGTGAGGTTTCATCTCCCGTTCACCTGCCGAAGACACAATAACTTTAAAGATTTTGTCAGCAAAGCCGGCTTTATTAAACCTTCGCCTCCTCTGGTAAATACAGCCGGCAGCAATGAGTGCGCCGATGCAGCAGGAAATCGCTACCTTCATAGAGTATCTCAAGTCAGAGCGTAATGCCTCGCCGCATACGCTGGAGGCTTACAGCCGGGATCTGCGGCAGTTTTCCGCCTTTATCAACACACAGATCGACCCCTCTTTGACGATCCGGCAGATTACCCACCTGCATATCCGCCGCTATCTTGCCTCCATTCACAAAGAGCTTGCCAAAAGCAGTGCCGGCAGAAAACTGGCAGCAATCCGCTCGCTCTTCAGATTCCTGTTACGCCGCGGCGTGCTTGCCAAAAACCCGGCAGAACTGGTAAGTACTCCAAAAAAAGAGAAAAAGCTGCCGTTTCATCTGAATGTAGATGATGTAACCGCGCTGGTCGAAGCGCCAAAGGATCCGGAAATCCTCTCCGTCAGGGACAGGGCGATACTGGAGACGCTCTACTCGAGCGGCCTGCGGGTTTCCGAGCTTACCGGGCTTGATGTCGGCGGGGTTGATTCCGCGAGAGGTTCGGTGCGGGTAATGGGGAAAGGGGGAAAGGAGCGGATCGTACCGCTCGGGAGCAAGGCTGCTGCGGCACTTGTCGCTTATCTGGACGCCAGAGGCAACCCCTCAGACGATACGCCGCTGTTCACCAATGCGCGCGGCGGCCGCCTTACCAGGCGGAGCGTGGCGCGGATCGTCGATCGCTACATGCGCCACCTTACTACCATGAAAAAGGCGTCCCCTCATACTCTCCGCCATACTTTCGCCACACACCTGCTGGAAGGGGGGGCTGACCTGCGCGCCATTCAGGAGATGCTCGGCCACGTCTCGCTCTCCACCACCCAGAAGTATACCCATGTCAGTATCGACCGACTGCTGGAGGTCTATGACAAGGCACACCCCAAAGCCAAGAACTAACCCTGCGAATCTGGAAAACCGGTTTCACGCAACGAACGCGACGTAAAAACAATCGTTAGCCTGGCAATGTGATTCTTCAAACTGGCTTGTGACTCTATCTTAAAAGTATTTGAATTTCGTTGCGTCGTTGCGTCGTTGCGTCGTCGCGTGGGAAATGATTTTAAGCAGTTACTCTCCATACCTGTAGGCCGCCGCACAGCTCCCTTCACTCGACACCATGCAGGCGCCTACCGGTTTTTCCGGGGTACAGACCGTGCCAAACAGTGAACACTCTGCCGGTGAAAGCTTTCCTTTCAATATTTCGCCGCAGGCACAGCCGGTCTCTTCCTTAAGCGGCTCTACTGCAACCGGCAGCATCTTTTCCGCGTCAAAGGCGGCGTAACGTTCATTGATTTCCAGCCCGCTGCCGGGGATCACGCCGATCCCCCGCCATGAGGCATCGCAGGGGTCAAAGAGCTGCCCGAGAATCGCCTGCGCCTTCAGGTTGCCCTTCGCACTTACGACCCGGCTGTACTGAATCTCGACCCGGCTTGTCCCGGAGACAACCTGCCCTGCCAGCATCAGCACCCCCTGCAACACATCCGCCGGTTCGAAACCGGTAACCACGCAGGGGGTGTGAAACTCTGCTGCCAGCGGTTTGTACGCTGCCGCACCGATGATGGCGCTGACATGCGCCGGGCAGATATAACCGTCAAGCGCCAGTTCAGGATCGGCGGTCAGCACCTGCATCGCCTGCGGAATGGTCTTGTGTGCTGCCAGCACGAAAAAGTTGCCGACCCCTTTTGCTTTAGCAGTAAGGATGCCGGCGGCAACTGCCGGAGCGGTTGTCTCAAATCCGACGCCGAGGAAGACGACCTGTTTGTCCGGGTTTCTTTCAGCAACAGCGACGGCATCAAGCGGCGAGTAGACGATACGGATGTCTCCCCCTGTTGCCCGCTCCTCCAACAGCGAGGAGCTCGAACCGGGAACCCGCATCATATCGCCGAAAGTGGTGATGATGGTGTGCGGGCGGCGGCTGAGCGCCACTGCCCGGTCGAGATAGCTGTTCGGCGTCACGCAGACCGGACAGCCCGGGCCGGAGATCAGCCGGATCTGCTTTGGCAGGAGGCTGCGCAGCCCGTAGCGGTAGATCGCCATTGTATGGGTACCGCAGACCTCCATGAAGGTCATGATGCCGTCATAACCGGCAACATGCCGGCGCAGCCGCTCTGCCAGACCCTGCACCAGCTCGCGCCGGCGAAACTCATCCTGATAGTTCATTGCATGTCCTCTGCAGAAAAGACCTCCCGCATCATTCGGAGCGTTTCCACGGCTTCTTCCTCATCCAGTTTAGAAATAGCAAAACCGGCATGAATAATGAGGAAGTCGCCGATCTGCACCTCATCGCCAAGCAGCATCAGGCTGGCGCTTCGGCGCACACCATCGGTCTCGGCAACAATATCATCGCCGTCAATACTGACAACCTGCATCGGCACACCGACACACATAAGCTAACTCCTTCCGGCTATCATCGCCTGTCCAAGTGCCAGCCCGCCGTCATTGGGGGGGACCAGCCTGTGAGTAAAAACAGTAAAGCCTTCCTGTTCCAGCAGAGCCACCAGCGCTTCGCTCAGCAGTCTGTTCTGGAAGACCCCACCGGAGAGAACGACGCGCTTGATGCCGCTGTCGCGGCGGATTTCGCCGCAGACTGCTGTTGCCGCAGCTGCCAGTGAGTAGTGGAATGCTGCCGCTATGTCCGCAGACGGCAACCCGGCAAGAACATCCTCCAACAGGGCGCTCACCAGCGGCAGCCAGTCAAGCAGAAACATCTCCTGCTCCCGGGTTATTCCAAAGGGGTACAGATTGCAGCTGCTGCCCTGCTCTGCCAACCCTTCCAGCTCTATCGCCGCCTGACCTTCGTAGCTCAGCCTGCTTCTTACCCCGAGCAGGGCGGCAACAGCGTCAAAGAGTCGTCCGCAGCTAGAGGTGACCGGGGAGTTTATCCCTTTTGCCAGCATCTGCAGAAAGATTTTCTGCTGCCCGGGTAAAACTTCCTCCAGGCAGCCTGGCAGGGCGCTGAAAAGATTGTCACCATGGAGCTGATAAAGGAGCGAAATAGCCATCCGGTAAGGCTCTGCTGCCGCGGCATCCCCGCCGGGAAGGAGCATCTGCCGCAGATGGGCGGCGCGGCGATAGCCGCTGTAACTGCCGACAAGGAACTCTCCGCCCCAGATTGTCCCGTCAGCACCATAACCGGCGCCGTCAAAGATGATGCCAAGCACCTCCCCCTCAAGGCGGTTCTCTGCCATGCATGCCGCCAGGTGGGCATGATGGTGCTGCACCGGTCTTTTCAGCAGCGGCAGATGATCATCGGTAATGGCGGTAGAAAGATAATCCGGGTGGAGGTCGTGAGCAACTACGTCCGGAGTTATGCCGCTGATTTTCTGCAGGGAGGTGATGCTGTCGCCGTATGCGGCAAGGGTGGCGGCATTTTTGAGGTCACCAAGATGGCGGCTCAAAAAAGCCTGTTCACCTTGTGCCAGACAGATGGCGGCTTTCAGTTCACCACCGGTGCCAAGAACAGCTCTGTTTATCTGCGGAATCCGGATGGCCCGGGGGACGTATCCTCTTGAGCGGCGCAGCAGCAAGGGATGCGTCCGGAAAACCCTGATAACCGAGTCGTCGCAGGGCGCATGAATCTGTCGGTCATGGCTGAGAAACAGGTCTGCAATCCCTTCAAGCTGCTGCAGCGCCTCGTCATTCCGGTAAATAAGAGGTTCATCGGCGATATTGGCACTGGTCATCACCAGTGCGGAGAAATTCCCCCGCAACAGCAGATAGTGCAGCGGCGCCGACGGGAGCATCAGGCCGAAATAATCATTGGCAGGGGCAACTTCCGCCGCAATCGGATTACCTGCTCTTTTGCGCAGCAGCAGTATCGGCCGCTCGACGCCGGTCAGGAAGCGACCCTCGACGGCGCTTATGTGAGCTAAAGAAGTTGCGCTCGCCAGCGACTCGGTCAGGAGCGCAAAAGGTTTTTCGTCCCGCCTTTTCCTGCGGCGCAGTTCCCTTACCGCCTCGCTGTTAAAGGGATCTACTGCCAGATGATAGCCGCCGATACCTTTAACGGCAACTATCATGCCTTTTTGCAGCGCCTCTACGGCGCCCTGCAGCGGATCAACGGCGAGGCTCCTGCCGGCGGCATCAACAAGCGTCAACTGCGGTCCGCAGACAGGACAGGCTATCGGCTGCGCGTGAAAACGGCGATCTGTCGGGTCGTAGTACTCCCGGGCGCACTCCTGGCACATCGGGAAAGCGGCCATCGTCGTAGACTGTCGATCATAACGCGTTGCCGTGATGATAGAGTAGCGCGGCCCGCAATTGGTGCAGTTGATGAACGGGTAAAGGTAGCGCCGGTCTGCAGGCTCGAACAGTTCGGCCAGACAGTCGGGGCAGACATCGCAATCCGGAGAAACCAGCGTACTCCCCGCTTCATTGCTACTTGCCTCTATCCTGAAATTTTCTGCCGCCGCTACCGCGATGTCGGCACTTTCCAGCAAGGTGACAAGCGCCAGTGGCGGCGCTTCCTGCTCCAGGGCCTGCGCAAAATCAGCCAGAGCCGTTTCGTCTCCCTGTGCTTCTATCAGCACCCCGGCTGAGCTGTTGCGCACCCAGCCGTCGAGCCCGAGCCGCCTGGCAAGCCGGAAGACAAAAGGGCGAAAACCTACCCCCTGCACAATCCCCTGGATTTTTATACGGCACCGCTTGATAGGTGACCCCTTAATGACGAAAAAGCCCTCTCTGGAGAGGGCTTTCATTAACTGACAATCTTTAACCTAGATCTCATGAGACCCCAGTCGATGTACTTTCAGCAGATTGGTTGAGCCGCGGCTCCCGAGCGGCACACCCATGGTGATGACAACGATATCCCCTTTCCTGCCGAACCCGGTCTGGAGCAAGGTCTCCTCAACCAGGGCGATCTGTTGGTCAGAATCGCTCATGGCGCCTACAGGTAGAGCCCTTACTCCCCAGTAGAGCGCCAGTCGGCGGCGGATATCCTCCGCCGGGGCAAAGGCGATTATCGGCAGCTGCGGCCGGTTTTTGGCTATCAGCGCTGCTGTGCCGCCTGACTGGGTAAAGACAACTATCGCCCTGGCATTAACGGCAGCGGCAGCATGGCACGCTGCCTCGGCAACGGCGCCGGCAATGCTGCTCCTCTTCTTTGTCGGCTCGCGGTAAGGAATCTGCCACAGACCGCTTTTCTCGACATCAGAGGCAATTTTGACCATTGTTCGCACCGCTTCCACCGGATAGCCGCCCGAAGCGGTCTCTCCGGAAAGCATTACCGCATCGGTACCGTCCATGATCGCATTGGCAACATCAGAGGTCTCGGCTCTTGTCGGCCGCGGATGCAGGATCATCGATTCGAGCATCTGCGTCGCCGTTATCACCGGCTTGCCCGCCTCGTTACAGGCTCTGATGATTTTTTTCTGAATCAGCGGGACCTTTTCAGCATTGATCTCGACCCCGAGATCGCCCCTGGCAACCATGACAGCATCGGTTACCGCCAGAATCGCAGCAAAGTTTCTGATGGCTTCCGGCTTCTCGATCTTGGCGATAACAGGGATAGAAAGACCGTTCTCGTGAATTATCCGCTTCAGCTCGACGACGTCTTCGGCCTTGCGGACAAAGGAAAGGGCTATGTAATCGACCCGTTTTTCGAGGCAGAAGGCAAGATCCATGCGATCCTTCTCCGTAAGGGAAGGGCTGGAGACGTTGACTCCGGGAAGATTAATGCCTTTGAGGTCCTTCAGGATTCCTCCGGCGACAACTGTACAGTGGACGATGTTATCACTGACAGATTGCACCTTGAACTCGATAAGTCCATCGTCCAGCAGGATACGTGAGCCCGCCTTTACATCGGTAGGGAGCGATTTGTAAATGGTTGAGATGAGCCCCGGACGGCCTTTGACTTCATCCGTAGTAATGGCGATGCTGTCGCCCTTGCGTAGCGGCAGTGCACCGTTCTCCATCCGCCCTGTCCTGATTTTAGGCCCCTGCAGATCAGCCAGGATGCCGATGGCTTTTTTCTTCCGCTCGGCAATACTTCTGATGGTATCGATCACTCTGGCTTTATCGTCATTGGCGCCGTGCGAAAAGTTCAGCCTGAAGAGGTCCACACCGGCGTCAGCAAGCCTGCCGATCTGCTCGGCAGTTGAGCTTGAAGGCCCGAGTGTCGCTACAATTTTTGTCTTTCTGGCCTGTTTATCCATATATCCTCTGGAAGCTTCCTGATTTGACAGAAGAGTCGCAAAAAACCGTAACAGCGGCGTTTCAGTCGATTTTCTTTCTGGCCTTCAGCTTCACAACTGTTTTAATGATGGAACTTCCCTTTCCGGGTATTGTGACTGGAATTAGGCGCATTATGGCACTCAAAGCAGGCCAGCCCTTCAACCTTCTGCTTTTCAAGCGCAGTTGCCGGTTGATCGACTCTGGTCATAAGGCTCTCCGGAGTCTGGAACGATACCCTGTTCCGTTCGTCACTCAGGGTTACAGGCTTCAAGGTAACCTGCCAGTTTGCAGATATCGGCACCTTGTGGCACTCTTCACAGCCGCCGGGAGCAGGTATGGAACGCCAGGTAGTGAACATGGCACATGCCGGGAGCAGGAATATGGCGCCAACCGCAAGCAGAATCAAGAGCTTCATTCTATTCATAACCCCCATTTGTAATTCAGGTACTTCTTGGTCTGCTCATAACCCTGGTCAAAGAGAAACTTGCGGTCAACAGTCGAAAGGGAGAATGTTGACGGGGGCACCTCGGCACAGTAGATAAGTATGGTGTCTTTCCACTTGCCACCGCCGAGAAATTCCTTCTCCTGGGCATGCATTGAAAAGGTCAGCATTTCGTGAAAATAGCGCTTGAGCGAGAGTTTGCTGTTTTCTGCTCTTTTCAGTGTCCGTTTGGACATCAACTTGATAACAAGCACTTTCTGATTGCGATCAAGCCGACCCTCGACAATGCCCGTCATCAGCGAGCCGTCGACCAGAGCATATTTTTTTCCGGCATAGGTAATCTTTTTGTAACCGAACACTCCGGGGACAAAAGTAGATGCAGCGGCAGCGGCTGATATTTTCAAGTCCGGGAAACGTTCGGCTGAAAAAATGACCGGCCGGTAGCGCAGCATGTCAGTTGCAACTATTTCCAGAGGTATTTTCATTTTACTCGAAAAGCTGCTTGAATCAAGCCGTTGATCAATCCACGCTTCAAGCCGCTCGCCGGAACAGAGCCCATAGCCGGTAAACATGGATTTGAAACTTACATCCCGAAACTGCGTCGTGTCGAGTGATAGTGCCTCTTCCTGCAAAGCTGCCGGAGAATGCCCGCAGACATACATTCCGGCGACTATTGCCGCTGATGAAGAGGCGATCACTCTGGAAATATTCAGGCCGATTTCTTCAATTGCCTGTAACGCGCCGATAAAGGCCGGAAAACGGATCCCGCCGCCGACAAGCATCAGCGTTACCGGTCTATTTAATTCATGAGAAGAAGCATGGGTGCCATTAACCATCTGCATAAAAAATTTCCTGGTGCCGGAATTATTCTACCCGCTTTATAGAGAGGGCGCTGGCGCCTTTATCGTATAAACCTTCTTTCTTGACAACTTCAAGCAGCAGCAGCTGTTTCTGTTCCTCATCATAAACATAGTCGGAGAGATAGTTCTGGCTTGGCTTTGTATGCCAGAGCTCGTCAAGCATCAATCCGTTCCAGGTAAAAGCGAACAGACTGTTTTTCGTGAAAGAGCGGCTGTTGCCAACAATAAAAAAGCCGTCATTTTTAGGGACTATTACCTCGCCGTCTTTGGATATGGTAATCCGCTGCTCAAGAAATATTTTCCGCAGCGGTGATCCGGTCAATCTTATATCCTGCAGATCTTCCTTGGTAATAAAGTTTTCAGAGCCGCCATATTTATCACTGCTCCGCCAAAGTTCTGCGCCTTTTTCATCAAAAACCAGCAGATACCGGTCCTGATTCAAAACAACGAAACAGTTTTTTCCTTCCTTGGTCGTAATCATGCCGGTATTGAAAATATTGGCGCCTCTTGGCACCTTTAGCGGATTAGCGATGTCGAAAACCGAACCTTTTTTTGTTACCTCATACAGGTCGCCGTAATAATCGGCAGTACGAGACATCTGCTGTGCATATATCTGCCGGCTTTTCCCCTGGAAGGTAAACGCCCGGAAATAATAGGGCAGTTTGCCGGCAATTTTCTTCAGGGAGGTGCCTTCCGGAGACCAAACTTCGGAAGCAAGATCATCATTGCTCATGACCGTAAGATAAATCTCCGGCACACCATCTTTATCCAGATCAGCCGAATCTATTCCCAGGATCTTCTGGTATCCCGGCAGAGTGACCTCTGCAAGCAGCGTTAACTCTTTACCCATACGGTAATATTTCAGGCTTCGGCTGCCGCTTATGAAAACCTCGCGCTCGTTATTGCCGAGGTTGCGGCCAATGGCGACCCCGGTCAGCTCTCCTTCCAGTTTCTGGCTTATCCAGGCGGAGCCGGCCGGGTTCTTGACCGTTTCAACCCGCACAATATCTTTTGGCGGCGCAACCGGTTCCACTCCGGGAGCAACTGCCGCGGTTGCCTGAATCACTTCATGCTGAATATAGTTTTTTTCAATCCCCGTCACCAGGGTTTTTGCCAGTTTGCCTACGGCCTGCAGCAGCTCTTCCTGACTTTCGCCCTGCTCAAAAGCGCGGATCAAAACCTTACCTTCTCTGCTTTTGGCAACCGCATCAATACTGAAAACCTTGCCGAACGCTATGTAACTCCCCTTGACACTGATATCGGCTATTTCCGCGCTCTCGATCGCCATGACAGAATCGTTACTCAAACGCGACATGAGCAGATTCTGCAGTGTAAGCTTGAGCTCATCCCGGTTTGCTGTGCCGGTTACAGTAAAGGGGGCGATATATGCTTTGATCTGCCCGGCAAAGCAGTCAACCGCCAGCAGCAGGAAAATGGCACTCGGTAATAACCAACGGGATCGTTTATGCATAATGGCTCCATTACTCTGAAATCCTGATCGTTTTGAGTAGTGTATAATTACACAATCAACAGGGGTTGCGCAATCAGCTTATAAAAAAAAGGGGGAGAGTCGCCTCCCCCCCTGATGTGGTTTGATTCTCCCCCTGGCAGGGGTGATCAACTGTTGCTTGAACTTGTTAGAACGTGTAATTCATCATGAGACCGGCAAGGTAGGGATTGCGGAGATCGCCGTTGTTTAATTTTTTGTAGCCGCCGAGGAAAACATAAGCGCCCTGAGCAGTAGCGGTCAGGTTGGGATAGAGTGCGTAGTTGACAGAAGTGTTAAGCTCTGTGCCGATATTCTTGTTGGTACTCCTGCTGGTTGCGCTAACGCCCCAGGCTGCTTCATTTCTTTTATCGACCATGGCGTGACCGAGGTTAAAATTAGCAGAAAGCTTGTCGTTAACTTTGAGGTCAGCGCCGACGAATGCAGCTACCAGGCCGGCGTCGCCATTATTGACTGAAGTAACAAGCGCTTGGTCGGAATCCATTGCAAAGGAGCTTCTCAGCAGGAGGAGCATGTTGGAAGAGTAGTAGTTGGAAGCTGGGCTGGTGCCTGGTTTTGGTGCTACTGTTGGTGCCCCTGCATCCCAAAGACTCTGGAAAACATGCGATTTACCGCCATTTCTACCGTCATCCCCGGAAGCATAAATACCGGCAGCCCTTACCGCGACAACACCGAGATTTACTTTTGCAGCTACCTGCCCTGCAAATGCTTCCAGATCCTTGCCTGTTTTAGCATAAAGCTCGTCGCCGCCCTGATAGAGGAGGAAAGCGTCGAGATCAACAATCCCGAGCTTGGCAGCAGCATTAACGCCGAAAGTATGAGTCTGCTGTCCGGAGTAGTTGACATCATTGTTGGCCAGATAGTAGGAAGCGCCGAGAGTGATTGCTTTTATCGGCGCTATTTTGGCGTCGACAACATAGAGATCGACATTCTGCTTGCCGAGAGCTGTTGTCCCGCCGGCATCATAAGTGCGGAAGAACGCGGCAGTGGCTGTGGCCGGTCCGAACTTGGCGGAAGCTACTGCGCCGCCGACATCGTCATTTAGGAAGATACCCTTGTAGGCGTCCGTGAAAGGCTGAATACCAAGCTTCACGTTAACAGGGGTTGAAGGGATATTGAAATCGAGGTAGACGCTTTTGGTCTCGAGGTTGACCGTGTCGGCGCCAAGGCCTCCACCTTGCCCCCTGCCGTTTTGAAAAGCAGCGTCACCCCAGGTGGAGTCAATTTCAAAATGAGTCACCAGTTTGAGATCGTCGTTTGCCTTGCCGATGTACTGCAGCCGGGCTCTCTGCTCAAAAAGTGTAAAGGCACGGTTCTGGCTCGAGGTGGACAAGAGATTGGTATTTTGTTTTCCAGGGACTATTACAGTATTTGTCCCTGTCAGTCCTGCATCTTCAAAATTTGTCAGCATCGCCCTTAGACGATACATGCCATGAAACTCGCTCTCGAAAGCGAGCGCCGGGACTGCTGCTGCTGCGGTAAGTGCCAAGGCGCCTAAAATAACCAACTTTTTCTTCATTGTTCTGCCTCCTTTTTATTGGTGATGGAAAACTGGTTTCCGATTCTTTTCTCCAACGAGCGACTGCGGTTTCATCACCACCTTTCAGCCAAGTTTTTACTCCGCAAATATCCCTTGATAAACAGCGAATTGAAAAGCCCTGTAAGGCTGCACATTAATATGCAGCCTTACAGGGCTTTATTTATCCAGAAGATTGTCACCTGCTACAATCATCAACATTGACACCCCTTAAGAATTTGGCGCTAAGCTACAGAGAAAACAATTTATTGTCAAGCCGCTAATCCTGAAATTCAAATCCTCGACCTTCATAATCCCTTTAACCATGCGGGAGAAAGGATTTGTTTTAAAAACTGGGGCTAATATCACGAATTTACAAACTGATGTCAAGAAAATTATCAAACGACGTTACAATTAAATCAGTGACCCGGCTGACACAGCTCGGTTAGTACCCCGTGCGAGCTTTTGGGGTGCATGAAGGCAATCCTGGTGCCATGAGCGCCGTTGCGTGGTGTTTCGTCGATCATCCTGGCGCCGTCAGCCAGCAATCCGGCAATTGCGGCCTTGATATCCGCCACTTCGTAGGCGATGTGATGGATTCCCTGGCCGTTTTTCTCCAGAAAAGTCGCCAGCGGGCTGTCGGCAGAGGTCGGCTCGAGCAGCTCGATTTTTGATTCACCGATAGCTAGCATCGCCACCTTGACCTTCTGCTCTGCCACCTCTTCCAGTCCGAGACATTTCATCCCGAGGCTGTCGCGATAGAAGGGAAGAGTAACCTCGATTGATTGCACTGCTATGCCGATATGGTCAATTTTGTGCAACATGTTAACTCCTGTGGAATGTGAGCCGTGAGCTGTAAGCGGTTAAGGTTGATACTTCTCGCGTCTGACATCTTGCGTCCCGCGAATTTAAAGAACCACTGTTTCCGTATGCTTGCCGAATACCGACCGGAAGACATCGGCAATCTCACCGAGAGTGGCATAGGCATTGACAGCTGCAAGGATATGCGGCATCAGGTTGTCGCTCCCCCTGGCCTTGCTCTCCAGCTGAACCAGT
>JBBRBA010000027.1:0-38549 GCA_038206285.1 Geobacterales bacterium
AAGGAATGATAGACGGCTCCGTTCCCGATGCGGGCGGGGAATGTCGGATACCAGTAACGATTAAGCTCAAGGTTCGCCGTAAGTGAGAGACTCGCCATATTACGAAAGCAAGGGATTAGTGCGCCTTAAATTCGAACAGAAAGCTAACTATTTGATTTTTAAAGAGCGATATTTTCAATTGACAGAAAAACTATAGAATGTCCCCCTAGCCCTTCTTAGACTTCCCCAATCATCCGTAATCTTCTATTGACAATAGTTGAGTAAGGTGTCCCCTGAATTACCCACAATGACAGAAAACGTTCCATTTCGGCATCAAGCATTTCTGCAGGCGGAGCCTCAAAGTGGATCTTCTCCCTGCCGATTGGTCCTGACACCACCCGCATAGGCTCTTCACTATCACGCCAACCGCCAACCTTGATCTTGTGCATACCGGAGTAGCCTGAAGGAAACAGGGCCGCTTGCCATCCCCATAACCGTTCCGAAGTCAGCGGCTTGTCAAAGTTCTGCGTAGCATCCAGTAACACGGAAACCAGATCATCAATCCTTCTGTCCACCGGCAGACCGGCAGAGGGCAAGCCGAGACGACGGGCAACCGAAGCACGTACCGAGCGCACGTCCAGCTGCTCCCCTTCGATAGCTGAAGTCTTGATCGCTTCCTCAACGAGTATCTCAGCCTGTGCGTGATTATCCA
The DNA here is from genome assembly GCA_038206285.1 of Geobacterales bacterium. Classification (GTDB taxonomy): domain Bacteria; phylum Desulfobacterota; class Desulfuromonadia; order Geobacterales; family DSM-12255; genus VEOV01. Next base: position 692 of record JBBRBA010000027.1, read on the forward strand.
GCTGCATACCGAGACCACCGACCTTGCTGAGAAGCTTGCCCTGCAGCAGGCGACATTCTCCAGGGGCGCCAGGAGTCTGTCCGTATCCCATGTCAGCTTGGGCCAGCTATTCAGTTGCCAGATATAGGTTTGCATGGTTTTGTCTCAATAATCGCTTCATTGCATAAGATGATTTTGTTTCTAGCATGAAATTCGGATTAGCCGCAATTTATTTTCAGAATTTTATAGCACAGTTCAGTTTATATTGTGCAACATGGCCTGAAAGAGGGGTAATCTCCTGAAAGAGTGGCCCCAATGAAACCAAGAGAGGCCGCGTATAACAAAAGAGGTTAGGCTTAAATAGCCTAACCTCTTGGTTTATTTGGAGCGGGAAACGGGATTCGAACGACCTTCAGCTTGGGAAGCTGGTACAGATAGATGAAAGACAACCAGCAACAGTTTAATTTATCCTGCGGCAAAAGGTTGGTCAATGGGTCGGCGATACAACAAAGGGGCTAGGCAAATATGCCTAACCCCTGTTTTTAAATGGTGCGGTGGAATGGACTCGAACCATCACGAAGTTGCCCCCGCCAGCCCCTCAAGCTGGTGCGTCTACCAATTCCGCCACCACCGCATACCCGTTATTCAGTTGTCAGAGCGCTGCCTGAAAAAGAAGTTATCTGTTTACATCACAGACAACCTGCTGTCAACAATAAATTGTTATTTCGCCGGTACTGCAGGAGCTTGCACAGGTGCAGTCGGTGCAGTCGGTGCCGGTGTTGCCGGTGCCGGTGCCGGTGCCGGTGCCGGTGCCGGTGCGGGAGCTGCCCCTTTTGCCGGAGCTGCCGGAGCTGCCGGAGCAGATTTCGCCGGCATAATAGAAGAACTGCCGCCACCCGAAGAAAGATGCGCCAGTGTCAGCGATGTCAGCATGAACAGCACAGCTGCGCCGGTTGTCAGCCTGGTCATGAAAGTGTTACCGCCGCTGGCGCCAAAAACGGTCTGGCTGCCGCCGGCACCGAATGAAGCCCCCATCTCGGCACCTTTTCCTGACTGAAGAAGCACGATGCCTATCATGGCGATGCTCACAAAGATATGGATAAAGACAAGCACATAATACATAGATCTATCCTTTCGACCGCAAAACTCGAATTAAAGTAATTAGCATAACAATTCGAGAATGGAAAGCAAAAACTACGCTGCCTGCACCAGAGCTGCAAATGAATCAGCCTTGAGGCTGGCACCCCCCACCAGAGCGCCGTCTATGTCAGGCTGGGCAATAAGACCGGCGATGTTCTCCGGCTTGACACTGCCCCCGTAAAGAATCCTGACCTTGGCAGCGGCATCTGCACCATAAAGAGCAGCCGCCTCAGCTCTGATGAAAGCGTGAGCCTCCTGCGCCTGGCCATCCGAAGCGGTTTTACCGGTGCCGATGGCCCAGACCGGCTCATAAGCGATAATTACCGCCTCAAGTCCGGCAACAGCGGCGAGCCCGCCGGCAAGCTGACGCTTCAGCACAGCGAAGGTCGTGCCCGATTCCCTTTCAGCCAGTGTTTCACCGACGCAGAAGATAACAGTAAGCCCGGCATCAAGAGCCGCCTTGATCCTGCGGTTGACAGTTTCATCGGTCTCGCCGAAATACTGCCGCCGCTCGGAATGACCGATGATTACATGGCTGCAGCCGGCATCGAGCAGCATCCCCGGCGACACTTCGCCGGTAAATGCCCCCTCCTCCTCCCAGTAACAGTTCTGGGCAGCGAGTTTTATCCCGCTCCCGGCAACAGCTTTGCTGACGCCGGCAAGCACGGTAAATACCGGCGCGACAATTATCTCTACGCCGCTCTTCCCCTTAACCAGCGGAATGATTCCCTGGGCAAGCTGCACGGCCTCGGCAGATTTCTTGAACAGTTTCCAGTTACCGGCAATTACAGGTACACGCATTTTCTCTCCCTATTTGCTTTTAATATCGAGCGCCTTGACCCCGGGAAGAATTTTCCCTTCGAGAAGTTCAAGAAATGCCCCGCCGCCGGTGGAGATATAACTCACCTTACTGGCGACACCCGCCTTGTTTACCGCTGCATCCGTGTCACCACCGCCGATGACGGTGGTGGCATAGCAGTTGGCAACCGATTCGGCCACACTAAAGGTACCGCGGGCAAAGGCGTCCATCTCGAACACACCCATCGGCCCGTTCCAGATAACGGTCTTGGCATCACGCAGTGTCTCGGCAAAAAGAGTTGCCGTGGCCGGACCGATATCAAGCGCCATCCACCCCTCGGGAATCTCCTGGGCAGTGGTGATGAAGTTGGTGGCATTAGGTTCAAAGGCATTGGCGACCACACAGTCAACCGGAAGAAAGAAAGTAACTCCTTTCTTCTTTGCCTTCTCCATGATCTTTTTGGCGGTGGCAATAAGCTCATCCTCGACCAGCGACTTGCCGACCGAGTAGCCCATTGCCTTGAGAAAGGTAAATGCCATGCCGCCACCGATGACGATCTTGTCGACCTTGTTCACCAGCGCCTCAAGAACTTCAAGCTTGCCCGAGACCTTGGCGCCGCCGAGAATGGCGACCAGCGGCCGGACAGGATTACGCATCGTCTTGTCAAAGAAGGTCATTTCATTTTTCATCAGAAAACCGGCGGCTATCGTCGGAATGATCTTCGTTATCGCCTCAACCGATGCATGGGCGCGATGGGAGACGGCAAAGGCGTCATTGACATAGATCTCGCAACCATTGACAAGTTTAGCTGCATAATCCGGATCATTCTTCTCTTCTCCCGGATAGAAACGGACATTTTCCAGCATGACCAGATCGCCCGGTTTCATGGCGGCAATCAGCCTGTCAACTTCCGGACCGAAGCAGTCAGGCGCCTGGACAACTTTTTTGCCGATAAGCTGGGAAAGCCGTTTTGATGCCGGCGCCATGGTGTATTTAGGCTTTTTTTCACCCTTGGGCCGGCCGAGATGCGAGGCAAGAACAACCTTCGCTCCCTGCTCGATCGCATATTTGATGGTCGGCACCGCGCCAGCGATTCTGCTGTCCTCGGTGATATTACCCTTGTCATCCTGCGGCACATTGAAATCGACACGGATAAAGACTTTCTTCCCCCTGATATCTTTCAGCTGATCAATGTAACGGATCGGCATGACAATCTCCTTTATGAATATAAAAAAAGGAGGGGGAAATGTCCCCCTCCTTTCGAGCAGCTGCTATTTGTACATGTAGTTGATCAGGTCAACCACCCGTTTGGAGAAGCCGGATTCGTTGTCGTACCAGGAGAGAACCTTCACCAGGTTGCCGTCAATAACCTTGGTGCTCTTGGCATCGACAATGGAGGAAAGGGGGCAGCCGTTGAAGTCGATGGAAACAAGTTCCTCTTCAGTATAGCCGAGAAAGCCCTTGAGGGGGCCTTCGGCTGCCGCCTTCAGGGCAGCGTTGACAGCAGCAGCATCAGTGGCATTTTTGAGAGTGCAGGTCAGATCGACCACGGAAACGTTGGGTGTCGGCACGCGAATGGCGAAACCGTCCAGCTTCCCTTTCAGCTCGGGGAGCACCAGGGATACCGCCTTGGCGGCGCCGGTCGAGGTCGGAATCATGGAAAGACTGGCGGCCCTGGCGCGACGCAGATCCTTGTGGGGGAGATCGAGGATGTTCTGGTCATTGGTATATGAATGGATCGTGGTCATAAGGCCCTTTTCGATCCCGAAGGAATCGTTAAGCACCTTGGCCACCGGCGCCAGACAGTTGGTGGTGCAGGAGGCGTTGGAGATGATATTGTGCCTGGCGGCGTCATACAGCGTGTGGTTGACGCCCATGACGACGGTAAGATCTTCACCGGTAGCCGGAGCGGAAATTACTACTTTTTTTGCACCGGCTTTCAAATGGAGTTCAGCCTTTTCACGGGCAGTAAACAGACCGGTTGCTTCGAGAACAAGATCAACATTCAGTTCTTTCCAGGGGAGTTCCTCAGGATTTCTTACCGCCAGGATCTTGATCGCTTTTCCGTCGATAATCAGTTCGTTGGCGTTATATTCGACACTGCCCTGAAACGGACCGTGAACGGAGTCATACTTGAGCAGATGCGCAAGGGTCTTGGCGTCGGTAAGATCGTTGATTGCAACTATCTCAATCCCTTTCTCCTTTACAGCGTAGCGGAGAACCGTCCGCCCGATACGTCCAAAACCGTTGATACCTACTCTGATTGCCATGATATCCTCCTGAAGGAATTTGTCAGCAACGGTATAATCCCGCTGCGAGAACTGCATATTATACAAACCGCGGCAGAATCGTCAATCGATTTCCATAAATAATTCATAATACTGATCGACACAACTGTCAGCAGATCCCAGTTTTAAACTTGAACATATTGCTCAGTTACGGTATAAAATCTGATTCAACCAGCCGATATCGAATTCAGTCTGTTTGATCTTAAAATACCTTTAATTCAGACCAGTTATCTACAGCGGAGGAATCATTGAAGCTCTCTCTCCTTGCCAGCGGCAGCAAAGGTAATGCCGTATATCTGGAGAGCGGCGAGACAAGACTCCTCATAGATGCAGGTCTGTCGGCAGTGGAGATAATAAGACGGCTCGGCATGATCGGCGTTGACCCGTCCACTCTCAATGCAATTCTGGTCTCCCACGATCACAGCGACCATACGCGCGGTGCCGGAATATTGGCAAGGAAACTGAAAGTTCCCCTGATAGCCAGCCAGCCGACCAGACAGGCTGCTGCTGCTCTGCTGAAAAAGTGTGACGCCGTTGAATTCGAATCCGGTGCAGCCTTCGCCTACCGTGACCTGCTGATCGACCCGTTCCCGATAACTCATGACGCTGCCGACCCGGTCGGTTTCGTCATTGAAAGCAGTGAAGGACGGATCGGCTTTGCCACCGATCTCGGCATTGTCACCCGGCTGGTTACCGAGAAGCTCAAAAACTGCCGCCTGCTGGTAATCGAAGCAAATCACGATGAAGAGATGCTGATGAACGGCCCGTACCCCTGGCATCTCAAACAGAGGATCAAGTCGCGGCATGGACATATCTCCAACAACGAGTCGATGCAGCTGCTGGAAGAGCTCCTGCACGAGCGGCTTGAAGGGGTTTTTCTCGCCCATCTCTCCGAAACCAACAATGACCCGCGGCTGCCCGAGGCGGCGGCCGGCAGACTGCTTGGCAGTCAGAACTGCTGTTCACCGGAACTGTTCATCGGCAATCAGTATGCCCCGAGCGGCATACTGCAGATATAATCCAAGGAGCTTTAAACAATGATCCCACGATACACCCGCCCGGACATGGCCAAAATATGGGAGCCGGAAAACAGGTTCAGAATCTGGCTGGAGATAGAGACGCTCGCCTGCGAGGCGCAGGCCGAGCTTGGCGTCATTCCGAAAGAAGTGGTGCCGATAATCCGCGCCAGGGGGAATTTTGACATCGAGCGGATCGACGCCATCGAAGCCGAAGTCAAGCACGACGTGATCGCCTTTCTCACCTCGGTGGCCGAACATGTCGGCCCGGAAGCACGCTTCATCCATCAGGGGATGACCTCTTCCGATGTCCTCGACACCTGTCTCTCGGTGCAGCTGGTCCAGGCAGCCGATGAGCTGATCAAAGATCTCGACATGCTGCTCGAATCGCTCAAGCTTCGCGCCCTGGAGCACAAGGATACGGTCTGCATGGGGCGTTCGCACGGCATCCATGCCGAACCGGTCACCTTCGGACTCAAGCTCGCCTCATTTTATGCCGAAATGCGGCGCAACCGCATCCGCCTCCTGGCTGCCCGTGAAAACATCGCTACCGGCGCCATCTCCGGCGCGGTCGGCACCTTTGCCAATATCGACCCTTTTGTCGAAGAGTATGTCTGTTCAAGGATGGGGCTGACACCGGAACCGGTCTCCACCCAGGTCATACCCCGCGACCGCCATGCCGAATATTTCTGCACCCTGTCGATCATTGCCTCATCAATTGAGCGGATTGCCATTGAAATCCGCCATCTGCAACGCACCGAGGTACTCGAAGCCGAAGAACAGTTCACCAAAGGGCAGAAGGGCTCTTCCGCCATGCCGCACAAGCGCAACCCGATTCTCTCGGAAAACCTCTCGGGCCAGGCCCGTTACATCCGCGCCATGTGCATCCCGGCGCTGGAAAACGTTGCCCTCTGGCATGAGCGGGATATCTCCCACTCATCAGTGGAACGCTACATTGCTCCTGACGCCACGGTTGCTCTCGACTTTTCCCTGCGCCGTCTGAGCGGTCTGATCAAAAATCTGGTTGTCTACCCGGCAAACATGCTGCGAAACCTCAACCAGATGAAAGGACTTGTTTTTTCACAGAAAATCCTCCTTGATCTGACCCAGGCCGGTGTTTCGCGGGAAAACTCCTACCGGCTGGTACAGAAAAATGCGATGAAAGTCTGGGAAGAAGGGAAGGATTTCCTGCAGGAGCTCCTGGCTGACCAGGAAGTCGTGGCCGCACTCGGGGAAGACAAGATTCTCGAATCCTTTGACCTCGACTACCATCTGAAGCATGTCAACACCATCTTCAAGCGGGTTTTCGGTGAGTAGAATTCTCGATTTATACAGGATTCAGGAGTCGGACAGCCTCTATCTCTACTGGACGAAAGAGATTCTGCTCGCACTGCTGATCTTTGCCGCCTTCTGGCTGCTGGCAAAATTCCTCCGCTACTTTCTGACCACCTGGGGGCCGAAGTTCACCTCCTTCACGGCAACAGATCTGGATGACAGAATCCTGCGCAGAATCACCCCGCCGGCATCGATGCTCGTCGTCTCCGCCGGCCTCTATTTTGCCGTAAAATCAATTCCTTTGCCGGATAAAATCCATATTGCCGCCTCCGGACTCCTCTTCATCCTGACGATTGCCATCCTGACAAACATTGTCTACCGCTCCCTGGATGAACTGCTTTTGTGGTACGCCGGCCGGATTGCCGCGAAGGGGAACGACGGACTGAACCGGCAGCTGATGCCGCTGATTGAAAAGCTGGCCACCATCTTCCTGGTCGCTACCGCCCTGATCATTGTCCTCAAACATTTCAACTATGACATCCTCTCGCTGGTCACCGCCCTCGGCATCGGCTCGCTGGCCATCGGTCTGGCAGCCAAGGATACCCTGGCAAACATGATCTCCGGCTTCACCCTGATGATCGACCGCCCCTTCAGGATCGGCGACCGTATCCAGCTGTCCGGCGGACAGGCCGGCGATGTGCAGGATATCGGCCTGCGCAGCACCAAGATAAAGACTCTCGACAACCAGCTGCTGATCATTCCGAATTCCGATCTCTGCAACAACCTCCTCACCAACCAGGCATTTCCCGATATTCGCGCCAAGGGTCGAATCAATATCGGCGTCGCCTACGGCAGCGATGTCGCCCAGGTGAAGCAGCTGCTTTTGGCTACGGCGCTTGAGGTCAACGAAGTACTGCCCGATCCGCCGCCGGAGGCTTTCTTCACCTCTTTCGGCGACAGCGCCCTGCAGCTGGCGCTCTTTTTCTGGGTTGAAGATTACACCAGTCTTTTCCCCACCATTGACAGGATCAACTCTTTGATACTCACCAGATTCAACGAGCACGGCATCGGCATACCGTTTCCGACCCGTGCCGTCATCATGCAGAAGGATTAACAGATGCCAAACAGAATTGAAGTTGCACTGCGTCACGGTGTCCGTGATGCCCGCGGTGAACGGATTAAACGCGAGATTGAGCATTTCCTCAAGATTCAGGTTACAGCCGTTCAGACTATCGATATCTACACCGTTGACGCCGAACTGCCGCAGAAACTGCTAGAGGCTGCCGCCAGCGGGCCTTTCAGCGACCCGGTCATGCAGGAGTGGCTGCTTGACTCGCCTGCCGGCAGGGAGTTCGACTTTGCGGTCGAGGTCGGCTTTCGCCCCGGCGTGACGGACAACGTCGGCCGTACTGCCCGGGAGGCGGTGGAATATCTTGTTGGTCACCCCATTCCTGCCGGCGAAAGCGTCTACTACTCGCTACAGTACCTCTTCAGCGGCGACCTGACCAGGAGCTGCGTCGAGAGAATCGCTACAGAACTGCTCTGTAACACCCTCATCCAACGCTACACCATCCTTTCCGCCGCTGAATTTGCCCAGGCCGGCGGCTTCCCTCCGCTTGTCCCCAGAGTACAGGTAGCGGCAAAGATAGCGGTAAAAGAAATCGATCTCGAAGTTTTGGACACTGAACTGGTGCGCATCAGCAGGGACGGCGTCCTCGCTCTCACTCTTGAAGAGATGAAGATCATTCAGGCGCATTACCGCAGCCCGAAGGTTATTGCAGCAAGAGCAGCGCAGGGACTCGGTGCGAAGCCGACCGATGTCGAGCTTGAATGCCTTGCCCAGACCTGGTCGGAGCATTGCAAACACAAGATTTTTGCGGCAACCGTGCATTACGAGGATGAAAACGGCAAGAAAGAGGAGATCAACTCCCTCTTCAAGTCATACATCCAGCGGACCACCAGCGACGTCAGGAAAAGGATGGGAGAGAAGGACTTCTGCCTCTCCGTCTTCAAGGACAACGCCGGGGTTATCAGGTTCAATGACGACTGGTCGCTCGTATTCAAGGTTGAAACTCACAACTCCCCCTCGGCACTTGACCCTTACGGCGGGGCGCTGACCGGCATTGTCGGCGTCAACCGCGACCCGTTCGGCACCGGCCAGGGGGCAAAGCTGATCTTCAACACTGATGTCTTCTGCTTTGCCGACCCGTTCTACGCCAAGCCCCTCCCCAAAAGACTGCTGCACCCCCGCCGTATTTTCGAAGGGGTGGTGGAAGGGGTTGAACATGGCGGCAACAAGAGCGGCATCCCGACCGTAAACGGCTCGATTGTCTTTGATGAGAGGTTCTGCGGCAAACCGCTGGTCTTCTGCGGCACTGCCGGGCTGATGCCGGCATTTGTCAACGGCCAGCCCGGACATGAGAAGTCGATCAAAGCGGGCGACCTGATTGTCATGACCGGCGGCAGAATCGGTAAGGACGGCATTCATGGCGCCACTTTCTCCTCGGAAGAACTCAATGAAAATTCGCCGGTTACCGCGGTGCAGATTGGTGACCCGATAACCCAGAAGAGAATGTTCGATTTCCTCATCCGGGCAAGAGACAAGGGGCTGTATCGCTTCATCACCGACAACGGCGCCGGCGGCCTCTCGTCGTCAATCGGCGAGATGGCGGGCGAATGCAACGGCTGCCGGATGGATCTTGCCAAAGCTCCGCTCAAGTATCCCGGCCTGGAGCCCTGGGAGATTCTCATCTCCGAAGCACAGGAGCGGATGAGTCTTGCCGTCCCCCCGGAAAATATCGATGAATTCCTCGCCATGGCACAGAGATTCGGCGTCGAGGCGACCGTGCTCGGCGAATTTACCGACAACGGTGTCTTTCATGTCCTTTATGAAGACAAAACCGTCGCCTGGCTGCCGATGGCGTTCATGCACGAAGGGCTGCCGCCGATGCAGATTCCGGCAAGGTGGGAAGTCAGGAGGCAGGCAGAGGTAAGGATTGCGGCAAAGAACGACTACACCGGGGATCTCAAACAGCTTCTTTCCGCGCTGAATATCTGCTCGAAAGAGTCGGTTGTCAGACGCTATGACCATGAGGTCCAGGGCGGCTCGGTGGTAAAACCGTTTACCGGCATCAGCAATGACGGCCCTTCGGACGCCGCAGTGGTTCGTCCGCTGCTCGGTTCGTTTGAAGCTGTCGTCACGGCGCACGGCATCTGCCCGCGCTACTCTGACATCGACACCTGGCACATGACCACCAATGCCGTTGACGAAGCGCTGCGCAACTATGTCGCTGTCGGCGGCTCGCTCGACCTGGTGGCCGGACTCGACAACTTCTGCTGGTGCGATCCGGTACTCTCTGACAAGACTCCTGACGGCTCTTTCAAGATGGCGCAGCTCGTCCGCTCCAACAAGGCGCTTTACGACATCTGCCTGGCCTACAACCTGCCGCTCATCTCGGGCAAGGATTCGATGAAGAACGACTTTTATGACGGCAGCGTCAAGATCTCGATCCCCCCGACCCTCCTCTTCTCGGTCATCGGCCGGATGGAGGACGCCCGCAAGGCTGTAACCATGGATGCCAAGCGCCCCGGCGACCTGGTCTACCTGCTCGGAGCAACTGCAGATGAGCTGGGGGGCTCGGAATACTCCGCCGCCAACGGTTTCATCGGCAACAACGTCCCCAAAGTTGATCCGGAAACGGCCTATGGCCGTTATCGTGCCTACCACCAGGCGGTTAATCTGGGGTTGGTCGCCTCCTGTCACGACCTTTCCGACGGCGGTCTGGCAGTAGCAGCCGCAGAGAGCGCCTTTGCCGGCGGCTGCGGTATGGAGCTTAAACTGGCAGCTGTTCTCTATAAAGGCGAAGCTGCTGACAGGCGGGATGAACTGCTCCTTTTCAGCGAGTCGGCCTCACGGCTGCTGGTGACGGTACATCCAGAGAAACGGCAGGCGTTCGAGCAGTGCCTGCAAGGTACCGGCATAGCCGCCATCGGCAAGGTAACAGAGAAATTGCAGCTGACTATCGAGGGGATCGGCGGGTCAGCCGTGGTGCAGGCAGATCTGGCCGAATTGAAGGAAGCATGGCAGGGGACATTGCGGGATTTGTAACAGCAGAGCGATTTTTAGTTTTGGAGCATTTATGTCAAAGAGCAGAGCAATAGTCATCACCGGCAACGGTACCAACTGCGAGATGGAGGCGGCGCACGCCTGCCTGACCGGCGGTTTTGACGAAGCTGTCATTGCCCACATCTCGGAACTTCTCTCCGGCGCGATCAGGCTGGATGATTTCCACTTCTTAAACCTTACCGGCGGTTTTCTCGACGGCGATGACCTCGGCAGCGCCAAGGCGCAGGCCAACCGCCTGAAAAACGCGGTGATAAGCGGATCAAAAGAAAAACTGGTCGAACAGTTCAGCCGCTTCATTGCTGACGGCAAGCTTATCCTCGGCGTCTGCAACGGCTTTCAGCTGATGGTCAAGATGGGGATGCTCCCCGGTTTCGACGGCAACTACCTGCACCAGACCGCGACCCTGACCTACAACGACTGCGGCAGGTTTCAGGACAGATGGTGTTACCTCAAGGCGGACCCGGAGTCTCCCTGCATCTTCACCAGAGGGATCGACAAGGGGATCTACCTGCCGATAAGGCATGGCGAGGGGAAGTTTCTCTGCGACACCCCGGCCACTCTCGAACGGATCGAGCAGGAGCACCTGGCGGTGTTCAAATACAGTGACAGCTGCTACAGTGCGCCGACCATGGCTTTCCCGGAAAACCCGAACGGCTCCACGCATGCCATTGCCGGCATCTGCGATGCAAGCGGCCGCCTGATGGGAATGATGCCGCATCCTGAGGCATTTGTTCACTATACGCAGCACCCCCGCTGGACGAGGGAAGAGCTGCCGGAGAGCGGAGACGGACTGATACTTTACAAAAATGCTGCGGATTATGTTAAGCTGAGCCTTTAAAGATATTGCCAGTTAGCGGCAATGAGCGAACAGATGGAGAGCATATGATCTTGAATCGCCCCGAAGAAGAATGCGGCATTTTTGGAATATTCAATCATCCGGAGGCATCAAACCTTACCTATCTCGGTCTCTATGCCCTGCAGCACCGGGGACAGGAGGCCTGCGGCATCGTCTCATCCGACGGCAAGGCCCTTCACTCCCACAAAGCTATGGGACTGGTAGCCGACGTTTTCGGAAATCAGGAGACCTTCAAGAAACTCCCCGGCACAGCGGCCATCGGCCATGTACGCTACTCCACCACCGGCTCTTCGGTCATCAAGAATACCCAGCCGATCATGGTCGAGTATTCACGGGGCGCCATAGCGGTAGCGCATAACGGCAACATCGTCAATGCCCAGCTGATCAGGGCGGAACTGGAAGCATACGGCTCCATCTTCCAGACATCGATGGATACCGAGATCATCGTCCATCTACTGGCAACATCCCGCAACGATTCTCTGGTGGACAGGATCACCGCAGCTCTGGAGCGGGTCGAAGGGGCCTACTGCCTCCTCTTCCTGACCGAGAGCAGGATGATCGCCGCCCGCGATCCCAACGGCTTTCGCCCCTTATGCATCGGCAAACAGGGTAGTTCCTACGTGGTGGCCTCGGAGAGCTGCGCTCTTGACCTCATTGAAGCAGAGTTCATCCGCGAAATTGAACCGGGGGAACTGGTCGTCATCGACAAGAACGGCATAACGAGCTTCTTCCCCTGGAAGAAGGTCAAACCGACCCCCTGCATTTTCGAATTCGTCTACTTTGCCAGGCCGGACTCCTACATTTTCGGTAAAAACGTTTACATGGTGAGAAAGGAGATGGGACGCGAGCTGGCGCGGGAGCATGGTGTCAAGGCCGATGTTGTCATCGCTGTACCCGACTCCGGTGTGCCGGCAGCCATGGGCTATGCCGAAGAGTCCGGAATTCCGTTCGAACTCGGACTTATCCGCAATCATTATGTCGGCAGGACATTCATCGAACCGCAACAGTCGATCAGGCATTTCGGAGTGAAGATCAAGCTCAACCCGGTGCGCGATATTCTCAAGGGGAAGCGGGTGGTCGTTATCGACGACTCCATCGTCAGGGGAACGACCTCGCGCAAGATCGTAAAGATGGTCCGCAATGCCGGCGCCAGCGAAGTGCATATGCGCATCTCCTCCCCCCCGACCAGCTACCCCTGTTACTACGGCATTGACACGCCGAACAGGAAAGAGCTGATTTCCGCCACGCACACGCTTGACGAAATCCGCAAATATATCACTGCCGACTCCCTCGGCTACCTCTCCCACTACGGCCTGTTAAAATCGGTAGGTACGGAAAATACCTCTCATTGCACAGCCTGTTTTTCCGGTGATTACCCAATCTGCTTCCCGAATATGGGGATAGACCCGCAGATGGATCTATTTGAAAAGGAGCATTACGAAAATGAGTGAGCTGGAAAAACTGAAGGAAATAATTCTTGAACTTTCCTACGAAAAACGTCTGGTTACCCTGGCCTCGGGACGGCAGAGCGATTTCTACTTCGACGGCAAGCAGACCACCCTCCACGCCGAAGGGGGTTTTCTCGTCGGCAAGCTCTTTTACGAAGCCATCAAGGATGTGCCCGGGGTTCAGGCTGTCGGCGGCATAACCCTTGGCGCCGACCCGATAGCCACTGCCACCTCGATCGCCGCCCATCTGGACGGTAGAAGCATGCACGCCTTCATCATCCGCAAGGAGCCCAAAGGTCACGGCACCGGCCAATGGCTTGAGGGGCGGAAAAACCTGCCGCCGGGCACGAAAGTAATCATTGTCGAAGATGTCGTCACCACCGGCGGCTCTTCCATGAAAGCGGTAAACCGGGCAAAGGAGGAGGGTCTGGATGTACTCGGCATCGTCACCCTGGTAGACCGTGAAGAGGGGGGCCGGGAGAACATCGAGGCTGAAGGTTACTGGCTGAAGGCGATTTTTACCAAGAGCGGCCTGGTAGGCTGATTTGCACCCCCATGAAACAGACGGGAAGGCGGCGATTGCCGCCTTTTTCTATTGAAAATCTCGCTGATCTCCCGCCAGAAGTTACCCCCCTTTAGCAAAGGGGGAATTGTTTAAGGTTAAACCGCCATGAACGAAGTCATTAAGCAGTACGGAAAATTACTCGCCGAAGTCGATTCCTGGTTTACCGGAGCAGCTGCGGCATATCCGGAAGAGATCCGCTGTGGCAAGGGTTGCAGCGACTGCTGCCGGGCACTGTTCGACATCACCCTGCTTGATGCACTCTTTCTGCAGCAGGGGTTCAGGAAACTTGCGCCGGATGTCCGCGAGAAGGTTCTGGCAGAAGCTGAGAGCCGAGTAGCCGCACTGCAGCGTCAATGGCCCGAACTCGCCCACCCTTACCTGCTCAACCACCGCTCTGAAGACGAGTGGCAGGAGCTGATGCCTGAAGGTGACGAAACCCCCTGCCTGCTGCTTGACAATGATGGGCACTGCCTCGTCTACGAGAACCGGCCCATGACCTGTCGGCTGCACGGCCTGCCGCTGATCGACATTGGCGGTGAAGTGATGCATGACGAATGGTGTACCGAGAATTTTGTCGGCACTGATCCGCTGGCAATGACAGGACTTGCAGGGGAGTTTGACCGCTTTTTCCGGGAAGAGGTCAGGCTGGACCGGGAGCTGTCGCTGCGGCTTTACGGCAAGGTGATTTACGAGCTTGACACACTGATCCCCGCCGCACTGCTTATCGATTTTGCCAAGATTAAACTGCTCAGGTAAGACTCATACCGCAACTTTGAGCGATCATAGCTCCAGCGGACTTCTCGCCCCTTTAATGGCCCTCACCGGCAAGCTGTGAACATTTCCGCGCATTTCCGCATTTCCGGGGACACAATTGTATTTACTTGAGGTAGCTCCTGTGAACAGGCATGTTCTCGAAGCGGCTCCTGTTCTGGATTTTAATGATTTCGAAGGTGCGGTAATTCACGAAGCAGCTTGCCACGTCGGAGCTGATGCAATCGTAACGCGCAATCAGAAGGATTTCAAGAATTCTAAGATTCCGGTTTACTCCTCGGAAGAAATGGCAAAGATTTTAACTTTACAAAAGTTGCGACCAGCGTAAAGAGTGAACCATGGGCGGCACCGGACTTCGTTTCACCCGGTGCGCCCCGAAACCGCTAGAACATGAAGCGCCGCATGCTGATATTCAGCAACAGCCCAGCGCCGATCATTGAGGTGATCATGGAAGTGCCGCCATAGGAAAAGAACGGCAGCGGCACGCCGACAACCGGGAAAAGCCCGATCACCATCCCCATGTTGATGACGATATGCCAAAAAATCATGGCTGTAACCCCGACGGCAAGCAGTGTGCCGAAACGGTCATTGCAGCGGCTGGCTACATGCAACCCCCAGAGCACCAAGGCAAGGTAGAGCAGCAGAATGAACAGGGAACCGACCAGCCCCCACTCTTCGGCAAATACTGAAAAAGCAAAGTCGGTATGCTGCTCCGGCAGAAAACTCAGCTGTGCCTGGGTGCCATGCATGAGCCCCTTGCCGGTAAGCCCGCCGGAACCGACAGCAATTTTACTCTGGATAAGATGGTAACCGCTTTTGAGCGGATCCCGCTCAGGATTGAAAAAGTTGAGGATCCTGTTTTTCTGGTAGCCGCGAAGAATATAGTGCCAGGCAATATAGACAGCAGGAATCGATGTCAACAGGAAAGAGAGCACAACTCTCCAACTGAGACCCACGGCAATGGTGATCGTGGCGGCAACAAGACAGACCATTACCGCAGTACCGAGATCCGGCTGTTTCATGATCAGCAGCGCCGGGAAAGCAAGCAGCAGAAACGGCAGCCAGACATCCCGGAAACCGAGCGAACCGGCATTCTGGTTGCTGGTGTAATATCTGGCAAAGGCAATGATGATGACTATTTTCATCGGCTCTGACGGCTGGATGCTGAATAAGCCGAGATTAAGCCAGCGTGTAGCCCCCATCGATGTTTTGCCGACGGCAAGCACCAGCAGGAGAAAGATGAGGAGAATGCCGTAAAACCAGTAAGAGACGTCCTCCAGGATATGATAATCGATGCTGCAGATCAGCATGATCAGACCTGATCCGATTGCCGCCCAGTAGAGCTGCTTTATTGCGTAAGGTGTGCCGGCAATTTTGTAGGAGGCAGAGGCACTGTGAATATTAACGATGCCGACGGCAGCAACAAGCAGGATCAGCAGAAAAATCTTCCAGTCAAAGTTTGTCAGCAGCCTTCTGTCAATCACTCTTTATCACCGTCCTCTTTTGTCTCTTCATCACCAGCCTCCAAAGCCGCGCCGGGCTTCCTGACAACCCCTTTCAGCTCGAAATATTTCCGCAATACCTGTCCGGCAACGGGAGCAGCCGCTCCGCCGCCATGCTGACCATGCTCGACCACGACAGCAACGGCAATTTCCGGTTTATCATACGGGGCAAAAGCGATAAACAGCGCATGATCCCGGTACTGATAAGCCACCGCCCGTTTACTTTCCTGCAGCTTGACGACCTGCGAGGTACCTGTCTTCCCGGCAACCTTGACTTCATAAAGACGGGCGCTGGCCCCTGTACCACCGGGATCGTTGACAACTGCCAACAGTCCCTCCCTCACAAGCCGTAAATGTTCAGGTTTCAGCTCAATCCGCTTCAGAACTTCCGGCTGGAACTCTTTTGTCGTTTTCCCGTCTCTGTCGAGAATCTTTTTCACGAGATGCGGGCGATATATGCTGCCGGTAGCAAGTCCTGAGGTCATCGCTGCCAGCTGCACCGGAGTGGTGAGTAGATAACCCTGGCCGATGGCTACCGAAAGCGTCTCTCCCAGATACCACCTGCTGCCGGTCTTTTTCTCTTTCCAGGCAGCGGTCGGCACAAAACCGCTTTTTTCCCCCTCGATACCGATGCCAAGAGGCTGTCCCAGACCAAATCTGCGGGCATAGTCGGCAATGCGGTCTACCCCGAGTTTTTCGCCGAGCATGTAAAAGTAGACATCGCATGATTCCCGCAACGCCGAGCGCAGATTCACCTTGCCATGACCTTTTCTGTTCCAGCAGTGGAACTTGCCGTTACCCACTGCGTACTCGCCGCTGCAGTTTACTGTGGTGTTCTCGTCTATCAAACCCTCGTTAAGCCCGGCAAGTGCCGTGATGATCTTGAATGTTGATCCCGGAGGGTACTGCCCCTTCAGCGCCTTGTTTTCAAGTGGACGCCGTTTATCATCAAGATAGGCCTGCCACTGTTCAGGCGGCATTCTGCTGGTAAAAAGCGCCGGGTCAAACTGCGAACTGCTGGCCATGGCAAGGATCTCGCCACTGTTTACATCAAGGACAACAACCGAGGCAGCACTGTCACCCAGCGCCTTTTCGGCGGCTTTCTGCAGTTCCAGGTCGACTGTCAGCTGCAGGCTCTGTCCGGGGACAGGGAATGTTTCGCTTAAAGTACGGAGCAGACGCCCCCTGGCATCAACTTCGATCTGGCGGCCGCCGTCATCGCCATGAAGATATTTTTCAAAGCTCCGCTCGATACCGTTTTTGCCGATATAATCGCCCGGGTTATAATCGGCAAAATCAGTGGTCGCCATCTCCTTTTCAGAGATTTCGGCAATATAGCCAAGCATGTGCGCAGCAAGAGTTCCCTGCGGATATTCTCTTACCGGCTTGACTTCAATTTCCAGACCGGGCAGGCGCAGACTGTTCTCTTCGAAGAACTCCACCTGATCCCTGGTAAGGCCGGAAGCAAGCACCAGCGGAAAGTATTTTGCCCGCCCTTTCCCTTTTTCCCATCTTGACAGAAGCTCATTGCGATCAATGCTTAAAACCTGTGCCAGATTATCAAGCAGATACTCCTTGTCCTTTACTTCGTTCGGAATCACGGCAAGACTGAAGGAAGGAGTATTATTGACCAGGACCTTGCCGTTTCGGTCAAGCAACGCACCCCGGGAAGCCGCCACTGGAATAAAGCGGAGCCTGTTGTTTTCAGACATCTCCCGCAGTTTATCGCCCTCGATAAACTGCAGAAACCAGAGCCTGCTGAGCAGAATCAGGAAAATAACGGTTGCGGCCACAGAGAGCAGATAGATTTTGCGATGGAGCCCCTGCACTCCCCTGATATAACGATTCCCTTTCACAGGAAGAGCCTCCTGCGAACAAGCGGCAGTGCGGTGAAAATCAGGAAAGCGGCAAAGGCGGTAACTATGGCGTGGGGGATCATGTTTGCCAGGATAGAGTTGTAAATGCCGGCATCTGTAGAAAAGAGGGCAACAAGAATCAGCGAAAGGAGCGCATCCAGAAGAGAGGCCGCAAACACGGCGACAATCATCAGCTGCGCACTTTCAGCATAAAGCTGGTCAGCAACCGCTTTCAGCAGCATGTAAATCACCAGCATTGTCAGACCGGCAAGCCCGAAATGGATGCCGCTGAATGTGCCGAGAACAAGCCCGATAATGTAAGCGAAGATTCCGCCGCTAAAGGGAAAATCCTCGCGCAGGGCAAGATAGGAGACGAGAATTATCATCAGGTTAGGCTTGAACGGATCTTCAAGATATGAGGGCAGGATGGTGAACTGCAGAATTATTGCCGACAGCAGCCAAAGAAAAAGTATTACCGAACGGAACATCGCCTGCTATTCCCACTCGATGGTTGCCGGGGGCTTGCTGGATATGTCGTATACCACCCGGTTAATCCCCTTTACTTCGTTGATAATTCTGTTGCTGATCCGTGCCAGGTCCTCGAAAGGGAGCTGGTACCAGCCGGCAGTCATGAAGTCCTTGGTCTCGACTGCACGCAGGGCGACAACATATTCGTAAGTCCTGCCGTCTCCCATGACGCCGACACTTTTAACCGGCAGAAAGACGGCAAAAGCCTGACTGATTTTATCGTAATGACCGGCGGCATAGAGCTCTTCGATGTAGATTGAATCGGCATGACGGAGGATGTCGGCATACTCTTTTTTCACCTCGCCAAGGATACGCACTCCGAGACCGGGACCGGGGAACGGGTGCCGCCAGACCATCTGGTGCGGCAATCCAAGCTCTTCGCCGATGGCGCGCACCTCGTCCTTGAAAAGCTCCCTGAGCGGTTCCAGCAGCATCAGTTTCATATGCGCGGGGAGTCCGCCGACATTGTGATGGCTCTTGATACTGTGCGCCTTCCCTGTTTTTGCTCCGGCAGATTCGATCACATCGGGGTAGATGGTTCCCTGAGCCAGCCACTTGGCATCAGCGATCCTGGTCGATTCCTCTTCAAAGATTTCTACAAAAAGGTTGCCGATAATCTTGCGCTTTTTCTCCGGATCAACTTCACCGGCAAGGCCGGACAGGAAACGCTCCGCCGCATCGACGCGGATGACCTTAACCCCCAGATTGCCGGCAAAGGTTGCCATCACCTGATCACCTTCCGCAAGACGTAACAGACCGTTATCCACAAATACACAGGTAAGCTGGTCGCCGATGGCGCGATGAATGAGCGCCGCTGCAACTGAAGAATCAACTCCGCCGGAAAGCCCGAGAATCACATGATCCTTGCCCACCTGGCTCCTGATCCGGGCGACTGCATCGTCGATTATCTGCCCCGGCGTCCAGGTGCCGCTGCAACCGCAGATCTTTCTGACAAAAGTATCGAGCAGAATCTCGCCCCGCGGAGTATGGTTTACTTCAGGGTGAAACTGCACACCATAGAGAGCACGGGAGACATTCTGAATCGCACAGACGGGAGCATTGGCAGACGAAGCAACTGTTTCAAAACCTGCCGGAATCCGCTGCACATGGTCACCGTGACTCATCCAGACCTGGCTCTTCCCCTCGACAAAAAAACCGTTGAAAAGTGCCCCGGGAGCCCCTTCGGTAAAGAGCTCGGCGTGCCCGAACTCCCGCTTGCCCGCCGGGACCACTTCGCCGCCAAAATGACGGCTCAAGAGCTGCATGCCGTAACAGATTCCGAGTACCGGCACACCAAGCTCGAACAGCTCCTCGTCCACCGCCGGCGCCCCCTCTTCGTAAACCGACCTGGGTCCGCCCGAGAGGATGATGCCGCTCGGATTGAAGGTGCGGATGGCATCAAGACTCATATCAAAGGGCAGCAGTTCGCAATAGACATGGGCCTCCCGCACCCGCCGCGCAATCAGCTGGGTATATTGGGAGCCGAAGTCGAGGATCAGTATTTTTTCGCTATGTATGTCGGTCATTTGATTCCTTGTGAATCGGGATCAGTGAACCGGGATCTGTAAAACCTCCCTGCTCCCTGTTCCCTGCCGTTAATTGCCGCCGACGCGGTAATTGGGTGCTTCCTTGGTGATGGTCACATCATGCACATGCGATTCCTTCAGACCTGCACCGGTAATCTTCATGAATTGGCCATTTTTCTGCAGATCCATGAGGGAAACGCTGCCGGTATATCCCATGCCGGCGCGCAGGCCGCCAATCAGCTGGTGGATGTTGGCGCCGAGCGGTCCGCGCAATGGCACCATCCCCTCGATACCTTCGGGAACAAGCTTGATGTCACTGTCAACATCAGACTGGAAATACCTGTCCTTGCTCCCCTCCTTCATGGCGCCGATGGAACCCATGCCGCGATAACTCTTGTAGGTTCGCCCCTGATAAAGGACAGTGTCTCCCGGAGACTCCTCTGTGCCGGCGAAAAGCGAACCGATCATGATAACATCGGCACCGGCGGCTATGGCTTTTGTCAAATCTCCGGAATACTTGATGCCGCCGTCGGCGATCACCGGGATGCCGTATTTTTTGGCAATCCGGGAACAGTTGCTGATGGCGGTGATCTGCGGCACACCAATACCGGCAACCACGCGGGTGGTGCAGATGGAACCGGGGCCGATGCCAACCTTGATCGCATCTACACCTGCCTTTATCAGCGCCTCGGCAGCCTCGGCAGTAGCTATGTTGCCGGCAATGATCTCAAGTCCGGGGAAATTTGCCTTGGCAGAAGCAACGGCATCAATAACCCCCTGCGAGTGTCCATGTGCCGTATCGATGACGATAACATCAACACCGGCCTTGACCAGAGCCTCAATTCTGGCATCCATATCAGCAGTCGGTCCGACTGCAGCGCCAACGCGGAGACGACCGAACGAATCCTTGCAGGCTGTGGGATACTTCCGCACCTTCTCAATATCCTTAATGGTAATCAACCCTTTGAGGAAGCGGTCTTTATCAACAACAAGAAGCTTTTCAACCCTGGTATGCTTCAGGATTTCCTTTGCCCCCTCAAGAGTCGTTCCCACCGGCACGGTAACGAGATTTTTTCTGGTCATCCGTTCAGAAATCGGGATATCCAGGTCGGTCTCGAAGCGGAGATCCCTGTTTGTGAGAATCCCTACCAGTTTGCCATTTGCTTTGGTAATCGGAACCCCGGAAATACGGTACTTTGCCATCATATCAAGTGCATCCCTTATTTTCTGATGGGGACGCATGGTAATCGGATCAACAATCATCCCGGACTCGCTTTTCTTGACTTTGTCGACCTCAAGCGCCTGCTCGGCTATCGTCAGGTTTTTATGGATGAAGCCAAGCCCCCCCTCGCGCGCCATGGTTATAGCTGTGCGGGCCTCAGTGACCGTATCCATTGCGGCGCTTACCAGCGGAATGTTCAGTTGAATATTTTTGGTGAGGCGGGTAGTGAGATCAACATCACGCGGCAGAATCAGTGAGTGGGCGGGAACCAGAAGGACATCATCGAAGGTCAGACCTTCAGCAATAGTATCATCAATCATGCACGACTCCTTGTATGCTCATACGGGAACTGAGTAAAAGGGTAAATGGTTGGACAGGTTAACCTGAAAAGTTAGTCTGCCGGCAGCAGCAAGTCAAGTTAAAATGGGCTAAACATACATGGCGGGCAGAGCTTTTGGAAGGCGGACTCAGGCTGCCAGAAGAGTTCTTATTGTCTCCATAACCTCTTCATCGTAAAAAGGTTTGTAAATGATTCCACTTGCACCGGCCTGTATTGCCGCATTTATATCATCGTCGTAACCGGTGCCGCTGCAGATGAGAATCTTTGCCGCCGGAGCAACGGTGATGATATTGCGTGTTGCCTCTATTCCGTTACTGCCGGGCATATATATATCCATCAGGACAAGATCAGGGGCAAGCTTCCTGAACATTTCGACAGCTTCATCACCACTTGCAGCTTCGCCAATCACCCGGAAACCATCCTTTTGCAGCATGTTGCGTAGAACCTCACGAAAGAACTGTTCATCATCGACGATCAGAACTCCGACAGTGTTTGCGTCAGCCATACAAACCCCTCTTAATGTTAAAGTAATCAACAATTTACTGCCTGGATATTACAACATTCGCGCAAATAATCCAGACAAAATCAAACCTCCCTGTTTTCGCAGGCGGACAGACTCAGCCCCTCTACTCCGGAAGCGGATAATCACTTCATGGTCAGAGGCTATAATCGCATCCGGGGCAGCGTCAAGCAACTGTTGCAGCAGTCTGTCCATAAAGCGCCTGTAGCGAAAACAATTTTCCCGCTGCAGTCAATATATTTTCAGTCCGGGTTTGCGGATGGAGACTGTATAGCAATTGCTGTCAGGGCAGATGCCGGACAGTCGCCCTGTCCGCCCGGCGAAGTTCGCACATTATTTTTTAAGGTGGCGCTTATGCCGGCTTTAAAGCAGTCTTGAGGGATTTTCATGGCGGCAGTCAGTAAATTCTCGCAACAGTCTGCTTCTCTATGCAAGACAAGTCTTGTAGCTGGAACAGATTTACACGGTGGGGCGATACTCGGGGACAAGCTCACACAGCATGGTCCGCAGACTGACGACATTGTTGTCGCGAGCGGTGCAAAGCAGTTTTTCCAGACTACAACACAACTGTTCATAATCCTGGAAAACCGGTTCCATGACATGAATCTTCTCATGGGGGGTCTTGAGGATGTTTTCACCTTTGAAAAACAGCTCCTCGTATAACTTCTCTCCCGGGCGCAGGCCGGTAAAGACGAATTCGATATCGGTATAGGGGGTCATGCCCGACAGACGCACCAGCTCCTCGGCCAACTCCACGATCCGCACCGGCTCGCCCATGTCGAGAACAAAGATCTCCCCTCCCTTTCCGAAACAGACAGCCTGGAGCACCAGTTGGCTCGCCTCCGGGATGGTCATGAAAAACCGGGTGATATCCGGGTGGGTAATGGTCAGCGGCCCCCCTTTGCGAATCTGTTCAGTAAATACCGGGATCACGCTGCCGTTGCTGCCGAGCACATTACCAAAACGAACGGTTGAAAACTTGGTCGTGCTCCCCTCGGACAGAGCCTGGACAAATTTTTCGGCAATCCGCTTGGTCGTTCCCATAACGTTGGTCGGATTAACCGCCTTATCGGTCGACACAAGCACGAAATTATGCACTCCGAACTGTTCGGAAACAGTAGCCATGTTCATGCTCCCCATGACGTTGCAAAGTACCGCCTCAACCGGATTATGCTCCATCAGGGGGACATGCTTGTAGGCAGCGGCATGGAAGACGACTTCAGGCATGATCCCGTCAAATATCTGTTCCAGGCGCTCCCTGTTGCGAACGTCGCAAAGCAGAGCAACCACGCGCAGCGTCGGAAAACTGGCCGCCAGCTCTCGCTCGATATAGAACAGTGGCGTCTCGGCATTGTCAATAAGCACCAACATAGCTGGTGAATACCGCGCCACCTGGCGGCAGATTTCGCTGCCGATACTTCCGGCAGCCCCACTCACAAGCACCCGCATCCCCTGCAGATAGTTTGCAATCCCCTGTTCGTCAAGACTTACCGGCGCCCGGCCGAGCAGATCCTCAATTTCAACGTCCCTGATATGGGAAATCTTCACATCCCCCCGCAGGATCTCACTCAGCCCGGGAATGAGCTTGAAGCGCACCCCGGACTGCTTGCACTGTTGCACCAGACTGCGCACGAATTTCGGCCCCGCCGAAGGCACGGCGATAATCACCTTGACGATGGCATGCTGCGCGACAACCTGCGGCAGCTGATCGATGGTGCCCAGCACCTCGACCCCCATCATGCGCATATGTTGCTTCTCCTCGGCATCATCAACAAACCCGATCACCCGAAAGGGGGAAGAGGGTTGCTTGAGAATCTCACGCAGCAGCATGTTACCGGCATCGCCAGCCCCCACTATCAGCGTCCGCTGGGCATAATCGTTATTATTGTTATTATTGCGAGGCGACACCAGAAAGCTGTTTTCACGGTAAAGTCGCCAGACAAAACGGCTGGAAAGCACCAGTGTCAGCAGCAAGCCCCAATCGAGCATGAAGACGACCCGCGAGAAATGGTGCCCCTCGCGGAAGAACAGCAGCCCTAGTCCGCTCAGAATTGTGGCTATGGAAACGGTTTTGAAGATTTCAATGGCATCGTGCAGCGAGGCATATTTCCATATGCTGCGGTAAAGGTTGGATGTGAGAAAGACAGCAGACTGAATGGCAACAATGTAGGGGAAGGTGTGCACGAAGGTATCAAGTAAAAAAACGGATGCCCGGAAATCATATTCAAGCAGTAGCGCCACACAGTAGGCAGCGGCGATCAGGATTATATCGAGTAGAAAAACCGCCAGGCGGCGATTAGATGGCATAACAGACTCCGGGATAATATAAGTTGCGATAACATACCAAAGTATTGCCAGAGAATAAAGAGAATTACCGCTAAGACACCTTCATCAGCACCACCACGTAGTCACAAGCGTCACGAATCATGCCTCCTTGCAACAGCTTCCTCAACCTCCTAAGGGCAGCAGATAAAAACCTGCAGCCAAAACCCGAAAACGAGAAAACCCCGCATGAGAAAGCGGGGTTTTCCATAAATCCGGGGGGATGCTTTGCACCCCCCCCCTTTTTTGCTGCTATCACAGTTCTGCTGTTACGACTAGAACTTGCGGCCGCCTTCTGCTGCCCACTTCTCGAGCATTGCAGTAGTAACAGACTTCGGACGCTCCAGAGCGTAGCCAAGACCACGATCCCAGGTGATGTTTGCCATGCAGCCGAGTGCACGGCCTACGCCGAAAAGGACGGTGTAGAATTCAAACTCGGTCAGGCCGAAATACATCTGGATGACGCCGGACTGGGCATCTACGTTCGGCCAGGGATTCTTGGTCTTGCCGTGCTCGGTGAGAACGCCCGGGGCAACTTCAAAGATCATGGAGATAACTTTGAAAAGTGGGTAGTCTTTGAGGCCCGGGGTGTTCTGGCAGAATTCACGCTGTGACATGTAACGCGGATCGGTCTTGCGAAGAACGGCGTGGCCGTAGCCCGGAATGACCTGACCGGCATTGAGGGTATCCCAGAGAGCAGCTTTGATCAGCTCTGCTGTAGGCTCTACACCTTTGCAGTACTTCTCCTGGAACTTGAGGGTCCAGTCGAGAACTTCCTGATTGGCAAGACCGTGAAGCGGACCGGCGAGGCCGCAGAGGCCTGCAGCGTATGAGTAGTAAGGGTCGGAAAGAGCCGAGTGAACCAGGTGAGTGGTGTGAGCAGAAACGTTCCCTGACTCATGGTCGGAGTGAAGGATGAAGTACATGCGGGCAACATCCTTGTACTCTTCTTTCTGGCCGATCATGTGGGCAAAGTTGGCGCCCATGTCGAGTTTAGGATCAATGGCGATCTGCTTGTCAGCGCGATACTTCAGGTTGTAGATGAAGGCAGCAATGATCGGAATGCGGGCGACGATGTCACAGGCGTCTTCGTAGACGTATTCCCAAGCGGTCATCTTGTTGAACTTGCCCGAGTTGTAGAAGCCGGCAAACTTGGAGTCCTTCTGCAAAGCAAGGATACCAACAGAGAGCATTACCATTGGGTGACTGTCACGCGGCAGAGCGCGGATAGCGGTGAAAACATACTCGGAAACTGTCTGACGTACTTTCCACTCGGCAACAACCTCATCAACCTGAGCAGGTGTCGGTACGTCTCCGGTGAGGAGCATATACCAGAAGGATTCGACTGTAGGATAGTTTGAGCCCGGAGCTTTAGGGAGCGCTGCGAAAGTCTCGGGGATGGTCTTGCCGCGGAAACGGATCCCTTCCTGCGGGTCGAGGTAGGAGATGTCAGTTACGAGGCTGCGGATGTCGCGGGCGCCGCCAATTGCCTGATCAATCGTAACCTGGTCGATTACAACTTTGCCGAATTCCTTGGTGAGCCTGGTGGTGCGGGGACGGAACTCCTCAATCTTCTGCTTGAGCGTCTCTTTCAGTGCCATGTTGTTTGATCTCCTTTCGACTGTTGGGGTTAATTGGCGGGGATGACCAGAATGATCACCCTTCCACTGATAAACATGAACATATGTAAAACAAGGGTTTATACCTGGCAAAACCGCTTCAGGAGAGGGCTCCTGTCAAATAAATGCGGAATGGAGCGCATACTGTATACAGAATTGCGTCCTCTTATATCACCGGCTCAGATTAAATTCAATATTTTTTTTGTAGCAGTTTATAATGGGAGAATGATTATTGTTTCGTCAGTAAAGGTAAGCTGCTTGAGGGAACCGTCATCACACAGATAAAAACTGTTTTCTATGCCGACCGCCCCTTCTCCCGGGAAAACAAGTTTCGGCTCGAACGCAAACGCCATCCCCGGTTCCAACCGCATCTGGTGAAACCCACGGGCGATGAATGGATACTCGTCGATCTCGATGCCGATACCATGACCGATGAAGGAGACTTGCGACCCCGGCAGGCCCATGAAGCTGTCCCGGTACCCTTTGGCAATAGCAAGGGCGCAGCATTCGTCATAAAGCTCTCCCCACGTCGGTAATTGTGGCGCCATCCTCTTCATCAGCTCCTGAATTTCGAGCATATCCTCATACCCTTTTACCAGCTTTGCCGACAGACCGCCGATTGCCATCACCCGTGTCTGGTCAACCAGATAACCGTCACAGCTGCCGGCAAAGTCGAGGATTACCGGTTCATTACTGGCAATCGGTTTGTAACCGGCGCCCTGGCCGAATGACGGCGTTATTCCCAGACCACCCAGGGGGGTGTCGGTGTATGCCGGAACAGCGCTGTCTGCGCCGGAAAAGGTATGGCCGAACATCATTTCGCCGTTGAATACCCGCATACGGATCAAACCTGCATGCCCTTCAAGCCTGGCGACCCGCTCAAGCTCCGCCGCAAGATGCAGATCTGTCATCCCTTCGTGCAGCAGCCCGGGAGCGGCGCGAAAAACCTTGTCTAACTGGAGTGCCGCATCCTGCATCAGATGGATCTCGTACCGGCTCTTGATCATCCTTATCCTGCGAACAAGGGAAGAAGCATCCTTAATGAGCGCAGTGGGGAATATTTTCCGGTAACGCTCAAACAGCGCTACCGGCAGCACATCGAACTCCATACCGATGCTGCGGGGGGCAGGGTAACCATGGTCAGCAATTATCCCGGCGACTTCACTCATGGAAGAAAACGGGATTACCTCTTTCAGACCTGACTCCATCCTGGCACGGCGGTAATCACGGCGCACCATGTAGATTGGCTGTCCGGCAACGGGTATGTAAAGAGCTCCGGACTGGATCGTGCCGGTAAAATAGTAGAGATCAGCGCTCTGGATGATAATCAGTGCCTCTAGTCCATCTGCTGCCATTGCCTGCTGTAACCTGCTACAGCGATACTCAAGCTCAGTTGCCGGTGTTAGCCGCATCAATTTTCTCCTTTACCAGTTTCTCTGCCAGTCGACGCTTCCTGCCACCGATAAAAAGCTCCTCCACAACAATAACAACAAAGCAGACGATAAAAAGCCCAAAAATAATGCCGATAGCCGTACGCATCTAAAACTCCTCTAGCTGAGGAATATGCTCCCGCACCCCTCTGAATGTTAACCGGTGAATCGGACATGGTCCCATCGCGGCTATGGCAGCAAGATGAGAAGCACTGCCATAGCCTTTATGTCCGGCAAAACCATAGCCGGGATAGTGCCGGTCATACTCCTCCATCATTCTGTCACGCGTTACCTTGGCGATAATTGAGGCGGCAGCAACAGACAGGCTGCGGCTGTCACCTTTTTTCAAGGTCTTTTGCACCATATTCAGCGCAGTTGCCGAGATGCCGTCTATAAGCAGATAATCAGGAACAACCGCCAATTGCCTCACCGCTGCCTCCATAGCCCGAAGAGTTGCCTGGAGGATATTGATCCGGTCAACTGTCAGGCTGTCACTTACCCCGACGCCGACAGCCACTGCCTCAATCATTATTGTAGCGTAAAGTTTGCTCCGAAGCGCAGCTGTCAGCTTTTTGGAATCATCAACCCCGGGAATAAGATGATTTCTCGGCAGGATTACGGCTGCCGCTACTACCGGCCCGGCAAGCGGTCCTCTGCCAGCCTCATCAATTCCGGCGATAGTATGAAAGCCCTGCCTGAAACCGAAGTTTTCAAACAGTAGCATGTCAGTTTGCGTCTCTATTTCAAAAAGAGGAATGTTCATAGTATCATTTGCTCTTTTATACCAAGCAGCAATCAAAAGACTGTCATGCTCGAATGACTCTACCGGGCATCTAGCTGTAAAATCCGCATTCCCGGTTAAAGCCTCGGGAGTGACAAATAACGGATTGAATGCAACCTGATACTATATACAAAAAAAGCCCCGCAGAACGGGGCTTTTTTGTTTTGTCATGCACCAGCAACATATTTTCTTTCACGGATTCTTGCTGCCTTGCCGCGCAGTTTACGTAGATAGTAAAGCTTTGCCCGACGGACATGGCCGCGGGTTACGACGTCGATGGCATCAATAGTAGGGGAATGTATCGGAAATGAACGCTCAACCCCGACCCCGTTGGATATCTTGCGGACGGTGAAAGATTCACGTATGCCGCCGTTCTGCCGGGCGATAACCACACCCTGGAAAGCCTGGATACGGCTCTTGTCACCTTCAACAATCTTTACGTGAACCTTGACCGTGTCGCCCGGTTTGAAAGGAACGACGTTCTTCTTCATCTGCACCATTTCAATCATATCAATCGTGTTCATCTGCACTTCCTCCTCTTAATAGCTAAAGCTATTTACGTTTTCGCATTATCTGCTGTAAAAAATCCTGTCCAGATAAATCGAGACTGCCGACCTAACTGAAAGGTGATTGTAATCTCCAGCTCCATTTATCGGCGCCAGCACCAGATCGGCCGCGTCGAAAACCTCTTCCGTCATCCCCCAGCCAGTTCCGAAAAGCAGCAGAAAATTATCGCTGCTCTCCTTGATACGTACTGCCAGTTCGCTGTCGGTAACCGCACCGACTCGACCTGAGGCTCCGGTTACAACTACCAGCGGCTTGCTGCCATGGCGTGCCTGGATATCTTCGGTAACGGCGGCCAGATCAGGCATTACCCTGAGGAGATCAAGCGCCATCTTCCTTTTCGGATTGTAAGCTGCGCCCCAACCGCTCTGCCAGTGATCCGCCACCCTGTTTACCAACTTCTGCTGCATGGCAACCGGTGTGACGACATAGTATCTTTCAGCCCCGAAAGTTCTGGCAGCGCGGGCAATATCGTGAATATCCAGATTGGTTACCGCTGTGGCAACTATCTGTTTATTCTTGTCATAAACCGGATAGTGGAGAAGCGCTATACTGAACGATGCGGCAGTCACGGAAGAGGCTTCCCCGGTTTGCTGTCCGGAACAGAAACTGTTCCCAGCAGATCCGGGCGCAAATCCCTGGTTCGCTGCAACGACTCTTTTCGCCGCCATTTTTCTATCGCTGCATGATTGCCTGAAAGCAGGACATCCGGCACTCGCAAACCACGAAATTCAGGTGGCCTGGTATAATGCGGGTATTCAAGCAGACCTGCCGCAAACGATTCGTCGACAGCCGACGATTCGCAGCCAAGAACCCCGGGCAGAAGCCTGCCGACACTATCGACTATCACCATCGCCGCAAGTTCCCCCCCGGTCATGACAAAGTCGCCGATCGATACCTCTTCTGCCCCGTAAAGCTCGGCTACCCGTTCGTCTACTCCTTCATAGCGGCCACAGATAATGATAACATCTCCACCTGCAGCAAATTCAGCAGCCATCTTCTGGTCTAACCTGACACCGCGAGGCGAAGAAAGCAGCAGTCTGGCCTCAGGAGCCATCGCCTTGACACTGTCTATGGCTCTGGCAAGAGGCTCTATTTTCATTACCATGCCGGCACCGCCGCCATAAGGGGCGTCATCTACCGTCTTGTGCCTGTCAACCGCATAGTCACGAATGTTATGCAGTTCAACCTCCAGCAGACCGTTCTCCACCGCCCTGCCAATTATGCTGGCCGCGAGAAATCCGGAGAACATTCCGGGGAAAAGCGTGAGTATGTGAAATTTCATAGATCAAAAAGCCCCTCTACGGGGGTTACGGTCATTAAACCGGCAGAGAGATCAATCGCCGTGATGATACCCTCAATTGCTGGAATCAGCAACTCCCTCTCAGCCGACTTTACTACATAAACGTCGTTACTTCCTGTTTCAATTATGCTCTGCAGAATTCCGAGCGGTTCACCCGCAACAGTCATGACATTAAGCCCGATAAGATCATGCCAGTAATACTCGCCATCTTCGGTATCAGGAAGCTGATCCATGCGCAGATAAATCTCTGAGCCTACCAGGTGCTGGACACGGTTTATGTCAGAATAACCGGCTAAGGAAAGAAGTAGTTTCTTGCCATGGAGAATCGCGGCGGCAACAGCAAAAATGCCGGTTTTTCCTGATGGCTCCTTCAGAATGACCGTATCAGCAGGCAGGAGAGAGTCAAAATGACCTGAGTAAGATGCTATGCGCAACTGCCCTTTGATGCCGTGCGTTGCAGCAATCTTTCCTATCAGGATCAGGCTGTCACTCTCCATTACTCTACTATCTTGAGGATGGCCTTCTTGTTGTCCTTTGTGGAGACAGCATTAAGGAGAGTGCGGATAGCCTTGGCTGTCCGACCCTCTTTGCCGATAATCCGTCCCATATCCTCTTTGGCAACGGTGAGCTTGATAACGGTAGTATCCTCTTCCATCTCCTCGGTAGCCCTTACCTGGGCTGGATCATCAACGAGTGCTTGGGCAATAGTCTCTACGAGCTGTCTCATGTCGGTATCCTCTGTAGAACTGGAATATCGGGCGTGCCGGGTTAGTCAGATGATCAGGCAGCTTTGGTGGTGAACTTTGCCCAGATGCCGGCTTTCTTAAGCAGCTGCCGGACTGTATCAGTCGGCTGCACCCCTTTGCCGAGCCATCCTAAAGCCTCTGTTTCATCAACCTTGAATGCTGCAGGGTTCTGATTTGGATCATAGGTTCCTACATTGGCAATGAATCTGCCATCCCTTCTGGCACGCTCATCGGCAATAACAACCTGATAAAAAGGCTTCTTTTTGGCACCACCACGGGCAAGTCTCATTTTTACAGCCATCTGTATCCTCCTGATATTCGTACGGTTAAACCGCTTCGATGTATGATTATGCTGCTTTTTCTTTAGTATATTATGTTAAAAAATGAATCCGGGAGACCAGTTGCTTAAAACGGGAACATACCCTTACCCATCCCCTTCAAACCCTTCATCCCTTTCATCATCCCCATTGGACCCATTTTCTGCAGTTGCTGGACGACTCGTTGGGCATCGACAAAACGCTTGAGAAGCTGATTGACTTCCTGAACGGACGTCCCGCTCCCTTTCGCTATCCGCAGACGTCGGCTCCCGTTAAGCAGTGTGTGATTTGCCCGCTCTTTCCGGGTCATGGAATTGATGATGGCTTCAATCCGCATCATCTCTTTTTCCGGCGGCTGCATCCCTTCCATCTGCTTCATCATCTTCCCCATTCCGGGGATCATTCCCATGATGGACTCGAGGGAGCCAAGCTTTTTAACCTGTTGCAGCTGACTGCGAAAATCCTCAAGATCAAACTTGTTCTTTTTCAGCTTATCCTGAAGCTTTCTCGCTTCACCTTCATCAAAGACTGAATGCGCCTTCTCCACAAGAGTTAAAACATCACCCATGCCAAGAATACGCGAGACAAGGCGATCAGCGTGAAATACTTCAAGAGCATCCAGTTTTTCGCCCACACCGACAAATTTTACCGGCTTGCCGGTAACAGCCTTGATCGACAGGGCAGCGCCGCCTTTGGCGTCACCATCGAGTTTGGTCAGGACAACTCCGGTTATTTCCAACCGCTCATTGAAACCCGAGGCGACATTGACCGCTTCCTGACCGGTCATGGCGTCGGCTACAAAAAGTATCTCACGCGGCTCTATTTCATCCCTGATTCTGACAAGCTCGTTCATCAGGAAATCGTCTATCTGATGGCGACCGGCCGTATCAAGGATAAGAGTGTCAAAACCGTTTAACTCGGCATATCTTTTTGCTTCACGGCAGATAGCGACCGGATCCTGGTCAGCAGTCGAAGCAAACGTCTCTATTGCCAGCTGCCGCCCGAGTGTTTTGAGCTGCTCGATAGCTGCCGGACGGTAGACATCCGCAGGCACCAGGAGTGGACGTCTTTTCTGGGCGCGCAGATATTTTGCCAGCTTGCCGCAGGTGGTTGTCTTCCCTGCGCCCTGGAGACCGACCATCATGATGGCTACCGGTGGTTTGGCTGCGAGATTAAGTGAATTATCCTCTCCTCCCCCCATCATGACAATCAGCTCATCATTAACTATCCTGATGACCTGCTGCCCCGGGGAAAGGCTTTTCATAACCTCGGCACCGACAGCCCGCAAACGAACCTTTTCTACAAAATCCTTAACAACCTTGAAGTTGACGTCAGCCTCAAGGAGCACCAGACGAACCTCGCGCAGGGCTTCCCTGATGTTCTCTTCAGTCATCACTCCCTGGCCGCGGAGCTTCTTGAATACCAGTTCCAGCTTTTCAGAGAGATTATCAAACATCCGCAACCTATCTATATTTTTAAGACTTCCTGAGACAAACCAACTTTTCCAGTTGTAAAGGGGTAACTATAGAGGAGGACATGTTTTTTTGTCAAGACAAAAAACCGGTAAAGGCTTGGCCGGATGGTTACTTGCACGCTTCAAAAATAGCAGAGAATCCTATCCGCATGGGCAAGCGACTCTCTCTCCGTAAAAGCCGGCATGCTTGACGATTGTCCTCCCCGAATATCCTGCAGCGGAATTGGAAACGAAACCCATACGGGACCCTGGCAACAGGCCGCGCAGCTTTAACAGTTATTTCGCATCTTATTTGTAACATGATTTTTCACATGTATAATTTCACGGTAGACATATAAATGGATTTCACAACTTATTGCACCCGGGGTTCTATTGCTGCCTGGACCCTTTCGTGAGGTTCTCAGTGCAAACTGCTGTCAATGAAACAAAAAGTACCCAGGTCAAGAACTTCATCAGTACACTAATTTTACTGTTGAATCACCTTCGCCTTTATGAGAGTGCCAACAAGGTAATTGATCTGACCACCGAACGGACGCTCGGTTTTCTCGAGCCGCTACTGGCCGATGGTGAAACCTTGACCATCTATATAGGACGGCATGCTTTTATTTATGAAGAGCAGTTTATCGAACGTTCCAATCAACTTTTTGAAGCATTTGCCAGCCGCCTGTTCCAACATGGCATTGCTGCAGTCAGCTTCACCAGAGGTGTAACCGGCGCACAGGTTCATACTTTTCTCAGGCTGGTAGGACGCAAACCGAACAGCAACTGGGACGAGGGTGGAGTCGAAGCAGCTCTGCAGTTACGGAATATAAGCAACATTTCCGTACAGGAGATGAGCGAACTGGACTTTTCCCTTGGAGACGAAACACCGGAAGAAGTGGAGTCCGAGGAGGAAAACTCCCCTCTCTGGCAGCGGTTTGCCCTCGCTATTGTGCAAGGTCTGCATGTAAAGGATCATGCCGCTGGCAAGGAGAATTTTTTACCGAAGAAGTTGGCCGAGGCGATCAATGTCTTTCTCGAACAGCATGACGGCAGCAAGGACGAGATGCTGGCCAAGGACCTGAGCCGTTTTCTGCTATCCCTCAAACAGGAAAAAGTCCGCATTTACCGCACGGCAACGCTGAACTCTCTGGTGGACCTTGTCAACGCCCTTTCGCCGCGGGTCAGGAATCTGTTCCTGCATAATGTCTTTAATCTTAGTATCGATGCCGACCTGTCCGAGGGGCTTTTGCGGGGGATGTCAGATCAGGTGATCATGGATGCCCTGCACAATGTCTCACTTGATCAAGGATACGCACCTCCAGTAGTGCTGCAGTTGCTCGGCCGGTTGGCAACCGAGCGGGGCCTGGCGTTACCGCAATTGAAAATGACGGCTGCTGGCAACGATACCAGTGCGGAGCGCATCGCCGAACTGTTTCGGGAGGACGATTTCGACAAGTATGTTCCCAAACTTTACCAGAAGGCGCTCCTCTCCATTATCAAGAGCAAGGAACTGCCGCCGCAAGTGTCGGAAAACCTGTCCCGACTGAAAAGAACCCTTGAACAGCAGGCGATTGACCACCATATGGGTGAAATACTGATGCAGATTCTGCAGGCCCCGGTTGAGGTGCAGGATCTCGGCCTGCTCAGCAACAATCTCAGGGAGACGATCGATTTCTACCTGCAAACCCATAACTATGCCAAAATCAAGGGATTGCTGGCGCTCTGCCGCAGGGAACAGCTCTGGGGCAGCCTTGCCGCTGAAATCTTTGATTGTCTCTCTACCAGCAGATTCTCCACGGCCTTGCTGAACGACCTGAACGGGACAGAGCGGGAAAAAAACGAAGCCAGCCTTGATCTTATCATGGAGATCGGCGAACCTTTCATTGCGCCGCTGCTTGACCGGCTGAGCATAGAGACCAACCGTGCCGTGCGCCGGAACTATCTGAACGTGCTGACGCGACTTGGCGAAGCATGCCTCTCCCAGACCGTCAACAGGTTGGCGGACAGCCGCTGGTTTGTTGTCAGAAACATGATCTTCCTGCTGCGTGAGATGGGAAATCCCGACGTGCTGCAGTATGTCAGACCATGCATACAGCATAAGCATCCCAAAGTAAGCCAGGAAGCGCTGAAAACCTGCCTCATTTTCAGGGACAAGGAGGCGACCCCTTTTCTTCTCTCCTTGCTTAAAAGAGAAAACGAGAGTGAATTGATGCAGGCGGTTTCCCAAGCGGCAATGTGCGATGATCCGGCTGTTTTCACCAGACTTGTAGCGATGTTGCAGGAGGGTAGCGTCTTGAATTTTCGCCTGGATTTGAAACGGGCTATCGTTCGCTCCCTGGCTTCCTCTGCTGCAAAAAGATCGTTGCCGGTTTTTGCCGGTATTTTAGGCTCCCATAATTTGTTTCACCCCAAACAACTGGAAACACTGAAACTGGAGGTGGTCGGCGCGCTGGAAAAGATTCCTGATGATGGAGCAAAAAGGCTTCTCCGTGAACAGACCAGAAGCGATTACGGCGAAGTGGCGCAGGCGGCAGAGGAAGCCCTTGCCCGGTCGAACGGGAGGAAAACATGATCCATGACCGAACTATCCAATCAGTTGTCGATTTCCTGCGCAGTTTCTCCCAGACCCTGATAATGGCGGCACTCTATTCGCCGGAGCATCCCCAGGTCTTCTCGCAAATGCCGCATGTGCTCAACCCCCTGCAGCAACTGCTTGCAGAACTTCCCGAGCTGACAATTATTGTTTTCAATGATGATCTTCTCTATCAGGGAAAGCCGCTGGAACGGGAGCTCAGCCTGAATAAGCTGGCCAAGTTGTTCAACCGGGCAGGTGTCGGCCATGTGACCTTCCTGCCAGGCGTGAACGAGGCGAATATACGCGACTTCATCCGTTCGCTGCAGGACAAAAGTGACCTGAACGCTTTCAAAAGCGGCAACAGCAGAATAAAAATCGGCGGAGTCAGTGTCGGGGAAGGTAATGGGGAGGAAACAGAGATGGTCGCCTCCTATGTCGACCTGCCACCGGAGCGCCTTCAGGAGCTGAAAATGCTGTATGACTCCATTGCTGCCCGCCAACAGCTGGATACACGGCAACTGACGTCCCTGGTTGCCGGCTTCATCGTTGCCTTCCGCCGGGAGTACAATCCGTTCATGGCGCTGACACCGATCCGCAATCTGGATGAGTACACCTTTACCCATTCCATCAACGTCGGGATTCTCAATATAGCACAGGGGATGTCTTTGGGAATTTCCGGTGAACTCCTCCATGATCTGGGGGTGGCAGGAATGCTCCACGATGCCGGCAAGATTTTTATCGACCGCTCCATAATCCAGAAGCCAGGGGCGTTGACAGATGAGGAGTTTGCCGCCATGAAAACCCATCCGCTTCGCGGCGCCCAATATCTTATGGGGCAGGAGGCAGTACCCAAACTGGCGGTGATCAGTGCCTTTGAACACCACATGCGTTTTGATCTCAAAGGCTATCCGCTGCCTCCTGAGGGGTGGCATCTCAATCTCTGCAGCCAGATGACCATGATCTCCGATACTTTCGATGCGTTGCGGACCAAGAGAATATACAAGGATCCGTGGGATTTCCCTGTCATCTGCGGTCATATGCTTTCGCTCGTCGGCAGTCAGCTGAACGAAGATCTCACTATCAACTTTCTTGATTTGCTTGCCAGGATGGGTGACGGTCTGCCACCGGCGCAACTGGACGATGCGCTGCCGGCAAGAGCGTGTTACTGTGAATGATGGGGCAAAACCGCGTGGAATGGAGCGTGGCGCCGCAACAGTTCGTCGAACATTACGGTTGATTTAACCGTTGGCATTGAAGCAACTTTAAACGCAAACTTTTTGTATCTGGCTCAGATCGGTTAAGCCGTTAAAGACCTTGATAATGCCGTCCATCTTCAACGTCCACATCCCGTCCTCAATGGCCGTTCGGCGCAGTTTGTCGATGTCGGCGTTCTCCCTGATGACCTTTTTTGCTTCGGATGTATTGATCATCAGTTCATGTATTGCGATCCGCCCCTTGTAGCCGCTGTCATTACACTGATCGCAGCTCCTTTTTTCCATAATAGTGCACTCTTTGAAACCCGGAATAAGCTCACTCTCCTTACCCGCTTCCCGGATAAAAGATTCAACAAGTTCGTCGTAAAGTTCCCGCCTCGGCCGAACGCTCTTTTTGCAGTTTTGGCAGAGTCTGCGGGGAAGACGCTGCGAGATGATCCCCAGTAGTGCGTCGGCAAAGTTGTATGGATCCATCCCCATTTCAATAAGGCGAACGATGGTTTCCGGCGCGCTGTTCGTATGCAGGGTGCTTAGCACGAGATGTCCGGTCAGGGAAGCCTCAATGGCAATCTTCGCGGTTTCCAGGTCCCGCATCTCGCCGATCATGATAACATCGGGATCGGCGCGCAAAAAAGAGCGCAGCGCCTCGGAAAAGGTGAAACCGATCTTGCTGTTAATCTGCACCTGGCGCAGCCCTTGCTGGGTTATCTCTACCGGGTCTTCGGCGGTCCATATTTTCCGCGACGGCAGGTTGATATAACCAAGCGCGGAATGGAGAGTCGTAGTCTTGCCCGACCCGGTCGGGCCGACACAGAGGATAAAGCCGTTAGGTTTGTCCAGAAGATTCTTGAATCGATCAATATTGTACGGCATTAAATCCATTTCGGAGAGGGGTAAAGGCTTGCTGGTCCCCAGAAGCCTGAGCACCGCATCTTCCAGCCCCCCGACGGAGGGGGTGATCTCGACCCGGTATTCCAGCCTGCGCTTTTCAAAAAGGAGCTGAATCTTGCCACTCTGCGGCCGACGGCGTTCATAGATGTCCAGACCGGCAATGATCTTGATCCTGGAAATTACGGCGTTCTTGAAGCTGGTGGCAATCTTGTGGATAACCAAGCACTCACCGTCTATCCGGTAACGGACGATAAGCGGATTCTTCCCGGTTCCCGGCTCGAAGTGTATGTCCGATGCTCCCCGTTTATAGGCGTCAAGCAGGATCCGGTTAATAAGGGAAACCACCTTGGAGTCGGGCTCTATAAACTGAGGATCCTCAGGGCTCTCCTCGATGGAGATCGTCTGGGCTTCATCCTTCATCGACTCCAGCAAATCATCGATGGCATCTTTGGGACGATGGTAATAGGTTTCGATGGCAGCTGATATCTGTTGCGGCGTAGCCACCACCAGCTCGATATTGTAATTGGTGCTGAAGCGGAGGCTGTCACCGATAGTCAGATCGGTAGGAGCCGAGGTAGCCACCACAAGTTTGCGACCGTCAAACTCTATGGGAAAAACCTGCAACCTGTCCACCAGCCCTTCGGACAGTGCACCGATCGCCTCTTCTGTCGGAATGATGGCTGCAAGGTTGATGAATGGGAGTCGAAACTTGGTCGCCAGAGCAGCCAGAAGCTGTTCCTCGGTAATCAGTCCCATCTTTATGAGTAATTCTCCCCCCTTGATTCTTTTCCTGGTCTGCTGGCTTTCGAAAGCCTTTTCCACCTGCTCCCGGGTTACCAACCCCGCCTGAATCAGGATATCGCCGACCCTTGTCTGCTGGGGG
>JBBRBA010000028.1:0-37173 GCA_038206285.1 Geobacterales bacterium
AGTGCAGTGGGCGGTAGAACGACTAAATCACAGACCACGTAAAGTATTAGGATTCAGGTCACCGCATGAGGTGTTATTCGGGGTGGAGATGTGTTACACCAAACCACCACTGGCTGTTGCACTTCGAACTTGAATCCACCACATGTTACAGTTTTAAGTGGGTCAAACTTCGACGCCGATAGTGGGTCTACCTTCTAAGCCGATTCACGGCATCGTTATCAACAGTGACATCATTGCCGGAAAATGAACTGCTGGCTGAGCCATGAAGCCCATGCCCATAACGGGTAACAGCCTTGCGGCACTGTTTTTCCATGTACGGCAGGTTTTCAATGATGATGGCAGACCAGCGCTGATCCGCACAAGCCACGTCGACAATTTTGGCTAAGTGTTCATCTGCTCTGTTTTTGAGGGGGCGATTGAACATGGGATGCCGTGAATGCTGGGATTGGCGCTTCAGATGGAATACATGTGCATTTTTTTACACGACAGGGGAGGGAAAGGCAAACTATTTTAACGATGTTTTACTAAATATATCAGCGTATTTCATCATAAACTTCATCAAGACACTTTCGGTCGTTGTCAAGAGAGTTGTCGCCTTTGTATCGAATGCTAAGCCGCTTTTTTCAACTCCAGAATCGCATGCTCTTTGCTGGTTCTCGTATGGTTGAGAGGATGGGTCTCATGGGGTCAAGTCCCCAAATCTCAAATTTGAATTTTGGAGACTTGACCCCTCATGTTCTCGCGGTCAAACGCTGTAAGAAGTTTTACCGTAACGGCGTGGTAGATAAATCGGCGGACAACTCCCTAGAATCTGCTGAGCCATTCTTTGTATCGCAAAGCCTTTGCTTCTTGGTGGCACCCGGGTCGGGATTGGATCGCCGATAAGGTAATTTTCAGTACTTACATCATGGTTTCTGCATTTTTCTGAAAACGCTCTTGGTTTACGTGCCCTAAGGAATGGGAGCAATCGCAGACCGGTAATCCATGCTACCATTTGAAGCCCCCTTCACAGCATTAATCATGGCCTTTACCTCTGCCGGCATCTCCTTGCCTTCCTTCATGGCTGCCTTCATCTGACCCGCCAGATACGAATGGTTTAAAAGAATGTCCAGCACAGAGAGCATGAATTCCTGCTTCCAGGATGACAATTCATGCAGATTCTGGAACTTATGCATGAAAAACTTTTGCGAAGCCCTCCCCAGCTCCATCTCAAGCTCTTTCATGGTCATGTTTTTAGGTTTGAGTACCGGTTCAACAAGGTTGTATTTACTGTAATCCTTCGTATCGACATACGCTTCTAGCTGGGGGTAGAGTTCCGCGTAGGGCCAGGGGGCAATGGCAAGGAAAAATGCCATATCCGGATTATAGTGTTTTGCCAGCTCGACGGTATGGGCAATGGATTCCGGCGTATCGTCAGGCATACCGAGCACAAAGGATGTTTCGGAAACAATATCCGCCCCGTTGATCAGATCAATGGCCTGTTTTGATTGAGCCACCTGGGTATCCTTTTTAAAAAGGTCGAGGGTCTCCTGGGAGCCGGCCTCGACCCCGACGTAGATATGTTCCACCCCGGCGCGGCGGTACTTCGGCATGATATCTGCGTCTCGCAGGATGTCATCAACACGTGTCTCCATCAGCAGCCTGACCTCAACCTTGCGCTCGATCATCAAATCAAGAATGCGCTCCCACCGCACCCGATCAAATGTGGGAATTTCATCGGCAAGCATGGCAACCTCTACGCCGTACTTACTGTGCAACAGCTCAAGTTCGTCTACAAAATTTTCCGGGGTGCGTGCCCGCCATGTCTGTGCCCAGAAAAGCTGCTGGGAGCAGAAGGAGCACTTCTGCTGGCAGCCGCGCGAAGAAGAAACAATTGCCAGTCTGGCATTATTTTTCGCCCGGTATTTATAAATCGGCCATTCCACCAGATCCCAGGCGGCGGGAAGAGCATCCAGATCCTCTATAAATGGCGCTTTTGGCGTAACGATCACCTTGCCGTCCCGGTAAAAGGCCAGACCTGGAAGCTCTGCCGGATCGTCCCCGTTATTCAGGAGAGACAACAGCGACGGCAGGGTCACTTCCCCTTCACCACGTACAATAAAGTCAACCGTGTCATGCGCATCAGTGAGGAGTTCATCATAGCAGAAAGTAGCGTGCACATTGCCTAGCACCGTTAGGACCCGGGGATTGATTTTTTTGGCCAGATCGCATAGTTTGAGCGCCTCAACAATGGATGCCGTGTAGGCGGTAGTAGCGACCACATCCGGACGGAAAGCTTCAATCCGCTTCTGAATGTCCGGCCATTTATGCCATAGTGACATGGCATCGTAGTAATCGACCTCGTACCCTGCCGCCCTGAGTGAGCCGGCAATATAGACGAAGCCTACGTTCAGCCATGTACCCGCAGATTCAACCACGCCCGAATGATAGGGTGGAGTGATAAGCGCAATCCGTTTAATTTGCACGTAAAGCCCCTTAATTCTGATTTGTTATCGTCAATGTGCAATTTCAGCACCAGAACCAGTTAATGGCCAGCTCTAACTATCTTTCCCTAACTGAACACCGCTTTATAAGCCCACCAGCAACCAGTTCCAAAAAGCGTAAACAGGATGACATGCTTTCCCACAAGCAACCTGCGACGAACTGCCTCCGTATTTTCGCCGAAAACATTATCAACATAGGTAAACGTCCGGCCGGCACCGGTAATCAGGATAACCACAACAGCCACGATTGCATTCCAGAAGAAGAACCGCTCAATATTGTTGATAGGCGAAGCTAATAAAGGATATTGAAGACTGAAATCGTGTAAGAAGTAAATGGAAATCATCGATGAAACCCAGTAGCCGGAGGTAAAATCGTGAACAAAGCCGTTCACAACCACTGCAATTTTTTTCGGATCCATCTGTCGACTCCATTCAGAACTTTATTACAACAACCTCTCAAAATGCGGAAATTCCGTCAACATTAAAGCGGCGTTTGCGAAATATGTTAACTTTGCCTCAGCTGTTACTTTACAAAGTGCTTTGATTTCATGATAATCGCAGCAAGATGAAACATCCCCGGTTGAACTATTACATCATTGCCCTGCTGCTAATGACGACGGTCATCCTCTGCTGCCGCCTTAACTTTGACGGTAAAGGAGAGGGTCTCTACCTTCTCAAGGGCGCTTCGGGAAAACTGTTTGAGCTTAAGGACAACCTTCTTCTTGGCGAATATGAACGACTCATTGGCAAAATAGAGTTCCAGGCCCTCTACGAGCGATGGCGTAGCAAGGAACGCGCCGCTCAGGGCCGGGCCTATATCAAGTACAGTTGGAGCATGAAAAGCGGCAATGGCTATTTCATTAATTTTTTCCCTGACGGCACCAAACTCCTCGCCTGTTTCGGCGGTTTTATCGATGATTTCAACAAACCCGTTAAAGGCCTTTTTGTGGGAGGAGGACTCCCTAAATCGCACTATGAAAATGCCGAGCTCAAAACGAATGAGACCGGGGTCGCCTTCTTTGACGGAAATACGTGGCATCACCTCCGGCGTAATACCGAAGAAGCCATATTCTCTGTCTCCAACCCTTCACTTCGGATTAAACCGGGCAAGTGGGAATTCTTGGGCAGTAAGGTTATTTTTGCCACCCAGTTCCGGTTGGCGCTCAAAAGCAGCCATCTGGCCAGGATAGGGCCGATTTCTGTCAGAATAGACCGTTACCTTATGTATCACGCCGGAGATAGTTTCTTTACCCTGGCAAATCGCCTGACAAATATGGGCACTGCACCGCT
Source organism: Geobacterales bacterium (assembly GCA_038206285.1). Classification (GTDB taxonomy): domain Bacteria; phylum Desulfobacterota; class Desulfuromonadia; order Geobacterales; family DSM-12255; genus VEOV01. The sequence continues at coordinate 3,774 of JBBRBA010000028.1, forward strand.
CGACTACCATTACATCTATGGCAACGAGCAGTGGGAAGGGAGCTACGACAGTTCAGCCAACAATACCGGATGGTCCAGCGAAAACTCCCGTCCTATTCTGCCAAGCCGGGCTGAGACCATGGTGCTGACCATGGGCATGGCAGACAATGACCCGAAAACCGGACTTCAGTGTAAACCTGAAGTCACACCGGATCCGTCTGAACTGCAGTATCTCCTTGACCATTAAGCTGCCAGCAACTATCCGACCTGTCTTTCATTCTTACCGGCCACCTGTTCTTTCAGCACCGTGATATTCATCAGTAGAAGTATCCGCAGATCTCGCTTTCTCCAGCAACTCCTTCAACGACGCTTTTTCCTGCCCCTGCTCTATGATGATATCGGCTACAATCGCGGCGCAGGTACACATCTGCTCGCCGGTGCCAAGCATGGCATCGGTTATCTTCTCCTCAGCAACCGGCGGCGAAGTCCGTTTATTTCCGAGAAATCTTTTCATATACCCTGCCGACCTTCTTCAGGCTCCTTTTCATGAGAAATTCGATCAGCTGCGTCATGATCCTGCCGCCATGCGGCTGGGTTATCGCTTCTGTTTCCAGTTCATGGGAGTTCTTTTTCCAGCGGCCAATAATCTCGAAGCCGTCATCCACGGCAAAGCCGACGTTATCGGTCTGAACGGCAACGACCATGCTCCGGTTGATCAAATCGTAATGCTTGAGCAGGCCTGGCCTGCCATGCTCCACCGGCTCGAAGGTCTCCACGTCAACCACCTGGGTCCGAGTCCAGGGAGGAACTACCTTATAGCGCCGTAGCGGATTCCCGAGTTGATGCTCCCGCAGAACATTGTCAAAGAAGTTGGTGCTTATCTCCCCCATCCCCAGCACGTTAACGCAGTGATGCTCTTCAACTCCCAGAATTTCCCGTGATTTCAGGTAAAACTCCTCACGCGAGCACTCGCCGAACTGGTCCAGGTACCCCCCCCCATCGCAGAGCCGACTCCCCGGCGGAAGGCGGAAACGGATACCGTCCCGTTCGCACGCCTTGAGAAAATAGACGAAACCTGCGGTGGATCCCACAACCACCAAAGGAGCACCGCTTTGTTCAGCCTCGACAATGGCAGCAAGCAGCAGTTCGAGGTTCAGGCCGGTACGTCCTATCAGGTACGAGCTGTCCAAGGTTCCGAACATCCGGCGCACCACATCCAGCCCCACCGCCATCCCCATTCCCGGCGCCATCTGCGGCGAAGGGACCATCAGGAGCATCTTCATCCGGTCAACATCTGGGAAAAGATAGTGACGGGTAAGCAGACCGTTGGCAGCGTTGATCAGCTCCACCCCGCCACTGTCCCGCATGATTTTCCCTTTATTCAGGGGGTCGGTAGTGCCACTGGTAAAATAGCGCTGTTCCGCCTGCTCCGCCGGGAAGGAGGTCATGACGAATTTCTTGAAGGCCAGTGAAGGCACGGCTGGTATCTGCTCCCACCGTTCGACTCTACCGGGTGACGCACCCTTGTCCTGACAGAAGCGCCGGTACGGGGCAACAGTATGGTAGTGCAGCTCGAATTCCCGCAGGGCCAGCGAGTTGAAGCCGTCTTCGTCGCTATTGTCCAGCCCCCGGTTCACATATTCGAGAATATCGAGGTCAAGCTCTCTGACGTAATCTGATCCCAGCGAATAATCCATCAAAATTCCCGATCCCTGGAAAGTGAGGCAACCTTGCCGATTCCGGCCATCTTCCTGCGCATGGCAGACTCCATTAATCTGCTGACCAGTTTGCCGCCCGGATGTGACGGCCGCTGTTCAACTCCACCGGCAGGATCAACCTTGTCCAGTTTCCCCACAATCTCGAAACCTTCCCCGGTCTCGTATCCTATTTTGTCCGTCTGCACGACAGCCGCCATCCCCCGGTTGGAAAGGTCATAGAGACGGATGAGCCCTGCCACTCCGGGCTGCACCCTCCGGAAGGTCAGAGGGTCAACAATAACCACCCGTGCCCATGGAGGGGGGATCTTGCTGCGTAATCCAGGCACATCGGCAACAACATTGGCAAGCACCGTATCGAAATAGACTGTGCTGCTTTCACAGATCCAGAGGGCATTAACGCAATACTCGGAAGGGACTCCGAACACCTTTGCGCATTTTCCGAAAAATTCAGCCGGGGGTGTTGCAACATAACGCCCCATGAAGCCGCCGCTGTCCATGATCCGGCTGCCGACAGGCAGATGGAAATAGATCCCGGCCTTCAGGCAGGCATCCAGAAAATAATCCAGTCCGTGGGTAGCACCCAGAATCGCCAGCGGTTCGCCGCTCCGTTCGGCCGACCGCAGATCGGTCACAAAGCCCTTGAGATCGAGCCCGGAAAAAGATATGAGAAAACGGCTGCCAACCGAGCCGAACTCCTGCCTGAAACGCTCCAGACCGCCGGCCATCACCATCCCCGTCGCCATGCGCGGACCGGGAATGAAAAAGAGCATCTTCATGCGGGACAGTTCAGGGAACAGATAACGGCGAGCCGCGACGAATTGAACCGAGCGCATCAATCTTACCAGCCGCTCTTTAGGAAAGAACGGACCGCGGGTATGGGAAAGATCAACTGTCCGGCTCTCCCTGTCGATCTCTGCCGCCAGCTGTGGCTGGTATAGCCGGTTCAGTCTCGCCCTGTGGCAAAATGACGCAACAGCCGGTATTTCATCCCAGGAAGAGAGCGTTTCGGGGGTGGCACCCAACTTTAGGCAGTACTCACGATAGCGCGCAGAGGCAGCAAACTCCTCGGCAAAGCAGCGGAGCATGAGGCGGTTGAACCCCTGATCATCCCGGTGATTCAGCCCCTTGGAGATAAAACCAGAAATATCATTATCAAGCTGTTCCGTTTTATTGGTCATTGCTGTTCTTGCCGCCACGGTTGAAAAGTTTTGCCAACATGCCGCTGTAATGCCTGAGCATCATGCCGGGGACAATCATCATCAAATGATAGGGGAGTAGCTGCCGGTCAGTAATGTCCCAGCCCAGGAGGTATTTCCCGACAGCATAAACACCCCACATGCTCACCCCGACAAAAATCAGGACATTGCCCAGTTTGATCATCCACGGCTTCTGCACGCTCATCGCCCCCTGCTTGCTTGCCATTTTTCAAAGGCGATCTTCATGCCGTGCCGCACAGGGAGTTGTGACATCAGAGACAGGATATGCGCTCCCGGAAAACTTGCCATGGGAATATCCAACATATGCCGCAGTACCCGCCCCAGACTGAGCATCTCCAGCGAAACCTCATAAAAGCGCCGCTCCCGCACCTCAGCGCTCATGGCCGGATCCGGATGATCATAGAGGGCGAATGCGCCAGTATAATACTCCCAGCCAAGCTCCTTATAGATGTACGGGGCGTACTCATCAAACAGCTTGGTACCCGGATAGGGGACCAGCAGCGACGGATGCATGCTCACCCCGAGCCGGTCGCAAAGATCAAGCGCCCGATCGAAATCAGCCAGGGTATCGGCCCGGCCACCCAGCATGAAAAACAGGGAGACATCAATGCCATGGTCCCTGATTTTTTTGAGCGCACCCTCCCGGTCCCTGCCGATCTTGCCCGATGCCCCGTAAGCGTTCAGCCCTGCATCGCTCATGGCGTCCCAGCCGACCCAGAGGGTCATCAGCCCCGACTCGCGGGCAGCGTTCAGCAGTTTCGTGCCGACCGGCGACATGATAGGCCCGAGACTGCCGAAGCCCATCCACTTCTTGTTCGTCCTCTTGAGGGCGCTGAACATGTCGATGGCCCGGTCAACCTTGCCGGTCCAGATGTTCTCATCCCCGTTCATGTAGATCTTCTCGGGGATGGCAGCCACATCCCGTACCACATGATCGATGGGGCGAAAGCGAACCTCGGCGCCGAAAAAAGGCTTCACCGAACAGAAAGTGCAGTCGTAGGGACAGCCGCGGGAAGTGTTGACCCCGCGAAAGCGGTATTTCCCCTTCAGCAGGCCGTAGAGAGGGGTCGGCAGGTTGTCCAGCGGGAGCCGTTCGCCGTGATAGAACGGCTGTAGCGAACCGGCCCGGAAATCCCGCAGCACCTGGGGCCAGACCGATTCACCCTCGCCAATGACCACAGCATCGCCGTGGCCTTTTGCCTCTTGGGGCATGGCCGAGGCATGCATCCCGCCAAAAACGACCTTTATCCCCCGCTTGCGCAACCCGGCCGCAATCCGGTAGCCGGGAACAGAAGTCGGCGTAAGGAGACTGATAGCCGCCAGGTCGCACTCCAGACTGTCGAAGGCCTCGGGCGTGGCGCTGCCGTCCACCAGCTGGATGTCAATATCAGGATCGGCCTGCCGGGTCAGCGCTGCCAGGTATTCAAGAATCGGCGGCGCGACCGGTGTCCAGCCGAACGGCATGGGGGGCTTGATAATGCAGAGTTTCATAGACAAAACCTACTTATGTTCAATCCTGAAACCGGTATGGAAGTTTTCCTTGAAGAACGGGATACCCCAGTAGCTGATAATCATGACCCCGAGAGCGGCAAGGGCATAGATCGCCAGACGGCGGTTGCGCCACCCCATGGTAATACGGAGATGCAGATAAATGCCGTAGGTCAGCCAGGTTATCAGCGACCAAACCTCGACCGGATCCCAGTTCCAGTAGCTCCCCTTCACCTGATTGGACCAGAAAGAGCCGGAAACCAGCATGACGCCAAGCATGATGAAGCCGCCACTGATGAAACGGTAGCTGAGGTCGTCAAGGGTTTCCAGATCGGGGATCTTGTCGTATACCCCGCCGGAATTACGCTCCTTGAGGAGAAAGAGCAGGCCGAGGGCGGCTGCTGTCAGCACGCCGCTGAAGCCGGTCGACGCACCGATAATATGCACCCAGAGCCACTGGCTCTGCAGGGATGGGGGCAAAGTACCACCGATTTCCTTGATCAAAGTCCCGGCCCACCCCAGCAGGACGAAACAGACCGGCATAACAAGCACGCCCGTTGCCTTCATTTTTTTCGATGCAAGCTGGGTAATTAGAAACAAGAGTACGGCAATCAGTACCCCGGAGGTGAGGGATTCGGAAATATCGATGAAGGGTAAAACTCCACCGGTTATCCAGCGGATCGTTACCGTCGTCACCTGACAGATCAGGCCAACTGCGGATAGCGCCATCCCCAGGTTTAAAAGCGCCTCCTTGCGAGCCATCAGGCCGATGATATAGCTGAAAGCGCTGAGACCGTAACAGCCGACCGCTATCCAGAAAAAACTTATTTCAGGTTTCATTTCATAACCTCCGAAAAGTATGCATAATACATCTATTCGCTCAAAGACAAAGAGTCATGCGACATGAAATAACTTCAAGGATGACACAGAAGCTATTGCGTCAAAATCCCTGTCATTATGGAGTAATGCTGCCCCATGTTCAATAGCCGTCTGAGCAATTAACAGGTCAATGGTACTTCGAACCGTTGTACCTTTTGTCCGGCACTTGCGATATATGTCGGCTGCATGAATGTAGGATTGTGGCCCCTTGAGGGACAAAACGGGGAACGTAAGCAGTGACTCTTTTATTTCGCGGTAATCCCGTTCAAGACGGATGCCCTGAAGAACTTCGGTAAGAACAATCTCGGTAAGCGCCACATCAGCACTACTCTGGATAATATTTTCAATTGTTCTGTCACAGGGTGAACCGGTCTGGTTGAGAAATTCGATCAGTGCGCTCGTATCAAGCAGGATCATGGCGACTTTCCCGTTGAGCGGCCAGATCGCCCGACCAGAGTCCAGCATGCCTGAGAGTGAGCAGCTTTTGCCGCTTGCGCTGCAACACCAGCTCTTTAAGAGCACAGGCAATAACATCTTTTTTTGTCTTGATGCTGGTAAGGCGGCAAGCCTCCTGAATCAGATCAAGATCAATCATTACATTGGTACGGGCAAGCACAATACACCTCCGTTAGGCACTTTATGCGCACTATTTCAAAATATAATACACATACCCGCAAAGGGCGCAAAGAGATAAATTCAAATTTTTCCTAACGTTGCAACTTTCCACCATAATTCCTGACCGGTTTTCACTCCATAGCCAACAGATTTCCCGTCAGGAGAAAATTTATAGTCCCAGACGGCATCATAAGGAGGATGTTCCTGGAGAATTTTCCCGGTCTTGTCCGCCACAGCCACAAATCGCTTACCTTCTGCACGGACGCGAAACACGATATGGTTATTATCGGCGCTAAAGCGCGGACCGACGATTTTATCATATTTTTTCGATTCATGTCCATCGACAACCAGATAGGCGAATTCAACCGGTTTATTCGCAGGAATCAACGGGCAAGGACCGGCAACAAACAGAAAATAGCTGGAGTCATTGCTGAAATTCAGTTCATCGACACTCTCTTTCCGGTCGGTGACAACGTTACCATCTAAAGAAAGAATAATCGATTCCTTAATTGCTCCGGTGTAGAGCACGCTGCCCGTATCAGACACAGCAATATCAAATAACATCTGGTAATCAGCACATGGCCATTCATTTGCGCCACTGACCAGATAATGTTTTCCCTGCCTTTCACCGAAATATGCCACATGCCCGCCACTATTTGACAGGTTGAAATTACCGACCTTCTCATACCAGCGCCCCTCTTTTTCACTGCAGCCAGGCTGACTGAAATCGAACAGCACCACCGTTTTCTCCCCATTCCGGCTCACCTTGTAGGTCAGATGTGAACCTGACACATTCGTGCTGACCTCGGCAATTTCATCATAAGCCTTGCCACGTGCATAATCCTTGAAGGTTACGCTGGCGGCACACAGATTAAACTTTTTTGTCACGCTGTCCTGCTCTAAAAATGCCAGCCGCTTACCGTCAGGGCTTACAAAAAGCGACGGATCGGGCGTATCCAGGGCCTTACTTACTTTATCACCAGAGATGATAAACCACTTATCGCCACGTTTTGCAGCATAGACCAGCCGGCCAGCAGAATTGATCATGGGATTTCTGACGCTGTCATACCACGCGCCTTCCTTGCCGTTGAAAACCACGCATTGCTTGCCATCCTTTGAGGCGACAAACGCATACTGTTTTGAGCCTGTATGAAAAGCCGGTGCACGAACCGCTTCATACATGGGGCTCATAACCGAATTGATGCTCATAAACTCTTTACCATCTTTTTTCAGGACTACTGCAGCCTGTAGGCCATTATCACTGAACGTCACATCGCCCGACTCATACCCTTGAGGGATAGTCATCAAAAGCGTCGGCTGCAGGTTGAACTTCACTGTAGTTGCTGCAGTCGTCACATTTTTACAGGATGCAAGAGCTGCCATACAGAGGATAAGCATAATTAGAACTGATCTCATCTTTTATCTCCTGAAGAACAAAAACGATAAACTGATTATTGACTGGGTTCAAGTGATGTTCTCAGCTTGTTGCGGTAACGGAGACCAAGGAATAAAGCGCCTCCAAGCAGACAGAGCAGCGATCCGGCAGAAACCCATGCGCTATAGACCATCTCCGGCAGATAATACTCCATCCTGAGCCGGTGTACGCCGGCAGCCAGAGGGATTGCCCGGAAGGCGTAATCACCCGGCAGCAGCTTATACTCTTGCTGGCTGCTCCCCGGCAGACTCACGGCACGCCAGGAGGGGGTCCAGGCATCAGTCACGAACAGAATAGCCGGCAACGCAGTGGTAACGTTGAGGACAACCTGATCAGTCGTCTCATTTTCGACAACAACCGTCCCCACCCCTGCCTGATTGGCTGCAGCAAGCTGAATACCCGGCTCAGACTCCAGCAGCACCGTTCTCGTCGGCTCGAAATCGGACTTGCCCATCTCCTGCAGCACAGCTTCACCCGATGGCAATACCTGCCAGTCATTCACCAGCAGGAAGCGCGGCAGCGGATTTTCGAGATAGGTAATCTGTCCATCCGGGGTCAGCACGGCGGCGCAGCGGGTAAGGCGCAACAGCGGACTGTTCTGGCGCAAGTCGAGGTACTGAGTCGCCTTCTTTGGATCCATTCCTTGCGTGTATGCCATAAACTGCGCATAGCGTTTCGTAACGAAGGGGTCATCACCCCAGACATCAAACTCCCCGGTTGACATTGCCGAATTCGCCAGCAGCAGATTGAGAACGCGACTATCCTTGTCACCAGTTTTTTTCATGGCAGCGGCAGAGACTGGTGTTACCGCCTCGCGGCGATCAAAGGTGCTGCGAAATCCGGCTGCAAAAAAGCCACCTTCAGTCAGAGCCAGCAGCAGCAGCAGCCATCCCAACCGCTCGCCGATATACTCATTGGTGCGCGCCGCCCATAAAACAGCCGCCAGCAGCAGCAGGGTGAACGAAGCGAACAGTAAAGTAACGCCGCCATTGGTGGCAGCTTCACCGGCAAATTGAGATAGTTTAGCCGGATCGAACATATAGTAGCTGTCGCCGGACTTGATAAGAACACCCTCAATAAACCACGCCAGAACCTTCGCCCCCAGAGAGGTCAGCAGCAGGCAGCCGCAGCCAGCTACCAAAACGCCAAAGGCAACAATCCTGGCAATGGCGCTCTGGCTCACCCGGCCCTTTCCAGACCAGGCAGCTGCGCCATAAGCTGCCAGCAGAATCATAAAGAGCATCAGCGGAAAGGTGAATTTGGCACTGCTGCGGAAAAGATCAAAACCAGGCAGAACATTGAACAATAGTTGATGCAACGGAGTATGCTTGCCGAAGGCGAGCAGCAGCAGCACAGCCATGATTATCAGTACCACCGTCCGTTCGCGCCGCGGAATCGCACCTATGCCTCGAACTGCCAGCACCAGTCCGGTGACTGTAAAGAAAAGGCTCATTTCCCAGAGATACCAGCGGCCCCAGTAGGGAAACCCGTCCATGGTGCCAAAGAAACCGGGGGCGAGCAGAGTCAGCAGGTTTTCCGGTGGAAAGGAAAACATTGCGGCCATCTTATATTGCAGGCCTCCGGAGCGGATGCATTCAGCCGCCGCTTGCAGGCCTGGCAACCACTGCACACTGCTGAGACCAAGCGCCAGCAGATACATGACAGCGACACCGACAGGTGCTTTCCAGGAGCGCTCCCGATCCGTTATGGTCAGCAGTGAACAGTAAATGACAACCGTGATCCCGGTGTAATAGACATACTGCGGATGTCCTGCCAGGATCTGCATGGCGATCGCTACTCCGCCTGTCAGGAGCCAAAGCGGCGCTGGCCGTTCATAGTGACTGTCGATGGCGAGGAAGATCAGCGGTGTCCAGGCCATTGCCGCTAAATGGGGAAGATGTCCCGCATAAATATGGGGGAACAGCGCACCAGAGAAGATAAAGAGCACACTCCCCAGAATTGCAGCAGCAAGCGGCAAGCCGCGGCGCTGTAGCCAGAGCTGGAATAAATACCCACCCAGAAACAGATGCAGGACGATTCCCAGGTTAATCGCCAACGGCAGCGGCAGAACCAGGTAGAGCCAGTTCAAAGGATAAAAAAGCGCCGACTGAAACGCTCCCAGAAATGGCGCGCCGGAATAAATATGCGGATTCCAGAGGGCAAGATGGCCGTTTTTCAACTCGCCAAAGCCGAAAGCATACCAGTGAATAAACTGCGCATAGGCATCGGTCCCCTTGGCAGAGAGGACTCTTTCCCCGCCGGAGAACAGCAGATCACCGAAAAACAGCAGCAAAATAGAGGCAATAATTGCCGCCGGCAGAATCAATTTCAAAGGTGCATTTACTGAACTGACCGCTTTGATTACTATCTCCCCATCTGAACCGGTTACTGAACCAGAGGATTGTCCTGACCTGGTTCTCTTCTCCTGAACATTCTCCCTGCAGTAGTAATAATCATCCCCAACAGACCCATGCAAAGACTTGCCAGAACAACCGGTTTACCCGGCTCATGGCGTACCGTCATGGTTACCCAGTAGCGAATCTCCCTGATCGAGAAGCCGTGATTGAAGGCAGTAAATGCTTCGCCGCTCTTGACCTGGCCCTCAAGTATCGGTTCATCACCAATTTTAAAATCATCACCAACGAGAGGATAGGCTTTATAATCCACCCGGCCGGTCCGATCCATCGCGGGTGAAGGCACAAACCCCAGCAGCAGCCCCATGAATGGCTGGATGTGCTCTTGCGGAAAGGGAAAAGGACTGGCGCCCGCTTTTGAACCGGTCGCATAGATAAACGAGCCGTCCTTCTGCTTCAGGCTCTGTAAAGGGATATGCGCACCGTAAATATCTTTGCCACTCCCGTCGGCAAGCATTACAAACAGCGAATATCCCTCAACCTCGGGATAATAGGTAAAGCCTTTATGGCGCAGATTGTGAGTCACGTAGATGATGCCGGTTTTTTTCTCTCCACCATCGCCAACTTCTATCTCATAAGCCGACCTTTTATTTTCAGCGCCAACTTTATAGCCATGATGCACCGTTATCAGTTTTGTTTCACCTCTCACCCGTAAAAAAGAGAAAAAACGCCCATGCTCAAACTTGTCATAACTGTTGGCATCACCGCTGTGCAGCGTTTCACCCTCGGTCAGGCGAATCGTCCCTCTGAAATAGAAGAGGCTGTTATAGACAACCCCGAGCAGCAGCGTGACAAAACTTATGTGGAACAGAATCATCCCGAACGAGATAACCGTGAGTCGGCGGCGCAGGATCCTTCCTGAAAAACAGCAGGCAATATTCATCACCAGCAGTATCAGCAGAGAGTTGAACCAGAGTGTTGAAAAAACGAGCTTAACTGCATTTTCACCGGATAAAAAAGTAGCGCCGGTAGTACAGATAAGCAGAATAATTACCAGCAACGCCAGTGCCAGTTTGGCCGAGGCGAGAAACGCATATAGCTTGCCGAAAATTTTCTGCGCAGGATTATGGGTGGTGCCGTCAGCAGATTTATCCATTCCTTCCTCATTTGTAATTAGCGTTCCACGCTGCTTTGGCAGCGCTTTGTCAGCGAGTAAGCCAAATCAAATACGCTTCGACTCCGCTCAGCGTACGGCTGTTCCCTGAGCGGAGTCGAAGGGAACTTTCTCAGAAGCTAAAGAATAGCGCTATATTCAGTTTTTATATTGGCCAGGGAAATTGCTTTCCGACCGCAAGCTTATTTTTGCCCGGCCATCAGCGCTAACGCATAATTATAGTCAGCCGCTGCCAGTGCCGTCTCTCCCAACAGATGCAGGATGGAAGACCTCTCAAAGTAAAGTTCTTCCATTTTCGGTCGTTGTTTCTGAGTAGCGATGGCGATTGCCTCATTCATGTCCTGCAATGCTTTTTGAAACTCCCCTTTGTCCTTATAGGCAGCCGAACGTTCGGCATACATCCTTCCGGAAAAGTGCGGCTTTAGTTCGATGGCTCTGCTCCAGAGGGTGACATCATCCTTCCAGTAGGAAATCTGCCTGACTGTCAGATATCCGGACAGCGCCAGAATAACCAGCGTCCCGGCAGCTACCGCATTGGTCCGTAGCCGCGCAGTTGGGGAACTGCCTGCCAGGCTAAAAAACCCCAGCGCAGCCAGCAGTGAGATCGCCAGGCCGGGCACATAGGTGTACCGGTCGGCCATGCCAGTTGAGGAGACCTGGGTGAAGCCGAGCACCGGCAGCAAGGTAATGAGATAGATCGACCAGACCGTTGGAACGACCGGCCAGCGCTTGCGCACCAAAAACGAGCTTATCGTTATAACAATGATAAGAAAGATTGGAAACAGATATTCAAAGCCGGGGTTCTGGATGTTACCGGGATGAAGATGAAAATGGTTTAGCCCCACCGGCCAGACCGTCAGCTGCAGATAGGTTATGATCGATTTGCAGGCGATCAAAAACCGCGAGGTCATATCTGCCTGGCTTAACGGCATTTTTCCGGCAGCATGGACAGTCATGAGAATTGCCGAAGTTGTTCCTGCCAGTAGAATGAAAGGCGCTTTTTCAAGAAGTGCTGTTTTAATTTGTAGCCGGTTGAATCTTTTCAGCGGGAACCAGTCGATGATCAGCATCACCAGGGGAAGCGAAACAAGCATCGCCTTACTGAAGAGGGAGAGACAATAAAAGCCAACCGACAGCCAGTACAATGGCTTGCCAAAAAAGGCGCGATCAGCCGAAGAAGCTTGCCCCTCTTTCGTTGAGCGGACATAGCGAAGATAGACAAGCAGGGACAGCAGCCCGAAAAACAGGCTGAGAACATCTTTGCGCTCAAACGCCCAGGCAACTGATTCAACCCGCAAGGGGTGAATGGCAAAGAGCAGCGCAGCCAGCAGCGCGCAATAATAGCTCCTGTTATTGCGCAAGACAGTTGAGCCTTCATGCTGAGACAGATACTGTTTGAGGAGCTCCAGCGAGATCAGGGCAAACAGCCCCGCATTGCCGGCATGGATGATATTATTCGTTAGATGATAGCCGACCGGGTTCAGTCCCCAGAGAGCATATTCCAGGGCAAAGGAAATCCAGACCAGCGGCAGCCAATCACGAAAATAAAAGGTAGTAAATGCCCAGCGGATGGTTTCCAACGAGAACTGCCTGATCTGCTCATTGTTGACGATACCGATATTATCGTCCCAGGTCAGTAGGAGTTCATTGAAGAGCGTCGGGATAAAACAGCTAAATGTGACACCAACGACGCAAAAGAAGATAGTCCGCGTTTTAGTAGCATCTTGTAATGAAGCAAAAGCGTACAGCATTCATGTTCCCATTTATAGACAAGCCCGATATCAAGCATCTGGCGTTATAGTAAAAAGCCCCACTAACTGCTAGTGGGGCTTTTGTTAAACAGCATATAAGTGCTTAAAGGTTAGTAGGTGCCGCCGAGACTATATGGACTGCCTGCTCTGGAAGCGCAGTTAACCATCGAACATTGAGGCGAATAGGCAGTGCCGGCAACATTTTTCGGCTGATGGTTCGACAGGTAACCGGTATTCCTGATGAAAGCAACAGGTACACTTTGTGCTGTGCCTAGCGCCCAACGACCTGTCTTAGTCCCGGCAGGCAAGACATTGGTGCCATGGACGTTGGTTGCCCGGGCCGGTCCGGCCGGACTCAGGACATCTGCGTGACAGTAATTACAAGTATCCTGCTCTGTCTGCATCCTGTTTTCAGCACTGGAGAAAGCTGACCCGGAGGTGAGGGAACCACTGTTATGACCGACCGTTCCTGATGCAGTGTAGCCAAGATGGCAGATTTCACAGAGGGTCGGCGTCGCGACACCGATTGTGCCCCTGATCGTATTGGCATTGCCGTGAGAAACAATGGTGCGTGTCGTCAGCGGGGTTGTCGGGTCATTGTGGCAGTCGAAGCAGTTCATGACCACACCGGCGGTCTTGGTTCCGGAGGTGCCGCGGGTTCCGGTCGGTTTGTACGGAATCGCCATTCTTGTTGCTGCAGGGTAATCCCTGGTCAGCGGCCCGAGAATCGGATGTTTGGAAGAGTTGGTAGTAGCGAACTGTGCTGCACTATTAGTAGCTGTAAAGCCGCCACCAAACGGAGCATTAGCTGTCGGGCTTGAACCAGCACGGGCTGTGGTATTGGTAGCGCCGCCTGCATCATGGCACTTGAGGCAGAACAACTGGGTTATTTTAAAGTCCACAGTGGTGCCTATAGCCGTAGTTCTGCTTCCGGAAGCATATGATATGGCAAACTTGGTAAAGGTTAGGCCGGCGATAGGTGCTTCACCTGTGCCATCCGGATCACGGAGGTCAATATTGCCATTCGGTAGACCTAAATGGTATGTAGGATTAATTTTCCCCGTGGAAGAATCACCTTCAAGGTGACAGACAATGCAATCAGCGTCGGTTACCGCACCACGACCGGACTTTTTATGGCCCCAGGCACGACCGAACTCGCCCACTACTGCAGAGCGTGTACCTTTTGCAACGGCGTGACAATCAACACAACTTGCGCTCGCATCTACCGTGCCGTTGATATGGAGATTCTTATTCGCCCAGAGATTTGCCAGAGTAGTGGCTGATGAACTGAGCTCATTGTGACAGCTGCTGCACGCAGTTGCCAACTGTGCCGGAGTCGTATAGGTTCCACTGGCAGTCAATGTCGCATGGGTGTCTGATGGAACAGCACCACCTGGAGGCATGTTATGGCACTTGCCGGTACAGGTATCAGCGATGGTCGTTCCGCCCAGTAGAGCAGTATTATTCCAGGCCAGAGCCGCACGCGGAGTAATACCTGATTGACCGGCAGCAGTGCCATCAACACGACTTCCACCATGATGGCACTCGGTAGTGCTGCAGTTAATGATACCGCTGACGCGTGTCACGGTTGGTGCATGCGCCAGACTCTTGGCAAGAGGACCGAATGTGATCGTTGAGGTGGTGTAGTTCAGGTGACTGGCGTCCTGGATCGTTATATGAGTAGTGTGGCACTCGCCGCAGTGAATCTTGTCGGAGATGCCGGTCGCTGCCAGCAGGTGATTCTGGTGTGCACCGACACGAGTTGAGTTGGCTGCCGTGTTGCCGCCGGTATCAACGCCGGAACCGCCCGGGGCAATGATGGAGGATGAGAAGTTTGGATAAGCGACGTTTGGTTGACCGTGGCACTCGGTGCAGAGCTGGGTGGAGACGTTGGCGCCCCACGCCCCAGAGTTCTTGCCATGACAGATCGTGTTATTGCAGCTGCCGAAGTTGCTGTTGCCAGGTATGCCGTCGCCGCTGTAGGTGGCGGAGGCGCCTTTAGTGGTAAGATCTATATTTATGGTCTGGTTGGCATGGATAGTCGTGTTGCCTGCCCCGCCGGTGGTACCGTGACATGCGGCACAGGTATAACCGTAGGTCGCATTCAGGTGCTTGGCATGGGTTCCGGTTACCAGCGTTGCTGCTGTGTTACCGTGGCAGCTGGCGCAGTTCATGGCAGCACTGCCCCAGGTAACAGTCTTGTAATCACCCGCAACACGAGCGCCACCGGTTGCCGACTGGACGTTGCTGTGGCAGTAGGCCGTTCCACAAGAACCAAAGCCGTTGCCGGGTGCACCGGCTGAATCAGTGTAGGTACCGGTGCTGCTCAGGATGGCGCTCTGCTGAATGTTGATGACGTTATTGGCATGAGCTGCCCCGGTGCCGGTCTCAAAGCCGCTGTGGCAGTTTGCACAGGTGATAGCGGCATGGGTGGTTGCCGTCAGGTGTTTTACATGGGAACCGGTTGCCAGTGTCGCAGCATCGTTACCATGGCAACTCGTACAGGTCATGGCAGCGCCGCCAGCCCAGTTGGTAGTAGTTTTATAGGTCGGCGCGCCTGCACCGCCGCTGGCAATCTGGACGGTACTGTGGCAGTAGCTGGTATTGCATGTAGTAGTACCGTTCCACCCCTGATTGACGCTAACAACAGCAGGGTTGGTGCCTTTGTTGCCCGGACCGTGGTCTGCATTGCCTCCAGTTCCACCAATATTATGGCAGTAGACACAGGTAGCTAAAGTAGACACCGTATGCTTCGCATGGGCGCCTGCAGCATCAGGATGAATCGTACCATTAGGCTCGCCAGTGCCGTTTGCTGCACCATGACAGCTGCCGCAGCCGTTGGTAGCTACCGTAGGATCTGCTTTCAGGTGACATGCGCGACAATCAGGAGTCCCTGTGCCTGTATAGGCCGGGACAGGGTTTACGTTGGCGTGGCAGCCAATTCCGGAAAGACAACCGGTATGACCGGCAGTGGTCGCATAGTACGGAACCGCATGGCCGCCGGAAGCCTCGACGATACCGTTGATATGCAGATTCTTGTTCAGTATGGACGTGTTGTTCGCGCCGATATTAGAGTGGCATCCGCTGCAGGTGGTGAGAGCCGAATGAGCGTTGGCTGTCGGCGGATTGCCGTGACAGCGGGCGCAGGCAGTGGCCTTGTCGGTGTAGTTGATCATGGCCGAGTAGTTCCAGTACGGCTTGCGGTAGGTGCCGGCAGTATCGCCGTTTTTAAGACGGGCGCCGTGGCAGTAAACGCTGGAGCAGGTGGCTGCCTTGGTGGCGGTGCCGTTGGTATAACCGGCGAATGCCGACACTTGTGCAAGAGCAACGCCGTCCCACCTGGCTGATGATGCCTGTGCAAAGGTCAGGGTCTGGGAGTTGTAACGGGACTGTGCGCCCAGATGGGTGCCGTCAAAGACGTTGAGCGGTACGGTGTGGCACTCGTTGCATTTGATGTTCTTCATGTAGGCCGAGGAGAGATGCTTGAAGTGCGAACCGACGCGCTTATCGTTACTGCTGTTAGTCTGGTCGGTGCTGGTACCGGTCCGGTTGTATCCTGGGGCAAAGAACTTGCGGTTGGCGGCGGTATTCGGCAGGGCAGCCGAGGTGCCGGCGGTGCCGTGGCAGTGTACGCAGGTGTTTTCTGTGTTGATTACCGTGGCTGACCATGCCCCGCGGGTCTTGCCGCCGTGGCAGGAGGTGTTGAGGCATTTGCCGTTGTTGATACCGGATGTTTTATAGGAAGTGTAGGTGCCGTAGGTGGCATTTGAGCCGAAATCAACATCTGGCGTGCCGTTGACGTGGTGCTGTACACCTGAGTATGCCTTAAGGGTTGCTGCATCAGTGGTTGTCTTGGAGTGACACTCGTTACAGTTGATGTTGGCAATCGGATATTTACCCAGGTGCTGCTGATGGGTTGTTGAGAGGGCAAAGCCGGCCGTACTCCTGGCATAGTTGGCACCGTTGCGGCCGCCATGGCAAGCGAGGCAGGTGAGAGTGGCGCTGCCCCAGTTCGTGGTGGTGTTGTACTGGTTGGTGCCCAGGCGACGGCCGGAGCTGTGGCAGAGGGTGTTGTTGCAGTTGCCAAGTGTCGGGGTATTGGTAGTGGCAATTTTTCTACCCGGAACATAGGCATTACCGGGCAGTCTGCTGCCGGTGATGTTCTTGAAGCCGGTTGAGTGGTTATAGCCAACTGCGTTGTAATGGCAAGTTGTACAGGCATAACTGTACTCGGCTTCATCGCCGCCGCTATGCTTTTCGTGATTACCGGAGAACTGCCCAGATGGGACACCGCGGGTTGCTGAACCATCCTGAGGAGGATAGCCGTGACAGTCAGCGCAGGAGCCGCTGGCAGCAACCCTTAATGCCGGGTTGAGGTTTATAGCAGCAAGTGCCCCTACTGCAGTGGTCGTGCTGGTTGAGGTAATGCTCTCTGCAGTTGTTCCTGCAGTGGCCTTGTAACTGGCGCTCAGGGAGAAGTTAGTGCCAACATAATTGCGCACCAGGGTGTAGCCTCCTGAAGCGGTTGTTTGGCCGACGTTGTTATTCCAGTTGGTCAGGTAGACGCTAATGCCGTTGTTGCCGGCCAGACCGGCGTGATTTGTCAGAGCCACGGCAACAGGGCCGATTGTCGTTGCATTGGCGGTGGTCCCCAGGGAACCGCTACCGGTATAGCCCGGGTTGGCAACCGGGTTTATCTGATCAACACTGCCATACACAGCCGCCGAAACATAGGTGGCCACTAGGTTGGTAGTGTTGCTGTTAGTTACCGACAGGATCTTGGTGCCAGCCGAACCTGCAGCGACACCGCTCTCAAGCAGGACGCCGAGCCAGATCTTGCTGTTGTTGGCAGCAGCGTTCACCTGCTGCAGCAAGAATACCGACTGGCCGCCGTAGGTGACGGTAAAGGTCGGTGCCGTGACAGCGCCGGTGTACTCGGTGGCGACCGCTACCAGCATCAGCCGGTTAGGGGCGGCTACCGGGGTGAACTTCGCGGTCAGTACCCCGGGAGTTGCACTGTTGCTGACGATCATCGGAGTCGCCGGCCACTGGTTGAGGGCATCGACCGATGCCGTCGCCTCGTGTGGAATGATCACCCCACTTAGCATCAGGACGGTTGCCGTCAATACAAGGAGAATAGAACTTGGCAACATATTCCAAATTTTCTTAATTGACATAACTACCTCTGGCAATATAGTAAGATTCTCCGATTAAAGGGTTTTACATTGCAAAAAACAGTCCGAAAACCCTTGAGCTTACAATAGCGATTTGAACAATAATCTTCCCATACAAGCCATACAATATAGAAACATAGTCAAACCACTTTACTTTTTTATTAATAAGTGAACAGACATTTAATGAACTACCCCGCAGCAAGCTACGGGGTATCTAGCAAGTAATTGTCATAACTCTCATCGCAGCAAGCTGCGGGGAATTTGACCCGGAGAGGCTAAACGGGGGGGGGCGGAACCCAGGTGGTCATTTGACGTAACTGGCACGTCAGATAACATCGCCTCCTCATGAACCTCTGAGACAAGTTGGCCAAGACTATTGTATATGCGATAGACACGATGAACAGTATTGCCTGCAATAGTCTCTTCTTTTACTGTTTTAAATGGTTTATGCTTGAATAATTCGCGACAATCTTTACATTTTTTAGGAAACACCCAATTATTTAGTCTGTATTTTATCTGAGTATTAGCGTCTATGATGAAGCTGCTGCCACAGTGGCCGCAACTGAGAGACTGCGGTGCAATAGGATCACTACAATGATTGCAAAGTATTGGCGTGTAATCCCACTCCCTGTTAGCTTTAATTGTGCCACCACACCCTCTGCATATTACCGTATACCACTTATCATGTAGATTTTCCTTACATGATTTACAGACTTTTGGCGGATAAGGCCAATCCTTATGAGCTGTTATGGTGCAGCCACAACATCTGCAGGTTACTTCGTACCATTTGGCCTTTAGAATTTCCTCGCAGGACTTACAAACTTTTGCCGGATGGAACCAATCCCGATGTATCCGCATTGGAGTACCACAGGCAGCACATTTCCGTTCGTACCATTGAGTGCTTCGCTTTTCTTTGCATGATTTACAGATTTTTGGCGGATTGCTCCAATCTTCCCGAATAGAGATATCGCCTCCACAAGTATCGCATGATCTCGTGGTACACTGTGACATAGAGATAGATTCCCCTGTTAATTTCGCCTAACTAAGTCTCGCAACTGAGCCATTCGTTGATTGAGCTGACTTTCTCCTTCGGAACCGCAAATGATGAAGAGGGGTAGCTTTGAATATAGTGCTGAGTGTATTCAAAGTATTTATCAGTAGAGTCTCTTGCAAAAGTGTATGCAGTAATCTGAATATAGTTGTAGAACGCATAAAAGTTGTGCTTCATAGGCAAGTCCATGATATTATTGGTTTACGAGACACAATAAGTCAGGAGGATGCCAATGAAGTTCAAGGAAAAATATCATGGTTGATGGGGACAGTACAGCATAGCCTGTTTCCCCTTCTTGATGAGTGCCTTTCGGAACCGCTGACGGAACGGTAGAAGCACTTGGTCAAGATCCTTGAACTTATCCAGGTTGAGAAGTCCGTACCAATCAGTGCCTGTCGGCAGTGGATGGGACGACCGATCAAAGAACGCGAAGCAATTGGCCGAGCATTTGTCGCCCAGGAAGTCCTGAAATATCAGCATACCAGTTCTTTGCGCCACGAATTGCGAAGTACCCAGAATCTGCGGGTGATCTGCGGCTTTGCCAGAAGGAAAGATGTCCCTTCAGAATCAACATTATCCAGAGCATTTGGTGAATTCGCCAAAGCAGGCTTGGGGATGCTGGTTCACGACACATTTATAAAAGAGCATCTGAGTGCAGAGTTGATTGGCCATTTCAGCCGGGATTCCACCGCCATCATTGGCCGGGAAAAGCCGACAAAGAAGGTCAAACAAGCCAAGGTCGCCAAGAAAAAAGGACGACCGGCCAAAGGTGAAATCAGGCCGCCCACCCAGCCGAAGCGACTTGATGTACAGCGTAGTCAAACGGCTCAGGAGGCCATTGCCTTGCTGCCTAAGGCTTGTGACCGAGGCGTCAAGAAGAACTCGAAGGGGTACACGGAAACCTGGAACGGTTTCAAGCTGCACCTGGACGTGAATGACTGCGGTTTCCCTTTGAGTGCAGTGCTGACATCCGCTTCCGTGCATGACAGTCAGGTTGCCATTTCGTTGATGAAGCTGACCAGCGGAAAGGTCACCTACCTATACGATCTCACGTATGCGGCATATGATGCAGCTCAGGTCTGGGACCAGAGCAGGGAACTTGACCATGTGCCAATTATAGACCGTAATCCGAGAGGGAAAGCTATTATCCCCATGGCACCGCACGAAGCAGTTCGCTACAACGAGCGGACGGCTTCTGAACGGTGTAACAGTCGGCTGAAGGAAGATTTCGGCGGTCGGTCGGTTATGGTGCGCGGAGCCGACAAGGTGATGATGCACTTGATGTTCGCTCGCACTGTTCGCTGATCAGTTGCTCAAAGTAACTGGTTGCTGATTGTCAAAGACCGAAAAAACTGAATCCGAGGGAGCAATGCGTCTGAATTCCGGCTAAAAGTTGACGATATCGTTTATAACGCTTGAGGAGATCCTGACATGGATGAAAAATCCATTAAAGGGCACCTCTCCTCGTGAAGATTCAAGGCTTTTGCAAGAAGCTAGGCTTTATTGCCTAACCCCTTGATATTTGGTGGGCGCAGCAGGGTTCGAACCTGCGACCCCTGCCGTGTGAAGGCAGTGCTCTCCCGCTGAGCTATGCGCCCCTGTCAGTATTCGTGAATAGCAAATGCACGGGGGTGTGTCAAGGTGCAATCCATGCAAAAGAGTTTGCGTGCTGTAGAAGGAGGATTGTTGCAAACGTCCTGAAGCCAGGTTTGACCCGGCCGGTTTAAGAAAAACGGGCAGTCATCTTACTGCAGTTGAATAGATTATTTCCATTATTTCATCAGCGACATGAGGCCTGAAATGGGAATCGTCATAGTAATTATAAATTGAATTTGTCAATCTGTTGACACCGGAGAAGTCATAAACATTTTCCCCGAAAATGTCAGTCAATAATTTGATACGACCGACATCCAACGGGATTTGATCAAAACCGGGGGAAACTACAATCCTGTAATTGGTGTTATGTTTTGCCAGTATTTTCTTTATCTTATCAAGCAATTCAATTTCAGACCGACTGACTGCAACCGGTTTTGATTCATTTTTACCCCTGTCGGAAAGTATCCCGCTGACAACAAGTTTAATATAGTAGGCATCGCGATTATTTTCTATCATCTTCTCATAGCCAAAATACATGTCGCCTGTAATATTATTTGATATATTGTCATATTCAGCCTTGTTGAAGCAACCCCCCATGTAGCCCCTGTATTTCCTGAACAATGAATAGTCTAAATAACCTATGACAAATTTGATGTTGATAAACGGTTTGAGTGATTCTAAATAGAAAAGCAATGTCGAGTCTTTTGATAATTGCGGGGGAGATATGAACAGAAACCCTTCTCTGTTATTCGTAGTGGTCAAAGTGTCATAGTCTACTACTATAAGTGCATTTTCGATAAAACCGCCGGTTTCATCAATGTATTTCAATTTATTGTAAATGCCATATACGCCCTCACCGGATGCATCGAAATGAAATCCATTCGCTCCTGCCGGCAAATATTTAATCCAATTATCAACTTTGAACGCCAGACTTCTCGAACTGCCGAAAATATATGAGTCATATTTTATTTTTTTTGAATTCTTGTTATAGAGTTTCAAACAAACTAACTCACGATTCTCTGACACGAAATTATTTTTGTAGTAATCATCATAATCACGAAACACCTTTAACGGATCCATAATTATCAATACGGATAATATCAGTAAAAACGGCATTAAAAAAACTGCCAGTTTGATAAGAATCGTAAATAAGGATTTGTTGTTAATAAACATGAAAGCCTAGAATTTCAGATATATGAAAGTAGTATTGTCCAACCGCAGGACTAGAATGGATATAAATAGCGTATAATAAACCAGCCATCTGAATATAAGTTTTTTATCCAACACTTGCATCAGCCTGTCATTACCGACAACACCCACAATTGCTGAAATTATTACCATGGTTACAAAAGTGCTAATTCCATTGACTATAATGACATTGTGGTCAATGAATTCATATATTCCGTGTTTACCGGCGGAAATAAAATTACTGTAAAAACCAAGCAGGTTCTTGGCAACATACCACGCATCATTCAGGCTGTTTGCCCGGAAAAACACCCATGCAAAACTCACAAGATTGAAGGTTATAAAAACCTGCCACCACTTCAACCATCGGCTTTTTTCAATTCCAATCCATTTGTACAGCCGCTTCTGATAAGGGCGATAGTATGTAGAAGCTGCCAGGTAGACGCCATGCAGCAATCCCCAGATGACAAACCCCCAGGTTGCGCCATGCCAGATGCCTGACACCAGGAATGTAATGATCAGAGCCAGAGCAGTGCCTGCCTGCCCCAGGTTCCGCCATCTCATTTGCAGCGGCTTAAAGATGTAATCCAGTATCCAGCGTGAGAACGTGATATGCCACCGACGCCAGAAATCGGCGATTGATGTCGCCAGGTAAGGGCTGTTGAAGTTCTCGGTCAGGTTGATGCCGAACATCCGCCCGGTCCCTCGTGCCATATCGGTGTAGGCCGAGAAGTCAAAATAGATTTGCAGTGCATAGGCGTAGGTGCCGAGGATCAGTGATAATCCGCTGTAGTCATGCACATTGTTGTAGACCTGGTCGGCATAGAGAGCCAACCGGTCTGCAACTGCAACTTTTTTGAACAGGCCCCAGATGAAGAGCAGGATACCGGAGCGCATGGCGTCATAGTTGAACCGGTAAGGTTGCTTCAGTTGCGGCAACAGGTCGCCGGCGCGCTCGATCGGGCCTTGCAGCAATTTCGGGAAGAAGGCCATGTAGAGCGCATAGCGGCCAAAGTGGCGTTCCGGGCCTTCAGTCTCCAGATAGATGTCGGCCAGATAGGAAATGGCCTGGAAGGTGAAATAGGATACGCCGACAGCGACAATGGTGGTGGAAAGGGTGCTGCTGAGGCCAAAAATGCTGTTGGCCCGGGATTCGAAAAAAGGGAAGTATTTGAGCAGAACAAGCATGAGGGCAGAGGAAAAGCTGCCAATCCAGAGCCAGAATCTGCGCCCGGCTTCATCCTGCTCTGCCGCTATGCGCAGACCGCAGGCATAACTGATAGAAGTTGCCATGAATAGTACTGCAAGCAGGTAGGGCGCCTTAAGGAATGCATAAAAGCCGTAGCTGGCTGTGAGCAGCACCAGCCAGCGCCAGCGGTCGGTCGTAAAATAAAAGGCCAGATAAACGACCGGCAGGAACAGGAAATAGCTGAAGGAGTTGAAGTACATTATGCGTTCATACCGGGACGCATCGGGAATGCTTCATCAGCGAACACCCTGCTGCATATCTGCTTAAGGGTGCAGGCCGTTGTCCGGTTCATACTTTCAGAGTTCATGTGTCATTGATTCGGTATCCATGCCGCCGGCATTTAGCTGTTTCGCTGAATTTATCGGCGTCAACTCCCGGAGGCTCATGGGGGTGACGCTGTTCTGCCCGGGGTTAAACCGCCTCGAAATGAGTCATCGCCTTGAAACTTTTGTACCTGGCGTCGATCTCGCTGTACTGCAGGGTGCGAAGCCTGTCCAGACTGAAATCCTCGACATTGAAGGATGCCATGACACTGCCGAAGATGATCGCCTGCCTGATGCTCTCTGGCGAGAGATTGGCGGTGCTGGCGAGATAGCCCATGAAACCGCCGGCAAAGGTGTCGCCGGCGCCGGTAGGGTCGAAGACATTTTCGAGAGGATAAGCGGGCGCCGCGAAAATCGTGTCCCCGCTGAACAGAAGAACGCCGTACTCGCCGCGCTTGATTATCAGGTTTTTTGCCCCCATGGCGAGAATCGCCCGGGCAGCCTTGACCAGATTGACTTCACCGGTAAGCTGCCTCGCCTCACCCTCGTTGATGATGAAGAAATCAACCCTGGCAATAACTTTTTTCAAAACTTCCGCTTTTGATGATATCCAGAAGTTCATGGTGTCACAGGCTATCACCCGCGGCTTCTTCACCTGTGCAAGCACTTCCAGCTGCAGCTCCGGGTCGATGTTGGCAAGGATAAGGTATTCGGCCTCGGCGTACTGCGCCGGTATCTGCGGCCGGAAGGTCTGAAAGACGTTAAGCTGCGTATCAAGCGTTTCTGCTTCGTTCAGGTCAAAGCCGTAGCGCCCTTTCCAGTGGAATGTTTTCCCCGGCACCCGCATCAGTCCGGCCAGATCTATGTTGCGTGATTCAAGAAAGTCGATATGCTCCTGCGGGAAGTCATCACCGACAATCGCCACCAGATTCACATCGGTAAAAAAGCTTGCTGCCGTCGAGAAATAGGTGGCTGAGCCGCCGAGGACATTTTCGCCTACGCCGAAAGGGGTTTCTACCGAGTCGATCGCTACTGAACCCACAACCAGAATACTCATTGCACACTCCTGTCATTTAGCTGTTCAGCCTTCAGCCTGATTTTTTTACCCTGCGGCAACCCTGCTGTCAATTTATTTCGGGTTTGCATAAGATGGCTGCTACTGATACATTTCATCCCCATCATCCTCAGGAGGTTGGTTATGCTCGAAACAAACAACGATCTTGGCGCTGCTCTTTACAGGACATGGACAGAGACGCAGCGTCTTGACGAAATCGGCAAGCTGGTAGAAGGGTTTCGCAACGGCGTTCCGGTCGGTATTCTCTGCAAGATGACCGAAACTATTGCCGGCAACCGGAAGAAAGCAAAAAAAATCCTCAAGCAGCTGCTTACCCAGGAGGAGCGCGAGAATGCCGTCAGCGCCGCTGATGGGGGGATGCTGTTGCTGGTTAAATCATTTCTGGAGTAACAATGCTCATTTTCACCATCACTGCCGCTGATCACTGCCGCCAGATCGAAAGCTTTCTGCACAACATGCTGCCGGGCGCAACCCGCGGCTACCTGCAGAAGCTTATCAAGAGCGGTCATCTGCTGCATAACGGTGCGCAGCCGGCTGCGGAAACCCGGCTGCAGCTGCATGACACCGTTACCCTGAAGGAGAGCGGCAGAACTGCAGCTCTTATGGGCAAGGGTTTGCCGGCAGTTGACATGCTTTACGAAGATGATTACCTGGCTGTGGTCAACAAGGAGCCGGGGCGCTCGGTGCATAATACCGCTGAGGATACCGGCCCGGACCTGGTGACGTTCTGCGAGGAGTACATGGAGCGCCGGGGCACCCCGTGCAAGCTCAGACCGGTAAACAGAATCGATCGCGGCACCTCGGGCGCAGTGATCCTGGCCAAGAGTTCAACTATGGCCGGAATCATGGGGCGCTTCATCCGCGAGAGCGGCCTCGGCAAAATCTATCTGGCGGTGGTTGACGGCGAGTTGCCTTTAGAAGGGGAGATTGACCTGCCGCTGGAAGGGAAAGAGTCCCTGACCCGTTACCGCCGTCTGTTGCAGGACGATGGCGCGGCAGTTGTTGCCGTCTGGCCGGTGACCGGGCGGACGCATCAGATCAGGAAGCACTTCAGCTCCTGTGGCCACGCGATTCTCGGCGATCTGCGCTATGGCGGCCGGTTGGTGAAGGGTCTGGGCGGCCACGCGCTCCATGCCTTTGCCTCATCTTTCCCCCATCCGGTTACCGCTCTGGAGATGACTGTGTATGCGCCGCTGCCGGCAACTCTGCTCTCGCTGCTTGAGCAGATAGCTGAAGAGCGCTGGCCGCAGCTGCTGGCTGATTTGGCAAAACTTTCGCCAGCGCTGTTGCCGGAGGACTCCTGACACTTCCCGCCATTACGGCCATTTTTAAGCATGTTTTTATATTTGATTGGCGTTAACGGCTCGGGCGGTGACCCGGCGCCGGTTTTTTGGCCACCGGGTCTACTGGCCTCATTGGAACATCGATATTTTTGCCCCTTTTCACCTTGTCCATCTTATCTCTCAGGCCCTTATCCTCTGCCAGCCTCATGACAAATCTTCGGCTCCCTTCACTAATTGTCGATTCCCGAACATCGGCTAGATTTCCAGTGGCTTTGAAAGCTATTTCTCAGGCAGCCGGCCGTTCTTCTCCAGCACCAGCAGCCTCTCTTTCAGCTCCAGTCCGCCGCCGTAGCCTGTCAGCCTGCCGCTTGCGCCGATAATCCTGTGGCAGGGGATAAAGATCGGCAGGGGATTTTTGTTGCAGGCCATTCCTGCTGCCCGGGCGCCTTTGGGGTTGCCGGCGGCAGCGGCGAGTTCCCGGTAGCTGGCTGTCGTGCCGTACGGCACCCGGCAAAGCACCTGCCAGACTTTACGCATGAAAGCTGTGCCTTGCGGGGCGAGCGGCAGGGAAAATTCCGTTATTTTTCCGGCAAGCCAGGCGTGCAGCTGGCTGAATGCTTCTTTGAGCAGAGCGGTTTCACAGCTTTCCACGTCTGGTGGCGGCGAAGCTGTCTCAAAAAAGAGGCGGACGATACTGCCGTTCTCTTCGGCAATCCCGATCCTGCCGATCACTGTCTGCCCGAACTGAATTTTCATCCTCTCTCCCCCCGGCGCCTCTTCATGTAGGCCAGATACTGTTTCCCCTCCTGCAGCAGCTTCTTCCGCTCGGCGCTGTCGACTATCATCCTGCCGATACTGCGCAGAATGTACTTCGGCCGGAAGTAGAACTTGTTGTAGAACTCCTCCACCGAGTTGAAAATTTCAGCAGCTGAGAGCTGCGGATAACTGATAACGCACTTCTGATGCCCGGAGTCGTCGAGGAAACTGCTTGATGTGATCCAGCCGTTTTCAATACAGAGATCGTAGAATTCCGTTCCCGGATAGGGTGAGGCAATCGATGCCTGGATGGAGTTGATATCGAGCTTTTTGGCAAAGGCGATGGTCTCGAGAATTGTCGCCCGGCTCTCGCCCGGGAGCCCCATGATGAAAGCACCGTGGATGGAAAGACCGAGTTTCTGGCACTCTCTGGTGAACTGCAGCGCCTGCTCTTTAGTCACCCCTTTTTTTATGTTTTTCAGGATAGCGTCATTGCCTGATTCGTAACCTACCACGACGTGCCGCAGTCCTGCCTCCCGCATCAGCCGCAGTGTCTCGAAATCGGTGTTCGCCCGGGCATTGATCGCCCAAGAAATATTCAAAGGTTTGAGCAGCGCGGCCACGGCTCTGGCATGAACTTTGTCGGCCGTAAAGGTGTCGTCATCAAACGAGATCTCTTTTATCTGCGGCAGGTTGGCAATGATCCATTTCACCTCGGCAAGGACGTTTTCCGGGGAGCGGCAGCGCATGGTCCGGCCGGAAAAGGTCTGCGGCCAGAGGCAGTAGATGCAGCGCGACGGGCAGCCGCGACTGGAGTAGATGGAGACGTAGGGGTGGAGAAAATGCGGGATGATGTAATCATTGACCTTTAGATCACGCTGATAGACCTGGGCGGCAAAGGGGAGGGCGTCGAGATCGGTCAAAGGCGGGCGGTCAGGGGTATGAAACATGTCGCTGCCGCGGCGGAAACTGATGCCGGCGACCTGTTCCCACTCCCGTCCTTCGCAGAGCTCTTTTATGGTGTAGTCGAACTCGCCGCGGCAGACGATGTCGATCGCTGCGCCTGCCTGGCGGAGCGACTCCTCGGGCAGTACCGAAACATGCGGGCCGACCAGCACGGTCACCGTAGCCGGCTGCTGCGCTTTTATCGCCCTGGCAGTGGCGATATCGAGCGCCAGGGTAGGGGTTGAAGTATAAAGTACTACCAGGTCGTAATCCCTGGCGATCTGCAGGCAGTCACTCAGATCGAGCCGCTGCACCGGGGCATCTACAACCCGTGAACCGGTAATCATCCCTGCCGGATAGCAGAGCCAGGTCGGATACCAGAAAGAGGTCACCTCGCGTGACGCCTGATATCTGGCGCCGGCGCCGCCGTCAAAGTCGGCAAAGGTCGGTGGATTAAGGAAGAGTGGCTTCATCAGCTGTTCTGCTCAACCCTGACGAACCGGCTCTCTGTCTTGAGGTAGATCTCCTCCGGGACAACCGCGGCAGAGGCAAACAGTGCTTCTATCCGCTCACGATCAACCGCAGTGTAGCGTATCGCCAGACCACAGTCCGAGGAGAGGGCACGGGGCGCTGGTATGAGCAGCATCGGCAGCTTTTCCCCTTTGAGGAGTTTTTCAGCCTTCATTACCCGGTGAACCGAGTTGAAAATTGCGACGTAATCGCCTTCATTTACCATTGATTCCCCTCTGTTCAGAAGCGGATTGACTTTATACCGGCCGCAGGCATACTATATGCCGATGAACTTGCCGCTTTTACTCATCGGGCTGATGCTGACCGCCATCATGATCAACATCCCGCTTGGTTATTTTCGCCAGGCAGTCGAAAAATTCAGTTTTGCCTGGTACTTCTACATCCATATCAGCATTCCCTTTATCATATACCTCAGAATCAAGTCGGGATACAGCTGGAAATTCATCCCCCTGACAATAGCCGGTGCTGTTTTGGGACAGATCATCGGCGGCAGAGTCCGTCGCAGGCGTGACCCCGATGGCTGAAAAGCGCTCCAGAATGAAACAGCCGCTACCGCTTGCCGCTCTGCTTGAAGCGGTCTTTGCCGGGCAACCGGCAGAAAAGAGGATGCGCGAGTCAAAGGTCTGGCAGGTGTGGGGTGAGGCTGTCGGCGCGCAGATCGCGGGTAAATCCCAGCCGGCGGCTTTCAGGGACGGGACTCTCACCGTCAGGGTTTCCGGCTCGGCCTGGTTGCAGCAGCTGTCATTGATGAAGCAGGATCTTATTCACCATCTCAATACGGCAATCGGCGAGCCGCTGGTAAAGGAGATCTTTTTCAAACAGGGAAGCCTCCCCCCCCTGTCCGGAAAAAGCGCCGCCGCCCCGTTACCTAAAAGAAAGCTGACCGAGGCTGAAAAACGCCAGCTTGCAGAGCTGGCAGCAGCGGTTGCCGATCCGGAACTGCGCGCGGCGTTTATGGCGCTGTTCTCATCCCAGCTTGCTGCTGCTCACCATAGATTGAATCCTTTACCAGCAGCGGCGGCAGTACCTCAAGAGAAACCCTTCTCCCCTTGAAAAGCTCAATCATGAACATTCTGGCAGGCAGTGACTGATCGCCGTGCACCAGTTGCAGTCTGGCTGGCGAAAGTTTCAGCTCCAGCGCCACAGCCAGCAGTTCTGCCAGACGCTCCGGATGGTAGATGAAGCAGATGCTTCCCCCCGCTTTTACCATCTTTTTCGCAACAACAAAAAAATCGGTAAGGGTGGCGCTTGATTCGTGCCTGGCCAGGTCACGCCCGGGGTGCGGACTGGTCTTTCCTGTCCCTAGCCGCCGGTATGGCGGGTTCCCCATGACCAGGTCGAAACTGTTGCCACTGAAGCGGCCTGTGAGTTCAAGAATATCTGCCTGCAGCACGGTCACTCTCTCTGCCAGACCGTTGTCTGTTGCGTTGCGCGCCGCGATCTCGGCCATGCGCGGTTGAAACTCCACCGCTACAACTGTTGCTGCTTTAGAGCGGCGTGCCATGACCAGCGGAATGATGCCGCAGCCGCTGCCGAGATCGAGTACAGATGCGCTGTTTTCGGGGGCGAAATCACAGAGCAGCAGAGGATCGAGCGAGAAGCGGTAGCCGCTTTTCGGCTGGATGATCTTCAGGTCAAGAGCGCGGAGATAATCCACGCTCTCCTCATCTGTTCCGTTTGGCAGCATCTTGCCGGTTTACCTCTTCATAGAGTGCTATCTGTTCGGCTATCGAGAGTTTCCTTGCGCAGCAATGCCCCTTGTCGAGGCAGAGGGCGCAGCGGTCATCGCTGCACCACTGGCAGAATGAACAGTCGTTACAGGCATGCTTCTTCGGCTCAGTAGACGACATTGCGCTTCGGCGCGCTCCCGGCCAGTATCTGTGCAAAAGCCTTCCCCTGGTCGGCATTGATCAGCAGGTAGCGGGGGAGTTTCATGACCGGGTCGGCTGCGGTTGCATGGCGGCGCTCGATGGTGAATGTGCCGGTATAGCCGGCGGCAGCGGCTCGCCGCAGCAGGTCGTCATCGTAGATGCCGAACGGCCATGCCAGCAGATCAACCGTCACGCCGAGCTCTTTCTCGATCTTCCCTTTAGCCTTTTGCAACTGGCTGGCAACCAGTTTGTCGAACTCGGCCGGCTTCAGCTTCTTCCGCTCCTGCTTGAAGTTTGGGTGCCAGTAGGTATGGGACTGGAAATCGAACAGACCGCTCTTTTTCAGCTCCCGCAGCTGCTCCCAGGTCATGGCGTATTTGGCATTGGAGACGGCTGAAGGGTAGATGAATACCGTGATCGGCACATTGTATTTTTTGGCCAGCGGGTACATATCCGAGTAAACCGTCTTGTGCGCGTCGTCCTCGACGATTACCACCGATTTCGGCGCCGGCGCCGGACCTTTTTTCTGGTACCAGTTGATCAGCTGGCGCAGCGGGATAACCTTGTAGCCGTTGTCCCGCAGGTACTTGAGGTGCTGCTCAAAGACCGGCGTCGTGATGGTCATGCCGTCGGCAACGGTCGGGCCGAAGCGGTGGTAGAGCAGGATCGGTACGTTGACGGGTTGAGTTGAAGCGGTGGCGGAAAGCGGGAGGGAGAAAAGCAGCAGGGAGAAAAGCAGCAGGCAGGCAAGAATAATTCTGATTGGCATTTACGACAAAACCTCCGGAAAGTTTAATCCAAGGTTTTCACTATAGCAGAAATGCAGATAGAGCGTGAAGATAATCCTGCCGGCACGCTACCTTAAACCGATTTTGCTGCCCAGTATTCCGCAGAGCCTGTTGGCGAAGTGCTCACGAGGCATCGCCGTGAAAATGGGGGGCTTGCGGGTTCCGAGTTCTTCCAGTTGGTAGATCAGGGCGGCATCCCTGGAAAAAACCAGCCCTTGGCGGAAAACCGTTATTGCCTCTTCTTTGCGGCCGGCAAGGAGCAGAATCCTGCCCAGGTTCAGGCAGTAAAGCGACGAGTTCGGCTCTGCTTCCAGCGCTTCGCGGCCCAAGGCAATGGCATCGTCAAACCGCTTGCTGTTAAGGGCTATGCAGTAGGCCAGATAAGAGCAGGTCTTCGGCGTCCTGGCGTAATGCATGGCCTGCTCAAGACAGGTCATGGCGAGATGCGTGTGCCCGTTGGCAAGGGCTGCAACACCCTTTTTAAGCAGTTTTTCAGCTTCCGTAGTTGTCATGGCGAAACCTCGTGGAAGATATTGTCGGCCAGCGTCGGCCACCATCCGCAATAACACAAGCAAAAAAAACGCCAAAAAATAAGATGAAAGCATATTAAAACCTGCTGCTGTCCAAATCAGAGAGCATGCCGACAGTTGTTGCCGGGAGCCGACAGCGGAAGCAGAGTCAAGTCCCCCGGTACATTTAATATGCAGCATTTTGTACCCGGCCGGGACCTCACCCTGATCCCTTTTGCATCATTCCAGCAGGTACCCTTTGGCAAGTTCGGCAAAGGCGGCCACCTGCGCCTCCTGCCAGGCGCGGTCCTGTCCCAGTTCCTGCGCCATGAGCTGCGCGACTCTCGGCGCAGCGGCAATGCTGGCACGGGCATCCAGCAGCAGCGCCCTGGTGCGGCGGGCCAGGATATCCGCAACCGTGCGCGCCCCCTCAATGCGCACCCCCCAGACGACCTCTCCCTCAGAGTACGGCAGCAACCGGTGCAGCGGTTCGCGCCATGCCGGATTTTCAATGAACAGCTGCATAAGTTTCGCGCCATCGCTGCCGTAGACCTGCAACGGGTCATCCGCAGCGACACCTTCCTGCCAGCCGTGAATCTGCAGGCTGCCGCTGACTGATTGCCGGTCTTCCAGTCCGGCAACCTGGGCGGCGGCGGTTACCGTGTCCTCTCCCATCTTCCGGTAGGTGGTCCATTTGCCGCCGGCAATGGTGACCAGGCCGCTGCTCTCCACCAGCAGGGTGTGATCGCGGGAAAGCGAAGCGGTGTCGCTGCCGGCGTCGGCGCGGACCAGCGGCCGGATGCCGGCGAAGACGCTGAGCACGTCCTTTCGCTCTGGATGGCGGGTAAGGTAGCGGGCGGCATGGGAAAGGAGGAAGTCGATCTCCTCCGGTAGCGGCCGTGGTTCGATGGTGGCCGCCGTAACCGGGGTATCGGTGGTGCCGACGATG
This sequence comes from Geobacterales bacterium, assembly GCA_038206285.1. Lineage (GTDB taxonomy): Bacteria > Desulfobacterota > Desulfuromonadia > Geobacterales > DSM-12255 > VEOV01. Next base: position 35,609 of record JBBRBA010000028.1, read on the forward strand.
ACCCGGCCATGCCAGGGAACCGCGAACAGCACCCGGCCGTCATCGGTATGCGGCACCATGATCGCACTGTCGCCGGGCAAAAACGAGCCGTCCAGCACCAGGTGTACCCCCTGGCTCGGGGTGATGAGCTCCCTGACATCAGGGTCGATCAGCCGCCGCACAGCGTCGATGAAAGGGCCGGCAGCGTTGATAACCACTTTTCCCCTGATCGTGAACAGCCGGCCGGTTTCACTCTCCCTGGCCTCTACCCCGGTCACCAGCCCGTTTTCGCGGCTGATAGCGGTCACCGGCAGGTAATTAAGCGCAACCCCGCCCAGATCGGCCAGGGTCAGGGCCAGGCTGATCGCCAGGCGGGAATCGTCGAACTGGCCGTCATGGTATATTACCCCCCCCTTGAGCCCTTGCGCTTCGACGGTCGGGATGTGGCGCAGGGTCTCCTCCCTGGTGAGCAGGCAGGAGGGACCGAGCCCCAGTTTGCCGGCCAGGACGTCGTAAAGCTTGAGGCCGATGCCGTAGAATGGCCCTTCCCACCAGTCATAGAGCGGCACCACAAAGGAAAGGTTGTGCACCAGGTGGGGGGCGTTGCGGATTAGAAGGCCGCGCTCCCGGAGCGCCTCCAGCACCAGAGAAAGGTTCCCCTGCTGCAGGTAACGGACCCCGCCATGGATCAGCTTGGTGCTCCGGCTGGAAGTCCCCTGGGCAAAGTCCCCCTGCTCCAAAAGGAGTGTCCGGTAGCCGCGGCTGGCCGCATCCACTGCCGTGCCGAGGCCGGTGGCGCCGCCGCCGATGACGATCATGTCCCAGAGCGGTTCATCCATAAGTTGTTGCAAAAGCTCGGCGCGTTTCATGGCTGCTCCCATCCCCTGGTCCGTTCCAGGGCTCTCTTCCAGCGGCTGCGCAACTCGGCCGCCTGCGCTTGCTCCATGGCCGGGGTAAAAGTATGTTCAGCCTGCCAGAGCCGGCCGATCTCTGCCCGGTCTTGCCAAAAGCCGATTGCCAGCCCGGCCAGATAGGCCGCACCGAGTGCTGTCGTTTCCCGCACCTGCGGCCGCACCACCGGGACGCCGAGGAGATCGGCCTGAAACTGCATCAGCATGTTGTTGCCGGTAGCGCCGCCATCCACCCGCAGCTCACTCAGCGGCGTGCCGGCATCCGCTTCCATCGCTTCGAGGAGGTCGGCCGTCTGGAAGGCGATGCTTTCGAGAGTAGCCCGGGCGATATGGCCGGCAGTGGTGCCGCGGGTGAGGCCGAACATGGCGCCGCGGGCGTAAGGGTCCCAGTGAGGGGCGCCCAGACCGGCAAAGGCCGGGACGAGATAGACGCCGCCGTTATCGGTAACCGTCGCCGCCAGAGTTTCGACCTCCACGGCGGAGCGGATGATGCAGAGACCGTCCCGCAGCCATTGCACCGCTGCTCCGGCGACGAAGACGCTCCCTTCGAGGGCGTACTCGGTCCGTCCCCCCAGGCGGCAGGCCACCGTGGTGAGGAGGTTTTGCCCGGAGATAACCGGCCGGTCGCCGGTGTGCATCAGCATGAAGCAGCCGGTGCCGTAGGTGTTCTTGACC